>WRBI01000021.1 GCA_009784625.1 Oscillospiraceae bacterium | reverse complement strand
CCGCAGAATAAAGCGCTTCCGTCGCATTTTTACTCGCTACGACAAGCTGGACATCATGTTCATTACCTTTATTTTCTTCGCTTTCATCGTTGATACATTCGCTTAATGTCAACAGACCCTAAGTAACCGCTTGCGTTCTTTGAGCGGTAGAAGCCCCAACGTATCAATCACAATCGGGGCGTTGCGTTCGGCGGCGCAGTTAAACGGCGCAGGGTACGACCAGCAAATGTTCTATGCGATGACCCTTCTTCAAATCCTGTACTTGATTCGGTTTAAGAACCTTAACAGTCAACAGGCTTTGGGGAACGGCAGAACTAGCGCAACGGCACTAGCGGCGACAGGTTCGACTAATACCCGTGGTATGAATTGGGGTACACAGGCGAACGCAACCGATAGCGTGAAATGTTTGGGCGTTGAAGATTTGTGGGGTAACATTTGGGAACGTGTCGATGGGCTGTTTTCCGATGCGAACCGCAATATCTTGACCGCCTTCACAGGTTTTAACGACACGGGGAGCGGGTACACGAATCGAGGTTTCAGCGGAGCGGCGGCGAACCTTTCAAGCTGGATTACCGATGTACAAGGCACAAGCGAAACGGGCTTCATCATCCGCAACGCAAGCGGTGGTTCGGAAACGACCTTCTTCAGCGATTGGGGTAATCTTGGTGCGGGGGCGCTGCCTGTTTTCGGTGGCGGCTGGGGTAGTGGTTCTCATGCGGGGGTTTTCCGCTTGCTTGTGCTTCACACCGCCGCTAGTGTTCGCTCGAGTGTCGGCGGGCGGTTGATGTTTTTATAGCTAACTTCTTACTTTTTGATATAGGCGATTAGTAAATTCGAGGGCGACAAAATTCAGTTTGAGAAAAAGCTACAAAATTTTAGTAGTTAGGGTAATCTTAATGCAGGGACGCTACCTATTTTCAGTGGCAACTGGAATAATGGTTCTAATGCAGGGGTTTTCCACTTGAATGTGAATCAAACCGCCACTAATGTTAACTCGAATGTCGGCAGGCAGTCAATGTTTTCAATATCCGCCCTAATCGCCTTGCCACAAGGCAAAATATAACAACGCTTTGCGCCGTGCTGGTAAACGATGCAAGTAACTTGTATCGGCTGAAGGTTCGGTAAAAACAAACATCAAAGGATGATTGTAATGAAAAGATACGGAAATATTTACGATAAAATTTGCGACTTTGAGAATATCAAAGAAGCGCACAGGAACGCCCGCAAGAATAAAGGGCATTACGGCGAAGTGAAGATGGTTGATGCTGGCATTGACGGCGACCCCGATTATTACCTTCGGCAAGCGCAAGACTTGCTTGTAAACAAATCATACAAGGTAAGCCCCTACACGCTGAAAACCGTCAACGACACGGGCAAAGAGCGGCTTTTGATGAAGTTGCCATATTACCCCGATAGAATCATTCAATGGGCTGTAATGTTGCAGATTGAACATATCTTCATGGAAGTGTTCACAAACTTTACTTGCGCATCGTTGAAATTTCGGGGTATACATCACGCTTCAAAACTTCTTGACCGTTATATGCTGGATAGAGCAGGAACGAAATATTGTTTGAAAATCGACATTGCGAAATTCTATCCAAACATTGACCACGATATTTTGAAGCAGTTGTTGCGCCGCAAGTTTAAGGATGCCGACTTGCTGGTTTTACTTGACCGCATCATTGACAGTATGCCCGATGGCAAAGGCGTTCCGATTGGTAGTTACCTTTCGCAGTATTTAGCGAATTTCTACCTTGCATACTTTGACCACTGGTTAAAGGAAGAACAGGGCGTGAAGTATGTCATCCGTTATATGGATGACATTGTTATTTTGAGCGATAGCAAGATTTGGCTTCACAATCTGAAAATGAGCATCGACAAATATCTTTTTGAAAATCTATCGCTAAAACTCAAAGGAAACTGGCAAGTATTCCCCACGAACATACGGGGAATTGATTTTGTCGGGTATCGTCATTTTTATGACTACAAACTATTGCGAAAGTCATCTTGTAAGCGATTTAAGCAAAAGATGAACCGCATCCGAAAGAAGGTGATAAAAAATGAGCCGATAAAATATACCGATTTTTGCGCCGTCAATTCATATTTAGGCTGGCTGAAATGGTGTGATAGTTTTCGGCTTATTAGAAAGTATGTCGAACCGATAAAAGCGGCGATTGCCGAATTTTACATTACTAACATTAAAGGAAAGAAAGGATGTTTTGCATGAAAAACATGGGAATAGTACGGGGTAGTAAAGAAGTAGCGCATACCCCCTTTGAAGTTTGCGTTGATACCGTTTTCTTGCGCTTTAACCCTACCCTTATACCGCCGACCGAAGGCGGCGATGACGATATGGCGGGCATGGGCGAACAGTGGGCATACCACGAAATTCAGTACAGCCTTCGGGAATGGTTGCAAATCTTGACCGAATCCGTTATTGATACGGCTTCGTTTGCCCTCAATGACGGGCTGGTTAAAGATTTGGAAGCCTTGCCCGTTGAAATTGAATCGGACGGCGGTATTTTTGCCGAAATGACTTACATCGGACTTGCCGAACAAAAGCCCTTCACCTTCACAACAAAATTCACGCAACGGCGAAGCACTTAACAAGTGTATTTTGCCCGTGTTGTGCTGATTGCCGTTTTGGTAATCGGCTTTTTTAATGTGAATTTTGCTGGACTGGAAGGTGATTTTATGAGCGAATCAATAACGTGGGCGCAGGGTGTGGGCTTGTCCGATGGCACACGCCCCGATGAACCCGCTACACGGCAAAAAGTGGTGACAATGATGTATCGTTTGTATGCCGTCTGTACGGGGCTAGAACCGCCCATATTTGACGATTCGGGCGGTGGTGATGATTTACCCTTCACGCCCGAAGAAATGGAAATACTGTACCGTATAGCGTGGGCTGAAGCCCGTGGTGAAGATGACAAGGGGTTGATACTCGTTATCAATGTCATCATAAACCGTATGAACGACCCCGCATTTCCAAACGATGTTCGGGGCGTTGTTTTTGCGCCGAATCAGTTTTCCCCAATAACGAACGGGGCGTTCGACAGAGCGACCCCCGATGACCGCATCCGAAATGCCGTTCACAGGGCATTGCAGGGTGAAGATTATTCCCGTGGTGCTACTTTCTTTCGTTCGGTTCGTGGTGCTGAAGGAAGCTGGCACGAACGAGCCTTGAACCGTGTTTTCACACACGGTAATCATCATTTTTATGTGTCGAGGGGGTGAGGGTATGAGCGAACAAGGTTATGGTGTTTTAGAAGCCGTTGTCGGCAGAACGGGAAGCGAATTGATTTTGTTTTTCGTGATTCTTGCTATTTTTGCAATACCCTTTTACATCGTTGTGTTGAAAGGGCGCAAAGCGGATAAAGCCCACGAACGGGAACAACAGCAACAATTATTGAAAGTTGTTTCCGACAATACCGCTGTGATGGCTGGATTAAAAGCAACGCTTGACACAAGCAAGGTTGATACTAAAGCCACACTTGACCGCATCCACAATCGAATTGATGATATTTCCGTAGATGTCGCCCGAATCAACGCAAAGGTTGATACCACGATAGCCAGTCAAACGGAAATAGCAAGCAAGGTAAACAAAACCTTGCTGATTGTGAGTAGTACGCCGCAGACCAGCGGCGAAAATTGAAAGGGGTGTAAACCATGAAAGAAAATCAAGAATTGCCGTTGGTTACGGATGCCAACGAAATCACGCCCGAAAAGCATCCCGACTTGTACAACGAATTGTGCGGCGGGTGTGAGGAAGGGGAGTGTGCAACATGAGCAACTTCACAAATAGCCCGCTTGCAGTCTTAACCCGCTTGTCGCCGAATCGCAACAGCCCCCGCAACCAGCCGATAACGAAAATCACAATTCATCACACGGCGGGTAATATTGGGCTTGAAGCGTTGGGCGATTGGTTAAGCCGACCAACAACACAGGCAAGTTACAATTACGGAATTTCGACAGACGGGCGAATCGGCTTGTTTGTGGAAGAAAGGAATCGAAGCTGGGCTTCGTCCAGCGGCGCAAACGACCATCAAGCAATCACAATCGGAGTTGCGAATAATCGGGGTGCGCCCGATTGGAGCGTGAGCGATGCGGCGTTCGCTTCCCTGCTTGAATTGTGCGTTTGCATATGCCGCCGCAACGGTATTGTCGAATTGGTATACAACGGAACGCCCGCTGGTAGTTTGACCCGCCATAACTTTTTTTCGGCGACAAATTGCCCCGCACCGTTTCTTCAATCTCGTTTTCCCGAAATTATGCGGCGTGTTAATGAAATGCTTGCCCCTGCATCAACGCCCGCAAACATACCTTCTCAAACTATAACGCCGCCCGCCGCT
Organism: Oscillospiraceae bacterium; assembly: GCA_009784625.1. GTDB lineage: Bacteria > Bacillota > Clostridia > Oscillospirales > Ruminococcaceae > WRAV01. Next base: position 37,871 of record WRBI01000021.1, on the reverse strand, counting down.
GGTGCGCTGTATAACCTTCATGTGCCGTTGTCGGGATTTACGACCGCCGCCGATGCGTTGGCGAACCGTAACCCCCGAAACACACAGGAAGCGGGCGAATACTTCGTATTCAATACCAGCGGGCAAGCGGTGAATATTACCAATGTCAAAGGCAGGGCGGGTTCGTGGATTAACGGGGCTTTGAACGTATCGCCCGTACCCGCAACGCCAACCCCGCCCACAAGCCCCGAAAACGCCGCTTTAACGGGCGTTGCCGATTGGGCGGCAGATGCTTGGTTATGGGCGATGGAAGCCCTGCAAATGGACGGTACACGCCCCACGGCGCAGATTACACGGCAAGAGGTAATGACCCTGCTTCACAGGCTGTTCAATCTCTTGAATAGGTGATTTTGTTCCGTCACTAACACGTTACTAACCGCACGGGAAAAACGCCCCTTGCAGTGACGGGGCGCAAAATTCCATTGTTCTATAAACGGCAAGATTGCAAGGAATTTCATAGAATTTCATGGAACAGAAAATCGTTGAATATGGAACAAAATCATGGTATAATGTCAGTTGAGTGATGTTGAAAGAATTGGGAGGCGCCAGTATGCCAAAAGAGTTGAGCAAGCAATATGATCCCACTTTGGTGGAAGATCGCGTATATAAATTCTGGGAGGACGGCGGCTATTTTTCCGCAAAAGTAAGCGAAAAACAGCCGTATACAATCGTCATGCCGCCGCCCAACATCACAGGCCAGCTGCATATGGGCCACGCGCTGGACAATGCCCTGCAGGATTTGCTCATCCGCTTTGCGCGGATGCAGGGGAAAGAAGCACTCTGGCTGCCGGGCACCGATCATGCATCGATCGCCACCGAAGCGCGGATTGTCGACACCCTCAAGAAAGAGGGTACAACGAAAGAAGATTTGGGCCGCGAGAAATATTTGGAGCGGGCCTGGCAGTGGAAAGAGGAGTTCGGCGGGCGAATTGTCGGCCAGCTGCGCAAGATCGGCTCTTCCTGTGACTGGGGACGCGAGCGGTTCACTATGGACGAGGGCTGCAGCGAGGCGGTGGTTGAAGTCTTTAACCGCTTGTACGAGAAAGGCCTCATCTACCGAGGCGAGCGGATCATCAACTGGTGTCCCAAGTGTGTGACTTCGCTTTCCGACATCGAAGTCGAGCACGAGGAGCAGGCCGGCCACTTCTGGCGGATCAAATACCCGCTTAAAGATGGCGGCGGGTTTGTTGAGATCGCAACCACCCGGCCGGAAACTCTGCTGGGTGACACAGCTGTGGCTGTTCATCCAGAAGACGAGCGGTACAAACATCTGATCGGCAAGACGCTGATCCTCCCGCTGTTAAATCGCGAAATTCCGATCGTGGCCGACGAGTACGTCGACCCTGAGTTTGGAACAGGCGCGGTCAAGATCACCCCCGCCCACGACCCGAACGACTTTGAGGTCGGCGCCCGCCACGGTCTGCCGCTCGTCAACGTGATGAGTGAAGACGCGACCATCAACGAAAACGGCGGCCGGTATAAAGGCCTTGGCCGGTATGAGGCGCGGGCAAAAATGGTCGAAGACTTAACTTCGCTTGGTCTGCTGGCCGGGATCAAAGAGCATACCCACAATGTCGGTACCTGTTACCGGTGCGCTTCCAACGTTGAACCTTGGGCCAGCAAACAGTGGTTTGTCAAAATGCAGCCGCTGGCCGAACCGGCGATTGAAGTCGTGCGGGACGGCTCGATCAAGTTTGTGCCCGAGCGGTTTGAAAAAATCTATTTCAACTGGATGGAAAACATCCGCGACTGGTGTATCTCCCGCCAAATCTGGTGGGGGCATCGAATCCCCGCCTGGTACTGCGGCGACTGCGGTGAGGTCACTGTCGCCCGCCAAACACCGGACGCCTGCAAATGCGGCAGCAAAAATCTGCGCCAGGACAGCGACACGCTGGACACCTGGTTCTCATCCGCTCTCTGGCCGTTTTCTACACTTGGCTGGCCGGACGAAAATGCCGCCGACCTGAAATATTTCTACCCGACCTCTGTGCTGGTAACCGGCTACGACATCATCTTCTTCTGGGTGGCGCGGATGATCTTTTCCGGCGTTTACCAGATGGGGGAAGTCCCTTTCTCGACTGTCTTCATTCACGGCCTGGTGCGGGATTCACAGGGGCGGAAGATGTCGAAGTCACTGGGCAACGGGGTTGACCCGCTGGATATCATCGCTGAGTACGGTGCGGACGCGCTCCGTTTCACGCTGGCCACCGGGGTCTCGCCTGGGAACGACCTGCGCTTCAGCGACGAAAAGTGCCGCGCTTCCCGCAACTTCTGCAACAAGATCTGGAACGCCGCGCGGTATATCCTGATGAGCGCAGACCCCGAAGTCAGAGCCGGCCAATTGCCGGAAACCCTGTATATCGAGGACAAATGGATTCTTTCCAAGTACAATACCCTTGTGGCCGAAGTGACCGGCAACCTTGAAAAGTACGAGCTGGGCGTGGCCGCCTCCAAACTTTATGACTTCTTCCGGGATGTTCTCTGTGACTGGTATATCGAGCTGAGCAAAACACGTATTGGGGAGGGCGGGGCAAGTGCTTTGTCCGCCCAACAGGTGCTGCTTTACGTGCTGGAAGGTGCGCTGCGGCTGATGCACCCGTTCATGCCGTTCATCACTGAGGAAGTCTGGCAGGCGCTGCCCACCGAAGGCGGCGCGCTGATCACCCGGCCCTGGCCGGTGTTTGAGCCGTCGCTGGCTTTCGTGGCCCAGGAGCGCGAATTCACTATGGTGGTCGAGGCGATTCGGGCGATCCGCGCCCGCCGGTCTGAGATGAACGTTCCGCCCTCCAAAAAAGCGCATGTGGATATTGAAACCGACCACGCCGCGATCTTCGCGCAGGGTGCGCCGTTTATCCAGCGGCTGGCCTACGCCTCTGGGGTTGATATCGGAAACGGGTTCAATGTTGAGGGCGCGGTGCAGGTAATTACCGACGCCGCCAGGATTTTTATCCCTCTGTCCGAGCTCATCGACCCGGAAAAAGAAAAAGCCCGGCTGGAAAAAGAAAAGGCCGGCGCCGCAAAAGATGTCGAAGCGCTCGAGCGCAAACTGGGCAATCAAGGGTTCATCGACAAGGCCAAGCCTGAAGTGGTAGCGGGCGAGCGCGAAAAGCTGGCAAAAGCCAAAGAGCGCCTGACCAAGATCGAAGAGAGCCTAAAAGCGTTTGGCGGGTAAGTAAACACAACGCCTCGAACTGCCCAGTTCGAGGCGTTGCTGCTTTCAAAGGCAATCGACTGTTGCATAGTTCGACAAATTTCGCTATAATGGTTTTGCCGGATATTTCCGGCAGGGCAAGGCCTCAAAACGGCATAAGCCGGGACGGTTGCCGCCCCGCCACCTTTCCCCCGAACGTACAGTGAAAGGAGGTGAGGCATGTATGGAGATGATGTACATAGTTTCGATTACCTTAGTGTCGATCGTCGCTATGGTTTTAAATCATCGCAATACAAAAAAGTAACCGCTCCTTTTCCAGAGTGACGGTTACTTTTTTGTAGGTAGCTCTAAACCCTGGGGCGCGACCGTTCGGTCTTGCCCTTTCTGTTTTTATTATAGCGCAAAGCCTGTGTCCTTGTCAACGCCCTTTGCTATTTCGCGTACTTCTCCTGCACAATCCCGATGACTTCGTCCAGCTTGGGATATTCTTCGCGCAGCTGCTCTTCGGTGATGGTCAGCGGCGGGGAGACAAACACCATGTTCTCGTAAGTGTACGTCAGGAAGCCCCGGGCGCGAAGTTCGCCGAGAATCTTGGGCATAATCCCGTCTTTGTCGCCACGGAACGGAACCAGCGGCTCTTTGGTGGTTTTGGATTTAACCAGCTCAACGCAGGAGAACAAGCCGATATACCGCACATCGCCAACACAGTCGTATTTGGCTTTCAGCCCTTCGTGCAGTTCACCCAGCACCTTGCCGACTTTGTTTACGTTTTCAAGGACTTTGTGCTCAAAGTAGTAGTCAATGGTGGCGCAGCCGACCGCACAGCCCAGCGGGTGCGCCGCGTAGGTGTGGCCGCAAAGCAGCGCGTTGTCGTCAAAGTGTTCGGCGATCTTTTTAGAAACTGCCACACCGCCCAGCTGTACGTAGCCGCAAGTCACGCCTTTGGCAAAGGTAACCATGTCCGGTTTGATCCCCCAGTGTTCGAAGCCGAACATCTTGCCGGTCCGGCCAAACCCGGCCATGACTTCATCCATCACCATAAAGATGCCGTATTTGTCACAGAGTGTGCGGATGCCGGGCAGGTAGTTCGCGGGCGGGATCATGATCCCGTTTGTGCCGGGCACACTTTCCATAAAGATGGCGGCGATGTTGTCGCAGCCCTCCATTAAAATTTGCTCTTCAAGCATTCTGAGGTAATATTCACCGGCGGCGATATCGCTCTCAAACGGAACGGGTGCGCGGTAAAGGTACGCGTCGCCGAACTTGATGAAACCGGGAATCCCGGGCTCGGAGGGGAAGCGGCGGGGCTCACCGGTCAGATTGGCGCCGGCGTAGGTTGAGCCGTGATAAGAGCGGTAACGGCTGAAGAATTTCTGTTTGCCCGAAGCCATCCGCGCGATTTTGACCGCGTTTTCGACCGCTTCTGTCCCTGTGCTGGTGATGAACACTTTGCCAAAGTTGTCCGGCATAAGGCCGATCACTTTCTCGGCCAGATTGGCGCGGCTTTCCACCGCATAAGGCGGCGAGAGGTAACAAATCTTGTCGGCATTCTCTTTGATTGCGTTTACGATAACCGGGTTCTGGTGGCCGAGGTTCACGTTGACCAGCATGGACGACATGTCGGCGTAGCGCTTGCCGTCATAATCGTAAAGATAAAGCCCCTCCGCCCGCTCAACCGGCAGGGGGTTGATCCCCTTTTGTTTTGACCAGCTTTGCAGATTGTAGGTAATTTGTTTTTGCTTGATGGCGTCTCCTCTTTCGCTCATGGTAGTACCTCCTGTATTTTTCTCGGTGGCCGTCCGTCCTTATCCAAATTAACCTTAGCATGAATAGGATGTGTGCGCAATGTCTTTTCCGCCCAAAGTTGCCGACCATATTTTAAGCTGTGGCACTAATCGGTGAACAATGCGGATAGCTGTGCGTGCAAGGCTGTGCCATCTTGGCCGTCAATGGCCAAGGGCGGGTCGCCGAAGTAGAGCAAAAACTCTGTGTCTGCGGTGTAAAACGGCAGCCACACCCGAAAGTCATCAGCCCTGAGTGTGACATTGAGAACATCATATTCCCAGCTCATTCGCTGGGGCGCACCTCTGGGGGTTAGCGCAAGCTCAGTTAGCGTCTCCCACAGTTCGGCCAGCAATGCGGGGTTTGTTATCTGCACTTGACGGTGTCCGCGCCCGATCTCGGAAAAGATATCAATCTGGCGCAGATCTGTGCGCGAGACTCCGGCATCCGCCAGCATCTCGCCCAGTGTGCGGACGCCTGTCTGCCCGTGAACCAGTTGAAGAGATGGTGCCAGGCTGTTCGCATCATTTACCGCCGGGGATTGGTCATAGGGCAACAATACCCGCCAAATTCGCCAGTCAACCGTATAAATAGAATCAGCCCAATCACGGCCATATTGAAAGATCAACACCCGCCCGGATGTATGATCGGGGTGTTGGTTGACAGTAACGAAAAACCGCACCGGCTGGTTGTCCAGCGTTAAGTCAAGATGCTGTACAACCCCGCCGACTAACGGGCTATCCATTGTGGCCGGCTGTGCGTCCTGTAAAAAGCTCTCAATCTGCGCGATGTGCTCAGGGTTGGTGATCGCGACCTCCCAGTCAATGCCGGCCGCCGGCCAGTCATACCCAAACAGGATTTGGTTGGCGGGCGGCGGTACGGGCGCTGATGCCGAATCCACGTCATGCAGGGCAGGCTCGAAATCAGCATCGGAGGCATCCTCTGCCGGCTCTGGTTCTATGTCGGCTTCAATCACCGGCGTCGGCTCGATTGCTGCTTCAGCAATCGCGGGTTCATCCTCCTGTGGGATGGCCTCGGCAGGCATGGACGTGGCCTGACAGGCGATCAGCAGGATGGCCAGCACAGCCAAAAGAGAAAGCAAACGCTTCAATGTATCCCTCCGCGTTAAGATAGGGTAAACTCGACCACAAGCTGACCGGGGACACCTGTGAGTACGGCGCGGTAACGGCCGGGGGTGTAACTGCGGCTGTCCCGGCGCAGGTCAAAGTCAAAGGAGGCGGACTCCCCCGGGGGAAGGTAAACGCCGACCATTCTGTTGACGAGGGCCATCGCAGTCCACCCGTCTTCATCATACCGGTCGATCCGGTGGCTAAAACCGATGAACCCCTCGTATGCTGACGTGTTGGTAAACTCGACCGTGATATACTGCGCACTGGACGGATAACGGTCGGGATTGGCCACCGCTGTAAAGGTCGCTTCGTTTTGTGGTGATGGCGGTTCGGGCAGAGGGACAAGCTCGGCGATTGGCATAGGATCATCCGGTTCTGGCAGATCAAGATCAGGCGGTGCGAAAACCTGACACCCGGACAACACGGAAACCAACGCAATCAAAAGCGCAAGCCGCTTGATCACTACCCCTCCGCACCCTCTTCTTTTTGTTTCTTGAGCAGTTCTTTGATTTCGTCCAGGCGCATGTCTGCCTGCCGGGCGATCAGCGGGGTACCCTCTTTGTTGATCTTCGCGTTGTAGAAGAACTGACGCGCCTCGTTAAGGTCGCCCACCCGCTGCTGGAGGTCGCCGATGATGTAACAGAGCTGTTGCTCCTGCTTTGGCCCGAAGCGGATGTGGCCGTAAGCGTAAAGATACTTCTCAAGGCTCTTTTCGGCGGCGTGCCGGCTCATCTCTTCATCCTGCGCGTCCGCGTAAAGGCGGCTGAGCTTCTGCCAAAGCACAGCCTGCTCGTACTGGTACTTTTCGTGGAGGAACGGCGCGCAGAGAATGGCCAGGTAAAAACCGGCGAAGACGGTAAAGACATCCCGCTCGTAGCCTACCTTGAGATAAAGTTCGGTTCTAAAGCGGCCGACCTCTTCGTTCACCCGCTCGGCCAGCCGCTTGCCGGCTTCGGTGAACGGTGTCTTCTCGGCTGAGAACAAACAACTCGGGCAGGAGACGATCTCGTAAAACATCGGCTCGATGTCCTTGTAGCGGATGCGCATATCCCGGTCGGAATCCCCATCCCTGCGCAGGCGGGAGGTGATGACGCAAAGCTGCTTAAACGTATGTCCGCAAAGCGGACAGGTGACCGCGTCCTCGTAAAGGTATTCTTCCAGCGCGTTGTTGATGGGCAGGCTGTAGCTCCCGTGGCCGTCGGGAAAGAGAATGCAGCTTCTTGAGGCTTTGGCTTCAGCTTCTTGAAGTTTGCGTGTAGCTACCCCGGCCCGCACGTCGGCAATCATTTTTTGGTGTTCGCCGTGTATCGCCTCAATCTTTTGACAGAGCTTGCTCATAACCACGAAGGTCATCTCAGGCTGGGTGGCGAAAAATTCGTAGACGTTTTGCCGGTTTATCCCGACCGCGATTACCGGCGCGGTCGCCACGGCGGTCTGGGCAGGCGGCGCACTCAAAAAAAGCCGCGTCTCACCCAAAATATCACCCGGGCCAAGGGTTTCGACCTGCTCTTGTCCCGGTCCGCCGTAATCTTTAAAGATACCCGCTTCTCCTTGGATCAGTACAAGCATCTCGTCCTCAGATAAAGCACCCGCGATCATGATCGGCGCGTCTTTATTGAAACGCCGGATCGTTGACATTTTTAACAGGGAATTCACATTCATTTGATCAGACTCCTCCCGAACGGTCATTTATCTATAGTATTATAACATATTGGGGCCACACATATCGGCCAAATATATACCCGAGAAATTATGAAAATTGACAGTGGCGGAAAACATAACGCAACCCGCCGTTGCAATATTCGACAAGTTTCGCTATAATTAAGAATGGCCGGAGAAATCCGGCCAAGGGCAAGACAATTAACGGCATAAGCCGGGACGGTTGCCGCCCCGCCACCTTTCCCCCGAACGCGCAGTGAAAGGAGGTGAGGCTTGGATGGAGATACTTAACACATTGTCAATCACGATTGTTTCAATCGTAGCAATGATGCTGCTGTATCGAAATACAAAAAAGTAACCGCTCCCCTACCAAGGCTGTGGTTACTTTTTTGTAAGTAATCAAGATTTTGGGGCGCAACCGTTCAGTCTTGCCCTTTCTGTTTTTATTATACATCACAAGCCGCGGAAATGTCAACGCCCAAGCTACTTTTTAGGCAGCTCTTTCATCATCTTGATAAAGAAGATACTGGCCGAAACAAAGCCCACGATGATGATCATAAAGCCGACCATCGGCATCCCGCGCATACTTGCCTCAAAGAAAGCGGCCGCACAAAGGGCAGTGAACAGTCCAACCACCCCGATCAGCCGCAGAGCCGCCTTTGCCCGCGGAAGCCGCTCTTCTTTTTCTTCGGGCGGTAAATCCATCCGGCGAACAATCGTCTCAGACAAAGCGCCGGTGGCAAAAAGCAGCGAAATCAAAGCCAGCGGTATAAGCGGAATCAAGACCAGCGGGTTTTCGAAAATCAGCATGATGTTCCCTTTCTTTTTTCTAAAGCATATCGTAAATATAAAACGCGAGCAGGCATTTGAGCTTTTCGTCCATACTTTCAAGGTCTGTGCCCAAGATTTCTTTGATCTTTCGCACTCGGTAATTGATGGTGTTCCGGTGCATGAAAGTCTGCGCCCCCACCTGTTGGACACTGAAATTATTCTGGATGTAAAGCCGCAAAATCTCCATATTGTCGGTGCCGTTTTTCTGGTCAAAACGAATCAGCTTACCCAGGTTTTCGTCAAGCATTTCGCGCAAAAGGTCGGTGTCGTCGGTCGAAAGAAGCATCCGATAAAGCCCCATTGTCTCGAAACAGGCAAAGGGCTCATCCCGCAATGCGGCGAAGCGAAGGGCAAGGGTCGCCCGCTTATAGGTTTTTTTCAGCCGCCCCACATCCCGGACAGCGGGACCGATCCCGATCCGCAAATCTTTGTTCGCGAACTGTTCGTCAAACAGCCTGCACAGCGCGCCCGAAACTTCGACCGCCTCTTCTTTGGCGGACATGTTGGGGAAAATGATCACCGGCATATCTTCGTGGCGGAAGATATGATAGTGTTTGGTGACGCGGTTGAGCTTGTTGCGCAGGGCAGTGTCAAACCGCTCGGCCCACTCCTTATTGGCGATGGCCCCCCCTTGTTCCTGGACAGCAAAAATCCGGTAATAGCCCTCGCTCCCAAAGCCCCGCGCCTCCAGAAAGGGGACATAGGCATCCCGGTCAGCCGGTTGGAAGATGGCCCGGTGAAATGCTTTGGTCACACTCTCTTCGCTTTGTTCGGCGTCAAAAATGCGCACACAAAAATCCCGGACAATGTCGACCAGATGCACCTCCCACGGAAAAGTAAAGAGCGGAAAGCGAATCTCATCGCAGTGGGCGATTACTTTGGGCGGAAGCGTTGGGATGTACTTGCCCACGTTTACAAACAGCCCACACGCCCCGTTGGCCGCCAGGTCATCGATCAGATCAAGCAGCCAGACTTCTTTGTCTATCCCCTCGCTGAGAATGCCGGTGGTCAAAACAAGCTCACTCCCCCGGATCCAGCCGACGGTGCTCACATCCTCTAACAGGTGCACCCAGTTGACCATATTGTCCAGCCCCGCGGTTCCCCCGCGAAGCTGAATCTGGTGAAGGTCCTTTGTGCTGTCAAACAGCCTGGAAAGCTGAATTGCCACGAGAAATCACCCTTTGACAGAGAGTTGGAGCAAGCCATGCAAGAGAAGGCGCAGCGGCGATGCACACCCGATCTCTTTTTCAGCTTTTACATAAAACTTAATTTTATAAATCAGAAATTTGGCGCTCCGCACAAAAACAGGCCAAAACTTTAGGCCAAATAACGTTGCACGCAAGGCGCGGGGCGTGTTATAATGGATACGTCTAAGTGCACTTTAGTGGGGGATTGCTCAGCCCGCAAAATTCCCCACAAGATTTCGCGCAACGGCGAGGGACAGTACTATAATAAAGCACAAGGGCGGGCATTGTCAATAAAAACGCGCCACCGGAGTGGCGGGAAGGAAAGGAAAACATCAATATGTCTGGTTACAATCCTTACGACAATGTAGTGGCGACCATCGACCGCGCGGCCAAAATCCTGGGCTACGAGCAGTCCGATTACGAGTCGCTCAAACACCCCGAGCGCGAACTGCGCGTCTCTGTCCCTGTCCGCATGGACGACGGCAGTGTAAAAGTATTTGATGGTTATCGTGTGCAGCACAGCACAGTCAGAGGCCCGGCCAAGGGCGGTATCCGCTTTCACCATGCCGTTGACAACAACGAAGTCAAGGCACTCGCCGCCTGGATGACATTCAAGTGTGCGGTAGTGGGCATTCCTTACGGCGGCGGCAAGGGCGGCGTGGTCTGTGACCCCACCAAGCTCAGCCAAAACGAAAAACGCGGGATCGCCAGACGCTACACCGCGATGATCGCCCCGATCATCGGGCCGGAATCGGACATCCCCGCCCCGGACGTAGGCACAAACGCCGAAGTCATGGGCTGGATTATGGATACATACAGCATGATCAAAGGCCATTGCGTCCCCGGTGTTGTAACCGGCAAACCGATCGCGATCGGCGGCGCCAAGGGCCGCGCCGAAGCAACCGGCCGCGGCGTTATGATTACCGCCGTCAACACCTGTAAAGCCTTGGGCAAAGACATCAAAGGCATGTCGGTAGCCGTTCAGGGGATGGGCAACGTGGGCAGCATCTCCGCTTTGCTGATCGAACAGCAAGGTGCGAAAATTGTCGCTGTCTCGGATGTTTCGGGTGGCGTTTACAACAAAAACGGCCTGAACATTAAAGAGATCGTCACCTTCCTGGATTCGGGCAAAAAGCTGCTCAAAGACTATCAGGGCGATGTTGAGCGCATTTCTAACGACGAGATTCTTCTGTTGGATGTGGACATTCTTGTCCCCGCCGCCCTTGAGAATCAAATCAACGCGGGCAACGCCGAAAAGATCAAAGCCAAGATCATTGTTGAAGGCGCCAACGGCCCGACAACCGTCGAAGCCGACGAGATTCTGGACAAAAAAGGCGTCGTCGTAGTGCCGGACATCCTGGCCAACGCGGGCGGCGTAGTCGTCTCTTACTTCGAGTGGGTACAGAACATTCAATCCCTTTACTGGGATGAAGAGATGGTCAACACCCGCCTGAAAGCGATTTTGGACGATTCTTTCAACGCGGTCTGGTCGATCGCCAAAGAAAACAAGGTCAACACCCGCACCGGCGCGTACCTGATCGCGGTCCAAAGAGTTGTCGAAGCAACCAAGCTGAGAGGCATCTGGCCTTAATCGGCGCGTTACATAAATAAAAGCAACCGCAGCTGCTGCGGTTGCTTTTTTGTTGTACCGGCAAAGGTTGTGAGATTGCGCTCAGATGGCATTCGATTTTGTTTGACAAATGCAATAACGCTTATTATTACGGCTCAACCGGAATGACCAGGGCGCATATCAAGTACGCTACCCAGCCAAATCCCGGAATGATCACCGCAAGAATTCTGACGATGACCGGGTCTATGCCAAAATACTCGCCAACCCCGCCGCACACGCCGGCCAGCCACCGGTCGCTGCGCGAGCGGTATAAAGGTCTCGGTCCCATTTGGTTTCCTCCTGTCGCTTGTTCTATCTATCGTATTCCGATTATACACCGTCTTGTCTATAAGCACAAGCCTAACAGCGCGACACCCTTTAGACTTGTATTGCCCCATCGCACATGGTATACTGTCAGTAATAAAAATCCACTGTGCGCGATACCACAACTGTCAACTGTAAAGGTTGTGTTTAACTATGCAAGAACTTTCCCTTAGCGTTGGCGAACCTTTCACATCCCCTGCCTGGGGGGCCAATTTTGTTGTTTTTGCCGGGGATACCGGCCGGCCGCTGCCTGAGCCGCAGACCAAAGATTATATCAGCCGCTGCTGTAAATACGCCCGGCAGCACAACGTCTGGCTTGTACCCGAGCGCTTTATCCTGATGGGTTACCAGTGCATGAGCCTGATCAACCCTGAAGGCAAAGTTTTGGGCGCACAAAAGGCAATGTTTGGCGGCCCTGTTTTTCGCTCAATTGCCAAGCGCTCATCGCTGCTTGAGCTTTTCCGGACTGAGTTTGGCGGGGTCTTCCTGTGCGTGGATGTGGATGTTTACCGACCGGAGGTGGCGAAAGTGGCCTCGAACATGGGCGCGCAGATTATCATCTGCTCCCAGAGCGTTGCGCGGGGCGATTACGGCAGCCATATGGTTTTGACCGGCGCCTGGAATGCCGCACAGCTGGCCGGTGCCTTTGTGATCGCGGTCAGCAATCAGTTTAACTGTGTTTGCGCACCCACCCAGCTCAGCCCGGCCAGGGAGGGGTTTATCAATCTGCCCGGTATCAAACTGCCGATGACCGCGAAAATCTCAGCCGACCGGCTGGAAGACGGCTGGCGGCCGAAGCCGCTTACCCGTAAGCTGTACGCGATTCACCGGGGGGAACTGATCGGTTAGCAATGTTGCCATCCTAAACTTATCTATGCCCGGCAAACTGCGAATAAGGAGATATGTTTCCGTGAGAAGCTTCAAAGTGCAATGGATTGCTTTCGCCGCGGTCGCGATGATTTTGCTAACGGCTGCCTGTTCGACTGCGGAGGAATATCAACCGGCGGTTTTTGAGCTTTCTGACTTGGAAGAAGATATTTCGCACGCCGCAGAGCAGTCTGAACTTGAATTAGACGAAGATATTACAGTGGAAGAGGCGATCGAGTCTTTCGCGGAATCGGCTTGGGATGCGGCCTACAATATAGTTCGGCATCAGGAAGACGCACCGGATTCCACAGATCCTATTTCCCGAAGGGACATTGTATATTTTTTTGTAAGGGCTGTAATGGATGAGTATCAGGAAGATTATAACTTTTATCTTCCTGAGTTTTTGAGTGCCGAAGCGGATATGGATGTCGATGAATTTGTTGACACCATAATGTATGCCTTGACGGATGAACAGGTTGCGCAAGCGCATTGGACATGGGCAAACGCATGGCTCTACTACTATTTGGAAGAAATTGTGTGGATGTTGTATTCTAATAGCCCGGCGCGGTAACATCGTCTTTACCGGGTTTGTACAAGCGAACACTTATCACGCATATCTGTTTTTGCTGGTATACCACTTGGATTCACTACACAAACGCACCGCTCTGCGATTCATCGCGGAGCGGTGCGTTTACCGTTAATTATTAACCCAGCTTGACAATCTCGCCGTAAATCTGTCCGGCTACCCCAAAGGCCTGCGCCTCATCGGTGTCAATATGCATAGCGGCCGAGAAGCTTTCACTTACCCGAACGACTACATCCTCCATAATGCCCGCGCGGCCGGTGGCTGCTACCTTAACCCCGACGATCTCTTTGTCGGCCACCCCAAACTTTTCGGCGTCGGCCGGAGTCAGGTGAATGTGGCGTTTGGCGACGATAAGCCCCTCTTTGATCTCAACTTTGCCAGCCGGCCCGATGACTGTGCAGCCGGCCGAACCGGTGATCTGCCCAGACTCCCGGATGGGCGCGGTAATGCCCAAAGCCCTTGCGTCGGTCAGCGAGACCTCGACCTGTGTGACCGGGCGGACCGGACCAAGCACCGACACCCCTTTGATTGAGCCTTTTGGCCCGGCGATTTCCACCCGCTCTTCACAGGCGTACTGGCCGGGCTGGCTGAGGTCTTTGCGCCGGGTTAGTTCGTGCCCTTTTCCGAACAGCGTTTCCAAATCTTCGGCCGACAGGTGCAGATGCCGGGCAGATACTTCTATGATTACCTGATTGCCCATTGCGTTACTTCCTCTCACTTTTTCTTTAGATATTATTGTACCCCAAGCCTTAAAAAAAAGCAATCGCTGCGCTTCACATATTGTGTGAAAAGTGATATACTTACCGGGTAACCAAATCTGTTGGGGAGGTGCGGCCTTGGACGCTTTTGCCCTGCTGCGCGAAAAAGTTTTGGGCTGTACCGCCTGTGCGCTTTCCCAGACGCGCACAAACGTCGTTTTCGGGGTGGGGAACCCACAGGCCGATGTTCTCTTTGTCGGCGAAGGCCCGGGTGAGCAGGAAGACCTGACCGGCGAACCGTTCGTCGGCCGGGGAGGTCAGCTGTTGGACAAGATGCTGATTGCCGCCGGCTTTTCGCGTACAACCAACATTTACATCGCCAACATGGTCAAATGCCGCCCGCCCGGCAACCGGGACCCAAAGCCGGAAGAAGTTGCGCAGTGCATCGGTTACCTGCGCGAACAGACCCGCATCATCGCGCCTAAATACATCGTCTGCCTGGGCCGGGTGGCCGCCCAGAGCATCATTGATCCGAGCTTTAAGGTCACCAAGCAGCACGGGCAGTTTGTTCAGAAAGCCGGCGTCTGGCTGATGGGGACTTTTCACCCGGCGGCTATCCTGCGCAACCCGAACAACAAGCCGGATGCTTTTGACGATTTGTGCAAACTGCGGGATCACATAGAGGCCGGAATATAAGTTTTGTCGTTGACAGACACATTCCCTGTGTGTTATAATCCAATCAACAGGGCGGCTCCTTGGTGAGGGACGGTCGCTCCTCTGGTTTCAAGTTTAGAGCTTGAAGGAAGCGCCGCGCCGCACTAGGTGCGGTTGTTTCTTTTTATGACTGCAAGCTGATAATGCCGATGATCACAAGTGCGAACAGAAAGAGTTCTTCGTATGTAACCACTGCATCACCTCCGTAAAGGAGGAACAACCCGCCGCCCGGACGATTGGTGGCTTCGATCTATCACGATTTGAGCAGTTTGTCTATGCTACTATACTAAGGAGGTCGCAAAATGAAGAAGAATGTACTCGTCGCCCAGTCGGGCGGGCCCAGCTCGGCGATCAACGCCACCTTGGCCGGTGTGGTCGAACAGGCACTGATGAACGGCGAAAAAGTGGACAAGGTCTACGGCGCGCGCCACGGGATTAAAGGCGTGCTCGAAGATTGGATCATCGACATCGGCACCCCGCTGAGTGCGCCCGCCGCATTGACCGGGCTGATTCACACCCCCTCTTCGGCGCTTGGCTCCTGCCGGTTTAAGATGAAGAGCCCGGCGGATGACCCCGCCTGTTACAAGACCATTTTTGAGCGGCTCAGACAGTACAACATCGGCTATTTTGTATACATCGGCGGGAACGACTCGATGGATACCGTCAACCGGCTGAGCGTTTACGCGGCTGAAAACGGCATCAAAGATATCTTCATCATGGGCGCGCCCAAGACGATTGACAATGACTTGTTTGGGATGGACCACTCGCCCGGTTTTGCGTCGGCCGCCAAATATATCGCCACCAGCTTTGCCGAAATTTGGTGTGACGCCCGGGTTTATGATTACCCGACCATCACCATTGTCGAGACAATGGGCCGGCATGTCGGCTGGCTTTGCGCCGCTTCGGCGGTTGCCCGCGCGGCCGGGGACGCACCCCACCTGATCTATCTGCCCGAAGTTGCTTTTGACAAGCAAAAATTTATCGAAGACGTCCAGGAAAAGATGAAAACAAACACCGCCGTGGTCATCGCCATTTCGGAGGGGATTCACTGGGCGGACGGCACATATGTCTGCGAAGACGCTTCCAACGTCAAGGTTGACGCGTTCGGACACAAACAGATGAGCGGGGCGGCCAAGGTGTTGGAAGGAATTTTGGGCGATGTGATCGACTGCAAAATCCGCTGTGTTGACTTTTCGCTGATGCAGCGCTGCGCCGGGCATCTGGCTTCGTCGGTTGACCTGTTCGAATCCCGCACACTGGGTTCAATCTCGCTGGCCAAGGCACTTGAGGGGGTCAGCGGCCATGTGTCGGTGCTCAACCGGGTAAGCGACAACCCTTACCGTGTGGCGTACAGCTCAGTGCCGGCAACCACCATTGCAAACAAAGAAAAAGCCGTGCCACGAGAGTGGATCAACAAGCGCGGCAACGATGTGACCGAGGATTTGGTTCGTTATGTCACCCCCCTGCTGGGCGGTGTGTTTGGCAGCGACCTGAGCGCGGGGTATCCCAAACACGTTACACTCTGGTAAATATGGCGACTGCATAATGTATACGCTGAGAATGATAACAAGGAAGGCATCACAGTATGCTTCAATGGATCGGGATTATTGCGCTGATATGCGCGAGTGTCGGCTTAATCGTTACAAAGCCGAAGCCTGAAGGTGTGGAGCGCTTAAATGGACAGCGTGCAAAAAAGGGCAAACCGCCACTGACCTTAAAAGCGCATGCCAAAAAAATGCGCAGGATTGGTATCTTTGTCCTTGTATTGGGTGTTTTGGCAGCCATTGTCACCATTTTGGGCGAGATCATTTTATACATGCCCTAACCAAAACAGACGGTAAGGGCGGCTAAGGCCAGACAATTATCGGGCTGATCGTTTATGGTGAATACGGTGCATGGACCATTGCCTTTTATGAAACGTTCAGAAAAAGGCTGTGGAAACGCAGCCGTTCCGGTTAACTGTCTTATTGCCTGAGGGCATAAGATGATAGCGAATACAAAACCGCCCGTTTCCAACCAAGGAAACGGGCGGTAACTTTTTATGGCACTTCAACCAAACGTTCGTAAATGTTGTCGAGCTGAAGGGCCACGCCGTCTACAGAGGTGATCATGATTTCAATCCGGCGGTTGCGTCTGCGCCCTTCTTCGGTCAGGTTATCGCTGTCAGGCAAGGGGCGGAAACGCCCAAAGCCCAGCGCCGAAAGCTTTTCGCCCTCAATTCCGACTACGTCTTCAAAGTAGCGCAGAATTGCGTTGGCGCGGTCGGTGGAAAGGATTCGGTCGGAAACGTGGTAAGTTCCCTCCATCCCGATGATGGTAGCGGTGTGTCCGTCAATCCGGATCATACCAATTTCATCTTGAATCGAGCGCAAACTCCAGCCGACAAAGTTGAGCAGTTCAAGGTTTTGGGGCAGAATGGCCGCACTGTTCCCGGCAAAGAGCAAGTCGTCTAAAAACCGGAGAAACAAATAATCGTCCCCTACCACGATTTGTACGCTTTCGGCCACTCCGCTTGCGTCCAGGTAGTCGGAGATTTCATCGGCGATGGTCTGCATACTGCTGGTAATCGCGTCCGGCCCGATGGGCAGCGGAATGAGCGGGTCGTTAAAGTCGATGTCGTCTTCGTTGAACAAATTCAGTTCCTGGCCGATTTCAATGATCTGATCAGCCGTTGCCCCCCGGTTTGAAAGCGCAACTACAAGCAAGTTGAAGCGCTGCACATCGATCTGCGAAAGGGCAAACAACAGCACAAAAAAGGCAAAGAGCAAAGTTACCATGTCCGCGTAAGTAGGCAGCCATTCATTGCCGCCGGATGGCTCTTCCGGCGGGTTACTGCGTTTGCCGGCCATAACAGACCCCCTCCTTTCTTTGGCAGATTAAGATATCCATTATTAGTCGTATGAGGCATCGGCGAATTTTGCGGCGTACTGCGGGTCAAGACGCTCGATGAACATTTCTTTTACAACCTTTGGGTTTACACCTTTTTGTATGGTTAAAATGCCAACAACCACAATATTTTTGCAGTCAATCTCTTTTTGGTGAACCGCCCGGAGTTTGGTGGCAACGGGCAGGAAGAACGCGTTGGCCATAAGAGAACCGTAAAAGGTGGTGATCAGCGCGGCAGACATGTTAACGCCCAGCGCGGCAACACCGCCCGCGTCCGCGAAGTCCAGGTTCATAAGCATGTTAACCAGCGAGATAACCGTCGCGAGCATCCCGAAAGCCGGGGCAAACGACGCCCCTTTATCATAGATGGCCCAAGCCTGTGAATGACGCAAGGTCATCGCGTCCATAGCCGAATAAAGCCGATCTTCGACCGCTTCAGGCTCGACTGCGTCGGCGATCATGAGTGCGGCGTTTTTGATGAACTTGTCCTCGATATTGTCGGCTTCACTTTCAAGGGCGAGCAAACCTTGTGAACGGGCTTTTTCGGCCAGCTCAACCATGATGTTGACATAGTGAATCGGGTCGTACTTTTGCCTGCCTAAAAGAATGCCGACATGTTTGGGCATTTTTAACATCTGCTTGAGGGGGAATGCCGCAAACAGTGCGCCAAGGGGAGGAATAACAACCAGCATGATACTGGCTGGGTCAATAAAGTCTAAGATGTTGCCGCCCAGAATAATAATGCCGGCAAGGATAGCGGCAACGGCCACCAACATACCTATAGGAGACCCTAAGTCCATAAACGTCACTCCATTCAGATAATGAGATTAAAGGCTTGTCTGGCCGGTGAGCCAAACGATTCGTCGCAATTATTCCCCGCAAAACGAAGAAAAGCTCCACAATAGGTATGTACACAAAGAGACTAATATATCATACCCCAGTGACAGTACTTTTGTCAATAAAGATTCTGTAATATAAATCGGCCGTCCTTGCGTTTTATTTAGCCATCATACGGGATATTCGTCACAGGATAGTCATTCCAGCAAGCGCACTAGATTTTTTTGACAATTTTCTGTATAATAGGAAATCAGAGATCAACTTAAAGGAGTAAAGGCCAAATGAGTGAGCAAGACAGAGCAAACGTCGGAGAAGAAAGCCGCGAATTATCCGAACTGTTACAGATCAGGCGGGAGAAGCTGGCCGCTCTGAAAGAAGCGGGCGAAAACCCGTTTGAATGCACAAAGTATGACCGGACCGCGCAGACTGCCCAAATTGTCGAAAACTTCGAACGGCTTGAGGGGACAACCGCCGCCATTGCCGGGCGGGTGATGAGCAAGCGGGATATGGGCAAAGCCAGCTTTTTTGATATCGCGGACAGCACCGGCCGCCTGCAAGTTTACGTCAAGGTGGACGAAGTGGGTGCTGGCGCTTACGAGGCCGCAAAGAAATGGGACATCGGCGACCTGGCCGGGTTTGAGGGCGAAATCTTTCGCACCAGGCGGGGTGAGATCTCGCTTAAAGCGGTCAAGATTGAGCTGCTCTCAAAATCTTTGCTCCCTCTGCCCGAGAAATGGCATGGGCTGAAAGACGTTGAGCTGCGCTATCGCCAGAGGTATGTTGACTTAATCGTCAGCCCGGATGTGCGCGAAGTTTTCGCAAATCGCTCGCGGATCATCAAAGAGATGCGCACATTTCTGGACGGCCGCGATTTTCTGGAAGTCGAGACCCCGATGCTGCACATGGCGGCGGGGGGGGCGGCCGCGCGGCCTTTCCTCACCCACCACAACGCACTGGACTTGGACATGAAGCTGCGCATTTCGCCTGAACTGCACTTAAAGAGGCTGATTGTCGGCGGCTTTGACCGGGTCTATGAGATCGGGCGGGTTTTCCGCAACGAGGGGATCTCCACCCGCCACAACCCGGAATTTACCATCATGGAACTTTACCAGGCCTATACCGACTACGAGGGCATGATGGAAATAACCGAAACAATGATCCGCACAGTGGCCAACCGCCTGCTGGGGACCGGCAAGGTCACCTTTGACGGGGTGGATATTGATCTGGACAAGCCGTTCGCCCGTCTGACCATGCTGGACGCGGTCAAAGAGCACAGCGGCGTTGACTTTTCCGCTATCCAAACACTGGAAGACGCCAAAGCCGCCGCCAAAGAGCACCACATCAAAGTCGAACCCGAACACGGCAAAGGCGATGTGCTCAATCTCTTCTTTGAAAAGTACTGCGAAGACAAGCTGGTTCAGCCGACCTTTTTGATCGGCCATCCGGTTGAGATTTCGCCGCTGGCCAAGCGCGACCCCCAAAACCCCGACTACACCGAGCGGTTTGAATTGTTCATCCTTGGCCGCGAGTACGCAAACGCTTATTCCGAGCTAAACGACCCGATCGACCAGCGGGAGCGCTTTGCCCGTCAAGCCGCACTGCAAGCCGCCGGAAACCAGGAAGCCAACGACTTCGACGTTGACTTTGTAAACGCCCTCGAATACGGGATGCCCCCGACCGGCGGGCTGGGGATTGGGGTAGACCGGCTGGTCATGCTGCTGACCGGCGCGCCGTCTATTCGAGACGTCATCTTCTTCCCAACCATGAAACCGGTTAACAGTTGACAATTGACAATTGACAATTGACAGTTGACAGTTATTGTATCGCTTCGCGATTGATTTTAATAATCATCGCGGAGCGATTCCCTTACTGTCAACTATCAACTGTCAACTGTAATAGTCCAACCCCGCGCACTCGTAAGCTTTAGTAATGCTTATGGGGGTGATTCTATGGGGTTGCATCGCCGACGGATCGGTTTGGCTTTGTCGGGCGGGGGGATTCGCGCCTGTGTCTTTCATTTGGGGGTGCTCAAATATCTGGCTCAGGCCGGGCTGGTTGATTCGATCGTCAGCCTGTCTTCGGTATCGGGGGCCAGCTTGTGCGTCGGGATGATATTCGGGGTCAACCGGAACCGCTGGCCGGGTGGGAAAGACTTTAACCGCCTGGTTTTGCCAAAAGTCCGGGAGGTCATACTCGCGAATGACTTACAGCGGGCGGCGCTTTGGCGTCTGCCGCTTTCCCCTGGCGATTGGGTCAACCGAAACCGCCTGCTCGCGCGAATGCTCGAAGAAAAATGGGGGATTACCGGTGATTTGCAAGACCTGCCCGGATACCCGTATTGGGAAATCAACTGTACCACCTTCGAGACCGGCAAGCGTTTTCGAATCCGCCGCGACTTTATGGGTGACCACACGGTCGGTTATACCCAAAGCCCGAAGCTGCCAATTTCGCAGATGATGGCCGCTTCTGCCGGTTACCCGGCGCTGATCGGGCCGCATATCCTCAAAACCGCCGGGATGCGCTGGACCAAAGATAAGTGGGGAAAGGCCGAGGCCGTACAGGTGGCCGACAGCTACGCCCTTTGGGACGGCGGGGTCTACGACAATTTGGGGCTTGAAGCGCTCTACAAGATCGGCCGCGGGCTGGACAGTGAGATCGACTACTTAATCCTGTCCAACGCGTCGCAGGAGATCACGTTTCGCGAGCGGGGCCGGCCGATTGAAAATATGGCCCGCCTGCTTGAGGTTGCCATGTCCCAGGTGGACGCTTTGCGCAGCCGGTCGGTTTATTCAAGCATTATTTCCCAAGGGCAGGGGGTATACTTAAAGATTGGCGAGAGCGCCGAAGTCATCGCACACCGCGCCGGCCTGACCGATCGGCAAGCTGAACTGTTTATCAGCGACAGTCTGCCGCCTGAGGTGGTCAAACTGGTTGGCGGCCACCCGACCACTCTGCGTTCCCCGACCCCGGCCCAGTTCGACCGGATATTGCGGCACGGATATGAGACGGCGAAATTACAATTGACAGTGGACGGTGGACAATGAATGGATCGCTAAGTCCGTACCGGACTGCCGTTGGCTCTGCGATGATTAAAATAAAGTCCGCGCAGCGGACTCTATTATTGTCAACTGTCAACTATTCCTCAAAAACCCATCCCCGAAGATTTGGTGGCCTTCGGTTACGATTAGAAACGCGTCCGGGTCGATTTTGGTGACCAGGCTGCGCAGGTCGGTCACCTGGTTTCGCTTGATGGCACAGAGGATTACCCGCTTGTTGTTGCCTTTATAGCCGCCGGTCGCCTCAAGGTAGGTCACCCCGCGATCCAGTCCGGCTTGGATGGCGCCGCCGATCTCCTGATACCGGTCGGAGATCACATAAGTAACGGTGGCAAAATCAAAACCGTAGAGGATCGCATCCATTACCCGCGCGGTTAGATAAAGACTGATCATCGCGTAGACGGCCAGTGAAAAATCCCGGAAGACAAAGGCAGTCAGCCCGACCACAAAGCCGTCCAGGCCGAGTATGATCTTGCCCATCTTAATGTGCGGCCGGGAGTGTTGCAGCAGCTTGCCTGCGATGGCGGTCCCGCCGGTGGTCGCGCCGCCCCGAAAGATCAGGCCGAGCGCAACCCCGCTGAGAATCCCGCCGCAAAGCGCGGCCAGCAGCAGGTCATCCACCGGAGGGATTACCCCGGCGGTCAGGTCGATCATAGCCGACAAAACGGCGATGGCCAGCGCGGACGAGAGGATAATCCCGACGCCCAGCTTTAAAAAGGCAATCAGGACAAGCGGTATGTTCATCAGCAAAACGCCTACCCCGACCGGCAGTCCGGTCAGGTGGCTGATCACCATCGCAAGCCCGGTCACCCCACCGGGTGAAATGCGAAACGGGTCAAAGAATAAGTTAAACGAAAGGGCAAACAAAGTACACCCCAAAACAATATATAATATGTTGATCAGCCGTTGTTTCAATCCCATATCCCCTCGCTTTGGTTTGCTTTCTTTTAAAGAATATCTTTCCCGCCCGGATTTGTCAATATCCCGCAGCATTGGCTCTTGCTGAGCTGGGAATTTTACTGTATAATAATGGTAGACACCGCGCAAAATCACATATATAACTTTATATATAGTGAGGAGCGGTTTGGTGAAGAGCGTGATGCTGCGCCTGCATGTGGTTTATCTCCTGTACGCAGGCGGGATTTGCGCCTGCCTGCTGCCTGTCTGGGCGTTGCTCAGCGGGCTGTCGGGCGCGCGCCTGATCCTGTTTGGCTTTGTATCGATGGGGACGGGAATCCTGATCGCGGCCATGGTCGGCCTTGAAGCCGTAAGGATAAGAAAGAGAAGGGGAGAGCAAGATGAAGTCTTACCGCAAAGAACTGACACTCAGCAGCCCGAACCGGCGCAGCTATACCAACATAACCGGAGCCGTACAAAAGGCGGTGACCGAAAGCGGTGTCAAAGAGGGGCTGGTTCTCTGTAACGCTATGCATATAACGGCCAGCGTCTTCATCAATGACGATGAAAGCGGGCTTCACCATGACTTTGAGGTCTGGCTGGAAAAACTGGCCCCCGAAAAGCCGTATACGCAGTACCGCCACAACGGGTTTGAAGACAACGCCGACGCGCACTTAAAGCGAAGTATAATGGGCCGGGAGGTGGTGGTGGCCATTACCGGCGGAAAGCTCGATTTTGGCCCGTGGGAGCAAATCTTTTACGGCGAGTTCGACGGTATGCGGCCCAAGCGCCTGCTGATTAAAGTCATCGGCGAATAATATCCGTTAATATTTACTTTTGATGGCCATGTGTCTTGTATTTACGCGACTACTATGGTAGCATAAATACAAGTGTAAGTCATCACTGATTTCATAAATGCCCGCAAGCGGAAAGGAGGGAACTTATATCTTGAGAGTTAGCCGGCACTCCCTTATCTTTGGGTTGTCTTACGCCTTGGATATCATGGGTCAAAATAATCTCTGCCACTCTAAAAGTACGGCATACTTGTCCGCCATGATCGCGCAGGCTATGGGGTTTTCGCGAAGCGAGATCATCGAGCTGTTTTACGCTGCGCTGCTTCACGATATAGGTATCAGCGACGAACACATCAAAAAAGATGAGTACGCAGTTGAGATGGGCCGCCACTGTAACCGCGGATATACGATACTCAAAAAGCTGCCGATTTCGCCGAATATTCCGTACATGGTTCGCCTCCACCACGAGACGTGGATCGGGTCCGGTCCGTTTAAGAAATCAGGTGATGAAATTCCGCTGGCCGCAGAGCTTATCGGGATGACCAGCATGTTCGACGACGTGTTCGGAAAAGTAAGAACCTTTGACCACGCAGCATTTTTGCGGGCAAAAGAGTGGGCAGTCTTTCACCAGCGCACTTTCAGAGGCGAGCTGATCACAGCCCTCAAACGGCTGCTTGAAGAAGAGCACTACCTGCTTAATTATTTTAACCACGAGACCAAATACCTGCTAAATTTTCCGCTTGAAGAGGGCGAAGACATCTTTTACGGGATGGAGGAGATCGAGCAGTTCGCTTACTGTTTCGCCGACCTGATCGACCAGCGCTCGTCCTTTACATTTAACCACAGCGTTGGGCTGAGCAGGCTGGCCCGCGCTGCGGCCATCTATCTCGGATATGACGAACATACACAGAACACAATGTTGATCGCGGGGCTGTTGCACGACATCGGTAAACTTTGTGTAAGCCCGGATATCCTACACAAGAACGGTCCCCTCTCGCCCAGCGAGCGCTTTGAGATGAACAAACACACATATTATACTCGAAAAGTCTTAGAGCAAATAAGCGGGTTCGAAGAGATTGTGGATATTGCCGCAAACCACCACGAGCGCCTGGACGGCGTCGGCTACCCCTATCACCTGCCGGCTGAGAAACTGGGTGAGCTTGAGCGGGTGATGGCAATCTGTGATGTATACCAGGCTTTGACCGAAGATCGGCCTTATCGCAAAGGTATGCCCCCTGACCAAGCCTGGCGGATCATAAACGAAATGGCCGAAAGACGCCACCTCGACGCTGATCTGGTCAAAAAGCTAATTGCGCAGGAATAAACAACGAATAGGAGGTAATTTGATATGTCATTGGCGTTCACAAAAGATTTGGAGGTCGGCGTAAAAAAAGTCGATGACCAACACAAAGAGCTGATTGAGCGGATCAACGCGGTAACCGCAATGGGGGTAAAATCCGCCACCAAAGAAGAGACTCAAAAGACCATCGACCTGCTCAACGAGTACGTGACAAAGCACTTCCGGGACGAAGAAGCCCTACAGGCCGCAACCCCGGGCTACCCGAAGATGGCCGAACACAAAGCCCTGCACAAAGCATATCTGGCCGAGATTCAAAAACTCAAGCAAGAGTTCCAAAAAAACGGCCCGTCGGCCGCGTTTACCGTTGCCATGAGCAACTCGATCATCGGCTGGATAGTCCGTCACATCAAGACAGTTGACGTTGAGTTTGGCAAATACTACAACGCGAAATAGCAATGGACAATGGACAATTAAGGTCAAGGACAAAAGGCATCGCTTCGCGATTTTTAATCATCGCGAAGCGATGCCTTTACTGTCAACTGTCAACTGTCCATTGTCAACTGAAATCTACCCGCCCAGGTAGGCTTTGCGGACTGCGTCGTCTTCGAGCAGGGTTTCCGCGCTTTCGGAGGCTACGATTCGGCCGGTTTCGAGCACGTAGCCGCGGTTGGCCACCGTCAACGCCATGTGGGCGTTCTGCTCAACCAGCAGGATGGTTACCCCGCCTGCGTTCAGTTCCTGGATGATCTCGAAAATCTGCTCGACCAGCAAGGGCGCGAGCCCCATCGACGGCTCATCGAGCATGAGCAGTTTGGGCTGAGACATCAGCGCCCGGCCCATGGCCAGCATCTGCTGCTCGCCGCCCGACAACGTGCCGGCGAACTGTTTGCGCCGCTCTTTGAGCCGCGGGAACCGCTGGTAGACCTGTTCGATCCGCTCGTGCATGGTGGCTTTGGGCTGGGTGTAATTGCCCATCTCCAGGTTTTCAGCCACGCTCATTTGCAGGAAAGCCCGCCGCCCTTCGGGAACATGGGCCAGCCCGCGTTTGACAATGTTGTGAGAGGCCATATGGCCGATATCCTCATCTTTAAACGTGACTGAGCCGGTTTTGGAACGAAGCAGGCCGGATATGGTCTTGAGGATGGTGCTTTTGCCCGCGCCGTTTGCGCCGATCAGGGTGACGATTTCACCTTGGGCGACCTCGAAACTTACCCCTTTGATGGCGTGAATGCTGCCGTAATAAACGTTGATATCCTCGACTTTAAGCATCCGGTTTGCCACCTCCCGTGCCAAGGTAGGCTTCAATCACCTTGGGGTTGCTCTGAATTTCGGCCGGCGTACCCTTGGCGATAACGCGCCCGTAATTGAGGGCGGCAATCCCCTCACAGATCCCCATTACCAGCTTCATGTCGTGCTCAATGAGCAGGATCGCGATCTGAAAAGTCTTGTTGATCTTTTGGATGTTTTCCATCAGTTCTTCGGTTTCGGCCGGGTTCATCCCCGCGGCCGGCTCGTCCAGAAGCAGAATAACCGGGTTGGTGGCCAGCGCCCGCACAATCTCAAGCCTGCGCTGGGAGCCGTAAGGCAGGCTGCCCGCTTTATAATTGGCGGTGTCTTCCATATCAAAAATCGAAAGCAGCTCGCGCGCCCGCTCTTTGGCAATCTTTTCAGCCCGCCAGTAGCCGGGCAGCCGGAAGATGGCTTTGGTCAGGCCGTAATTCATCTCGTTGTGCAGGCCGACCAGAACGTTTTCAAGCACGGTCATGTTCTGAAAAAGGCGGATGTTCTGAAAAGTGCGGGCAAGCCCCAGCTTGTTGGCCGCGATGGTGTTCAGGCGGGCGGTGTCTTTGCCGTTAATCAAAATCGTACCCCGCGAGGGCTGGTAAACTTTGGTCAACAGGTTAAAGACGGTGGTTTTGCCCGCGCCGTTCGGGCCGATCAAACCGCAGATTTCGGTCGGGCCGACGCTGATGTTAAAGTCGTCAACCGCAGTCAGCCCGCCAAAGTCGATCCCAAGGCCGACACACTGCATGACCGGGCTTTTGTCATAATCGCGATCGGGGATAAACGGGGCGCGCGGGTCACCTGGTCTCATCGGCACTCGCCCCCTTTGCTTTTTGTATCCGCCGGACAACTTTTTCGATGATCCGGCTGAGCGAGAAGTCGTAGTTGCCCATCAGCCCGGACGGCTTAAAGATCATAACGATGATCAAGAGCAGCGAGTAGATAATCATCCGGTACTCGTTGAGCGGCTGGAGGACAAAAGGCAGGAAAGTCAGGATCGAAGCGGCAATGACCGAACCCATCATCGAGCCAAGCCCGCCCAAGACCACAATCATCAGGATGTTGATGCTGGTCATAAAATCAAAGTTGGCAGGGACAAGGATCCCCTGATTGCCCGCGTAAAGCGCGCCGGCAATCCCCGCAAAGAAAGCCGAAACCGCGAAAGCCATAACTTTGTAGTAAGTTGTGTTCACCCCACAGCTTTCGGCGGCGATCTCGTTGTCGCGAATGGATAAAATCGCCCGGCCATGCCGGCTTTTCATCAGCATGTGAATGGCCGCGCAGGTGAAAATCACACAGATATAAACAACCGTAAAACTCGAGTGCCGCGGTATGCTCTGAAGCCCGCGCGCGCCGTAAGTCAGCCAGTCGATGTTGTTGAGCACAACCCGGATGATTTCGCCAAACCCCAATGTGATGATGGCCAGGTAATCCCCCCGAAGGCGCAGAGCGGGGATACCGATCAAAAATCCGACAAAGGCGGCGGTTACACCGGCCAGCAAAAGCCCGACCACAATGGACGCACCATCCGGCAAAATCTGTGCCCGCCAGAAAAGAGCACCCGCGTAGCCCCCGACCGCCATAAAACCGGCATGGCCGAGGGGCAGCTGGCCGAGGTAGCCGGTCATCAAGTTGAGCGAAACAGCGAGGATAATAAAGAACCCGATCTGAATAATCAGCGAGTTTTGCGCCCGGCCTAACATCCCGCTTTGTGTGACCGCGTTGCCCACAATCAGGAAGATGATCAGCAGGGCGGTGTTGATCCCGTAGCGTGCAGGCATGGGCAATGTAAATGGTTTCATATGCACACCTATACCTTTTCCATCAGATTGCGGCCCATAAATCCGGTTGGGCGAACCATCAGCACGCAAATTAATACCAGAAAGACGACGGCATCCACCCAGCGGGAAAGCCCGGCCGCCACGATAAACATCTCAAGCAGGCCGATTATGTACCCGCCAAGCATAGCCCCGGGAATCGAGCCGATCCCGCCGCAGACTGCGGCCACAAACGCTTTCAGCCCGAGCATAGCGCCAATGGTCGGCCCAATCAGCGGAAAACGCACCGCGTAGAGCAGTGCGCCAATCCCGGCCAGCGCGGCGCCAAGCGCGAAAGTAAAGGTGATGATGCTGTTGACGTTGATCCCCATCAGTTGGGCGGCGCCCTGGTCTTCACTTACCGCGCGCATGGCCTTGCCCAGCTTTGTGCTCTTAACCAAAACCGCAAGCAAAATCATCGAGACAATCGAAGCGAGAATGGTAATGACCGAAGTATAGGCCAGCGAAACCCCGCCCAGCGAAAAACTGCCGGTTGGCAGAAGCAGCTGGCTGGGGAACGGCCGCCCGCCCGCCCGGAAAAAGAGCTGTGCCAGGTTTTGAAGCAGGATTGAGACGCCGATGGCCGTAATCAAAAGAGAGAGCCGCGGCGCGAAACGCAGCGGCGTATAGGCCAGCTTTTCGATGATGATGGCCAAAAGGGTACACCCGATTACGGTAAGCAGAGCCGAGATAACCGGGTTTAGCCCAAAAGTCAGGGCAAATAAGGCGATATAGCCGCCCACCATGATCACGTCGCCGTGGGCAAAGTTAAGCAGCTTGATGATGCCATACACCATATTGTAGCCCAGGGCAACCAGCGCGTAAATCGAGCCGAGCTGAAGCCCGTTTATCAAGTGTGTCAGCATGAAAAGATCCTCACTCGTAAGAAATAATTAACAATTGACAATTATCAATTAACAATTATGGAGCGCTACGCGCAAGTGATTTTAAATCCTGCGTGTAGCGCACTCCATCATTGTTAATTGTACATTGTTAATTGTTAATTGATTAGAAAGTGCCCCAGAATCTGGATGCGCCGTCGCGGATCTCGATGATGAAGGCGGTTTTTTGCGGGTTGTTGAACTCGTCAAAGTAGATATAGCCGGTTACGCCGGTGATGTTGGTGGCGGCCATATGTCCGATGACCGAGGCTTTGAATTCGTCGGTAGCCGGAGTCAGACCTTCGGCCAGGGCGGCTTCAAGGGCGGCGATCAGGATTGCGGCTGCGTCGTAAGCTTGGGCTGCGAACATGTTGGGGGCTACGCCGTAAGCGGCTTCGAAAGCGGCGATAAATTCTTGAACATGGGCGTCGGTGCTCTCAACAGTAAAACCGGTCAGGTAGAAAGAGCCTTCGATCGAAGAAGCGTCGTCCATCAGGTCGGTGGTGCCGGCCCAGCCGTCCGCGCCCAGCATAACGGTGTCAAGCCCGGCGGCTACGCTTTGCGGCCCGATCAAGGCGATGTCTTCGTAGTAAGCGGGGATAAAGAGAACGTCGGGGTTGTGGGCGGCGATGTTGGTCAGCTGGCCGAGAAAGTCAACGGTGTCGTTGCCGAAAATTTCGGTGGCTACGATCTCAAGGCCGATTTCAGCCGCTTTGGCTACAAAGGCATCAGTCAAGCCGATCGAATAGTCGATGTCGTTGTTCATCAGGATAGCGGCGGTTTGTGCGCCCAGTTCACCGACCGCGAACTCAGCCATCTTTGTCCCCTGGAAAGGATCGATGAAGCAAGAGCGGAACATGTTGGTCCAAACGCGGTTGTTGGCTGCGTCGAAGGTAACGCCGGCCTGGGTGGCTGTGGCGGTAATCATGGGCATACCGTCTTCATAAGCCAGAGGAACGACCGCGATGGTGGGTCCGCTGGTAACACTGCCCAAGATGGCGGTAACGCCCTGGTCATGCAGATGGTTGTAGCCGACAATCGCGTTTGCGGGGTCGCCCTCTTCGTCATAGGCGATCACGCGGATTTGGGTGCCGCCCTGTGCGTTAAAGCGGTCGATGTAAAGCATCGCGCCCTGTTGTACGGCAATACCGAACTGGGCAACACCGCCGGTAAGCGGGGCGAGCAGGCCGATGACGATCTCTTCGCCGATCGGCGCGACATCACCGGCGTCGCCGGCAGGTGCATTGCCGTCCGCGGCGGGCGCGGCCGGTGCGGGCGCGGGTGTAGCAGGCGAGCCGCAAGCGGCCAGCAGGGCCAGGGCCAGGACAAGGCCGAGCACGCGGGAAAGTGTTTTGTGGTTTCTGAACATTTACATGTACCTCCTAAGTCGTTGCGAAAAATATCTCGTATAAAAATGAGTGCTAGATGTAATTATATTTACTTTGCCTGCAAAAGTCAACAAAAAAAGTGATAACTTTTTGACGTAGCCGCCAAACACAGCAAAACCTGACCGAGCCGTGACAAACGGTACATATATGTACTTGCTGGAAGTACAATCCGCGCACAAACGAACAAACACCCCAGCCGACAAGCCGCCGGCAGGGGTGTACTGTTGTTAATTGTCAATTTCGTGACGGATGATTCGGCCGGTGCGGGCGTCGACATAAATCTCGTGAACCAGGCCGTCCTGCCAAACTTCGAGGTTCCAGGCCCACCGCCAACCCTCCCATTCAAGGTCGGGTGTGGTGGCGGCTCCCCCGCCTACGTGGGCGATTGCCAGATCACCGGCCTGCACACCGGTTACCGAAATATTCACCCATGACCAACCGGCCCAGCCGACAGCCAGAGCCAATAAGATGAGCGCAGCCACCGCGATGCGCTTAAGTTTCTTCATCAGTCGTCGAACTCCATTTTCACGATGGCGCCGGTATCGGTATTGATGTAGAATTCTACAATAGGCATACGTGCGCCCTGTGTTCTAAATTCAAGCTCCCAAACCCACTGACCGCGCTCCCAGTCCATTCCGGAATTTGTGCGGTAGCTGGCCGAGATTCCCTGTCGGCTGAGCTCGGCGTAAGCAATTTCGATTGCGCGATCCAGCGAGATAGCGGGATTTGAAGGCCGCGCGGTTCGGCTGCTGCTACTGCCACCACTGCTACTGCTACCACTGCCACCACTGCTGCCTGACCCACCGGAAGGCGGCGCTTGCGATACGGTTTGAGGCGGGTCGGCAGACGATCCGGCACTGCTGTCACTGCTGCCAGCGGCGGGCGCTGCCGGAGCGGGGGGTGAAGCGGACGTTGCGGTGTCACCGCTTGTTTGAGCGGCCGGCTCTTGCAGTCCGGCGGCCACAGCGCTGCCATCGGTGGCCGGGGCGCTTTGATCCGATGATTGCGGCTGGTTTAAGTGCAAACCGATCAAATTTCCGGAGGCGGCATCCAGCTGGACCTGATATGCTTCGCCGTCAAAGTACACCTCAACCAGGTAGATTTGCCCGCGGCCCTCGTCCACCAGCTCGATGCCGCGCACCTGGCCGCCGCCCACAGCGGCCAGGGCATCTTCTCGCGCCTGCACCGCCGAGATGCCGGGCAGCTCACCCGACCCGGCCGATGTGGCCGGCGGAGGGGACAAAGTTGATGTAGGCGCACATGCTGCGAGCATCCCGACAAAAACCAGCGCTGACAATACGATTATAAGTTTTCGCTTCATAAGTTTGCACTCCTTAACAGCTGTCGATAGTCTATGTTGATCCGTCAAGCTCCTGCCACTATTTTACGCATCTCAAAGACAGATTGCAAGCGGATTTTCAAGATTTAATCCAACTTTAATAATTCCCGGTGCCGGCCTGCGTAAAGATTAAAATAACATAAAAAAAGCCGCGACATGCGGCGGTAAAAATCAAACGCGCCCTCAATACTTGAAAACGCGGTTACGGCAGAGATTTAGGTGGCGATTACAAACCCTAAGAAGACCAGGCCGAGCAGCCAAAGTGACATTTGAAAGAGGCCGTACTTTTTCATCTTAAGGCGGGAGATCATAAGCAGACCGGTCAGTAAAAAGATGGCGACACAAGCCGGCTGAGAAATGTTGTGGTGAACATACAGCCAGACGGTCATCGAAATCAGCAGCAGCCCGCCGGGAACCGGCAGACCGGTGAAGTAGTTGCGGTTATCGCTGGTCACCCCGTAATAGGCCAGACGCCAAAGCCCACAGCCGGCGTAAAAAGCGATGGCTATGGTGAGCGGCAGTGAATTGCCCAAGAAGATAAAGACCATCCAGACCGGGGTGGCGCAGCAGACAAAAAAGTCGACTAAAGAATCCATAATCGCGCCGAAATGGGTTTTGCGGTCAAGCTTTCCGGCCAGAAAGCCGTCCGCCAAATCCATAAACAAAGCGGCTCCAAGACAGAATAGAGCCGCCCGCAGATCCCCTTCAAAAAGAAAGTAAGCGGCGGCGATCCCAAACCATAAGCCGACCGTGGTGGTCAGGTTGGGGACGTTGACATACTCAAGAGCCGGGAAAATCTTTTTCATGAACGCACCCCCCTTTATCAGTTGACAATTGACAGTGTACAATGAATGTATCGCTAAGTCCGTACCGGACTGCCGTTGGCGCTACGATTTGTTTGAATAACGTCTGTGCAGCGGACACTACAATTGTCCATTGCCAATCGGCTGTCCGATTTGAACGATCGTTTCGTACCCGGCGGCGGTCTGCTCAAGCAGTGTGGCGGCCGGTGAGAATTTTCCCGCTTCAAAAAAGAAGAGGACAAGTGATCCGCCGGGCAGGAAATAGCTGGCTTGTTCCCCCCGGCGCACACGGTCGCCTCTTGTGAAAAGGTGAACGATGCTGCCGATAAAAGTCGCACCCACTTCGACAATGGCCGCCTGCCCAAAGTTTTTGGAAGAAAACAGCGTGAGCACCCGCTTGTTCTGACAGTAGAGCCGCGCAATATTGCGGACAGCCAAAGGGTTGACCGAGAGCAAATCCCCGTCAATCAACTTCGAGCCGCGCGAGTGCCCGTCGTCAAAAAAGTGCATCCGGTGGTAGTTTGTTGGATTCAGCCGGATGGCCACCATACTCCCGCCCCTGTAATTTTCAGCCAGCTTGCGGCTGCCGAAAAGTTCAGCCAGTGTAAAAAACGAACCTTTGGCCGCGATCAATTTTTCCGGGTCAATGTCCCGGTAAGCGAAGGCCATCCCTTCACAAGGGGCGCCCAAAACATTGGAGCCTGCCGGAAAACGCACCCCCGATTTTTCCCGGGAAAAGAATTGCGCGAAGTTTGCGTAATCCCCTGTGCAGCCGGTCATGTCAATCCTATAGTCATTGATAAATTGCGGGATTTTCTTGGCTGAGTATGCGGTTTTGCAATAAGTGCCGTAAAGGCGGCTGACCGCTTTTCGCCTGGCTAAAAACAGAAGCGGCGCCCCGCCAATCGGGTGATGATAAAGCAGGCGCAAAAGCCCTTCGGCCGGAATTTTCTCCCGGACATAGCCGCTGCCGTCAAAGACCCATACCTGATCAGGGCGATTCACTTGGCTGCACCTCCCATTTGGGGCAGTCGTATAAGTCCATCTGGCCCTGATTTTCGGGATAACGTCCACAAAAGTAATAGCCGAAGTAGACCGACCCGTAACTCAAACACCGCCCGCCCGGCCCAATCATCGGGCAGCCGATCTGCGCGCAGCAGCTGTTTTTGCAGGCGTCACAGTTGTCGGTTGCACCGGCCCAGCTCTTTTTGATCTGCACTTGGCTTTGGCTGTTGTCGTACATGGGCGGATCATACATCCTAAAGGGATACAAACCGCGGTAATGCCGGTTAGATACAGACCGCCAGATGATTTTATAGATGTGCGTCCAGGTTTTAAACGGGCGAAAGTCGCGGTAAGCGGCCTGTGGTGCAAACGCCTGCTTATAAAGCGGGGCCAGCAAAAACATGGTTAGCCCGCCGGTGAAAAAGAAGAGCACAAGCAATAGTGAAAGGTAGAGACGAATGACAAAGTGCACCAAAGTGGACATGCGCGGCTTCGCCCCCTGTTCATTAGTATAAGGCAGAGCACAAAGATGTGTCAACTCTCCTGGTCGTTTTCGCCAGGTGGGGCCTGTTCTTGCGGCTCTTTGCCGAACCGCTTTTCTTCGCCATAGGCGATGATGCTTTCAGATATATCTTTAAGTACAGCCACAATCGGAATCGCGGCAATCATCCCCAAAATCCCGGCCACTGCCCCGCCCACTGTGATGCTGACGATAATCAGGAATGGGCTGAGTGAAAAGGACCCGCCCATAAGCCGCGGCTGGATGATATTTCCGTCGATTTGCTGGGTAATAAGTAAAACAACAGCGGCAATCGCGCCCATAGCCATTCCCTGCGTGAACAGAACCACCAAAATCGCGACCAGACTGCCAATAATCGAGCCAAAGTAAGGGATGTAGTTGACAACGCCCAAAATGATGCCCAAGACCAAAAAGTAAGGCGAGCCCATAAGCCAGAGCTGAACGGTGACAATCGTACCCAAGATCAGCCCGTCAATCGTTTGGGTATAGATATAGCGTTTAAAGTTGTTGTTCAGCCGGTCAGCGTACTTGATAATCGACGCGCAAACAACAGGCGAAGTAAACGCCCTGAGCAGCCGGCGCAAAAACTTTTTAAATTTTTCTTTTTCGATCAGAATATAGATGGATGAAATGATGGCCAGAAAACCCCGGAAGATAGCGGAAGAAAAGCCCACAATCGCGTTGATCGGCGTGGCGATGCTGGAAAGCATATTCGCAATGTCAAAATTGTTGATTGCGTCGTGAACCATCACTTCGATTGCGTCGAACACCGCGTCTGTGCTGAACGAAAAGCCCAGAATTTCAAAATCGCCGATCCGGCCGATAAAGTCAATCACGCTGGCGTAGTATTCATCCAGACTGGCAATAAAGTAATCAATGCTGTTCGAAATCGCCGGGATGACGATGTTGAGCACCAGGGCAAGCAGCAAAACCAAAATCAAAAAGACCAGCAATATGCTCAGCCCTCTTTTGCGCCTGACTACAAAGGGGATGCTGGAGCGGCTCAGCAGCCGCGCAAACCCGCCGGCCGGGATGTTGATGACATACGCGATCAGAAACCCGTAAAAGAAAGGCAGGATGATTCCCCAGACCCAGCGGATCTGCTCGACAAAAAAGCTCAGCTCGCTGATCACCCGAAAAGCTATGATGATGAGCAGGGCCAGCAAAAAATAGGGCAGGAGTGACTTAAACTTCGCGTCAAACAGTCTTTTGGGCATTGCGTACACATCTCTCTGCGCCGGATTCGGACACCATCCGCTCTTGACCAAGCGCTACGAAGGTAGTATATCAGAAAATTTCCCTACTTACAAGGGAAAAATCGCGGCGACCGGGTGGGTGGGCGGTGTGCGCGGGCCGCGTACGACTGCCTGCCCTGAGAAATGTTAAATTTTTCTTTATTAAATCCCAAAAATTGCTTGACATTGTCAAAGCGAACTTATATGATGAAGCGTGTACAATACCGATGCCGGCGGTTACATACAGCTAAAACGGGGGCGGTTAAGCAAAAAACTCTACATAAATACTCGCATTATAACATCTTAGGAGGGCTTATCTTAATGGCTGACTTTCAATTGGAAATTAGAACAATCCCCTTGATAATCGTTTGCGTTTATGTCTTGGCAATGATGGCTTTCGGTGTAATTATAGGCAAATACTTTATTAAGGATAGTAAAGACTACATGCTCGCCGGCAGGCGAATGGGGCTTTTGACCCTTGGGATTTCCCTTTCCGCCGTCAATGTTGGCGGCGGCAGCACGATGGGCGTAGCAACCAGGGCTTATGGCGCTTGGGGGCTTTCTGCTCTTTGGTGGGTTTTGGCTGCGTCGATTGCCATGATTCCCATATCGTATTTTGCCCCGGAAATCAGGCGGACGTTCTCTTATACAATACCTATGGTTATAAACAAACGCTTTGGCAGTGTCGCGGGTACATCTTCCGCAGTGCTTGGCGTTGTTTCTCTGTTCCTGCTTACGTCTTCACAAATTGTTGCTTCGGCAACCGTCATTACCGCCCTGATCGGCACACCCTGGGTGATCAGCGTATTTGTGTCTACATTCGTAATTCTGTTCTATACCTGTTTGGGCGGAATGACGGCGGATATCTACTCCGATATGTTCCAGTTTTCGGTGTTGTTCTTAGGTATGCTTGTCGCTGTGCCGTTCATTATAAATGGCGTTGGCGGATGGGACGCTATGGTGGCGGCGCTGCCCGAAGGCCAGATGGACTTTACCAGAATAGGCTGGTTCATGATCATTAGCTTGATCATCAATTACTTTACCACCTTCCTGGCCGGCCCTGAGATGATGAGCCGGGTGTTCTCGGCCAAAGATGAGAGAAATGCGCGCAAGGCCTGTGTCGTTTCGGCGATTGTAATGTGCGGTATGGGCGTTTTGCCGACCGTCATTGGTTTGGCCGCGCTGGCTGCCGGCGCACCCGACGGCGGCGGCGCGCTCATCTGGGCCACCGACACCTTTGCGCCGCAGGTAGTTGTAGGCTTTATGGCTGCTGCAATCTTAGCCGCAACCATGTCCAGCGCGGACTCTAACCTGATTAATTCTTCCACCATATTTATTAAAGACATCTATCAGCGGTTTATCAACCCCGCCCCTATGTCCGAGAAAAAGCTGGTTCTCACCACCCGCATGTCCAACGTTGTTCTTGGCTTGATGGCCATGTGTATCGCTTTGTTTAGGGTAGACATTATCACCATGAACATGTTTGCCTTTGCCATGCGAAGCGCCGGCCCATTCGCCGCCTTTGTGCTGGGTGTTACCTGGAAGAAGGCGACCCCGCACGCGGGCCTGGTGGCGATTATTGTGGGTTCCGCCGCCGCGGTAATCTGGGAGCTAATCGGCACCCCGCTCGGCATTATGGCCGTTGTGTTCGGCGCCGCGTGCAGTACCCTTTCTTTTGTAGCGGTTACGCTTATCGAAAGCAAGATGGGTGTGGCGCCCGCGCCCAGCCCGGAGATAACGGAAGGAAAGTAACCACACCTGTAATACATAACAAACCGGCCGGCTCTTATGTGAGAGCCGGCCGGTTGTTTTGAGTACCGAAAACTCCGGTGGATTTATCGCATACGAAATGGAACTGCATGTACCACTGCGTTTCGCTCATTAACAACTGCCCTGCGGATTTGGTAGAATAGTGTTGAAAAGGAATTATCTGCCTGTTTGTTGCAGAAAGTTGCCCTGTAGTGAAAGAGAGGAGCACCACTATGGATTTCATTGATGAAATGCGCCACTTTTCAACCCATGTTACAAAGGTTAAAGATGCAATCTCAACTGAAGAAGCGACTAAAAACGCACTTGTGCTGCCCTTTTTCAAGATGCTTGGCTACGATATCTTTAACCCGCTTGAATTTGTGCCAGAGTACGCCGCCGATTTCGGTGTCAAGAAAGATGCGCGGGTAGATTACGCAATTATGAATGAGGGCAAGCCCATAATTTTGATAGAGTGCAAGTCTTGCAGCGAAAGCGTAGTGAAACATTCGGGTCAACTGTTTCAGTATTTTGCGGCAACCCCCGCCAAGTTTGGAATCCTAACCAATGGCATCACCTACAACTTTTACACTGACCTAAACGAATCAAACAAGATGGACTTTGAGCCGTTCCTCACATTCGATATTCTCGACATTGACGAGAATGTCGTGCCTGAGCTGCGACGCTTTGCCAAGAGTACTCTTGACCTCGATGCGGCGAAGAGTGCGGCATCCGAGTTGAAGCATATGGGTAAAATCAAAGAGCTGCTTAGTTCATTGCGTGCCGAACCGTCCGATGGCTTTGTGCGCTACGTAATGGGCGAGATATACGATGGACGCGCCACACAAAAAGCCGTGGACGAATTTCGTCCGATTATCAAGCGCGGCTTTATCCAATATATCAATGACGCGATAAGTGACACATTGAAAAGTGCAATACGAGGTCAGTCCGAAATGAGCGGCAGTACGTCTGAGCCGCCCGCCGCGCCCGAAAATGAAGATGAGGACATGGGCGAGGACAATTCGATAATAACGCTGGAGGAAATCGAAGCGTTTGCGATTGCAAAGTCCATCTTGCGAGATATGATGGATGTTGACCGCTTGACTTATCAGCATACAAAAGACTACATGGTAATCTTGTTTGATGGCAACAGCCGCAAGAGAGTTTGTAGGTTCTGGTTCGGCAGAAAGCAGAAATACATAACCACGCCAGACGAAAGCATGAAGCCAAGGCGGCACGACATTTCCAGCCTCAACGACATCTATAAGTATGCCGAGCAGATTAGAGAAGTGTGCGATCGATACATCTAGGATGCATTTTCATTTGTGTCAACCACACCCTAGTATCATAAAAGCTGCGCCCACATATGAAACACCCCCGGCTATGAACTGCTCCCCAACGATTAGACACGCAAGAAACCCCTGTATCGTAGAAAAGCTAAAGATTACGTAAGCTGGCGTCGTTTTTCGAACGGCGTCAGCATTGATTTGAGCTGGATGCGCTCGT
>WRBI01000020.1 GCA_009784625.1 Oscillospiraceae bacterium | reverse complement strand
GTGCCCCCTGCCCCCCTTAAGTGCCCTTTTTCTGGTTACTCTTTTTGGGCAAGCAAAAAGAGTAACTCGGGGGTTTGGGGGCGAAGCGCCCCATTTCATTTCCATCGGAGATTCCGATAAAAGCCCTTAAAGCCCGAAAGGCAAGGACAAAAGCAACCCTACCTCCGCACCGGCACCCGCAAAACCGGATAAACAAACCCGCCTCCCTCACTGCGAACCCAAGGCGAATTAACATCCCCCACCGACAAGTCGGCCACCATCTGCGCCGAAGCCATCGCCTCCGACGTCTGCTCATTCGCGGTCCCATCCCCGACACCAATCCCGTTCCAGGCAGTTTCCAGAAGGAAGTGCGTATTCGCAACCACCCCGCGGTTCACCCCAACAATCGAACCGACACCATCCCCGGTGCCCTCTACATTCCCAACATTATAGCTGGAAGAAAGCGCACCGGAAACCCCGTTCGTCCCAATCAATCCGCCGGTGTGATCGGCTCCGGTAATCAAAGCCGCGTTGTAGCTATCCCGTACCCGGCCGTTGTTATAGCCGACAATCCCGCCGACATAAGCCGAATTGCCGCCGATAATCCGCGCGCCGTTGGACACCGCGAAAACATCGCCCTGCGCGTGATTGCGCCCGACGATCCCGCCGACATAAGCCTGCCCGGCCGCGGTCGAGCGAATCTCGCCGGATACCAGGCTGACATTCTCGATTCGGCCGCTGTTTTCGGCAAACAACCCAACCGCCTGGGCGTCGGAGGTAATGCGCAGGTTGCGTATGGCAAAGCCCTGCCCGTCAAACGAGCCGGTAAACGGCTCGCCCTGCCCGGCGATCATGTTAAACCCTGTGATAAACTGGGTGTCGGCGCCCACGTCGATGTCGGCGGTCTGAACAAAGTGAGAAGAAAGGTGGAGTTGAATATGGGCCAGCTGGGCGGGGGTAGATACCCGGAACGGGTTGCTTGCCGAGCCGTCGCCTTCCAGGAACCCGCCGCTCTCACGCGTGTGGCCGCAAACTGTGCTGATGTCGTCGGCGGCTGTGTCGGGTGGGGCACTCACTTGATTTGTGTGCAAAGTCAAATCCAGGTTGGGGTTGGCGGCCACCGTTTCGGGCGGGCGAATCCCGCTTGTTACATCAATTCCATTGGGCTCGTTTTCGTAAATCACATCGTTCGCGTTGACAACCAGGCGGTTGACCGGATTGCCCAGCGCGTAAACCGACTGATTGGCGGTTAAGTGATTGATCATCCCCTGTTCACTCACCCGCAGCAGCGCTTCGGCGTTCGCGACCAGCGCGTTGACCCTCACACTGCCGTAAATGCCGACCTGCAGCCGCCCGGGGGCCATCGGCTGGTTGAGCATAAGGCTTGCGATGTTCCCGCTGCCGCTGATGGTCAGATGGTCGGAAGCGGTCACTGAGTCGATCTCGCTGTGCACAATCAGATCCCCCGGCCCGCGAATGGCCAGGTGTGTAACCCCCATCTCAAGCCGCAGAATTGTGCCGTCCCCCGGGCCGCGCGGCCCGGCTGAAAAGTGGGATATCCGGCCATTGCCGCTGATCGATATGGCCCCCTCACTGGTCATCCGCTCGATCCGTGTGCCGTCCCCGACCCCGATGACGGCGTCACTGCTGCTTTGCAGGGATGGCAGTTCCAGTCCGTTCAGGTTGACGGTGAGCATGGAGGATACGCTGGGCGCGGCTGAGAGCAGGATGTTTTGCACACCCTGGCCGCCGTCCGCCCCATGCATGGGCTGCCGGTTGATTGTGGCGTTTGTGCGAACCTCAACCGTGTCAATGGCGGTGTTCCCGCTGACCGTAACGGCTGAGGTAAAGTGCTCATCGTTGTGGATAACCAGCCGCGGGGTCTGTACATTGTGCAGGACAAGCCGGTCTACCTCACCGGTGCTCAGGTGGATCGCACCGCCTACGTCTATATCCTCCAGCCGGATTTCACCCGGCGAAGCGATCCCCTCGATAAGCAGGATGCTGTTGACGGTCGCGTTGCGAATGGAGATGTCCGGCCGCCGGATGTAGATGTTTTCGAAGACCTCCCGCGTTTCAAAGTTGTGGCTCTGGTTGGCTTGCAGAGTACCGGCGACCTGTTCGCTCTCGCCGATTTCAACCGGGGGCAAAAGTTCGATCCCCTCATTCGGGCGAATCATGCTGACAATAAGCACGATAAGCGGAATGAGCAAAAACATAGCCGCCGCCGAAGAGATCAATATGATATTGCGGTATTGTTTCCAGAAGCTCACTTGAGGTTCAGGTTCGAAGATGACCGGCTCGGGCGGCGGCGCCTCGATCTTGACCGGAACCCCTTCCATCGGGCGGGGGGGCGGGCGGCTGCCCGCGTTTAAGCTAGCCTCCGTCTTTTGAAAGGCCAGCTCGATCAACAGCTCTTCGGTTGACTTCTTCTCATTCCTGGCGGCTGCGGCTTTTGCCTTTGGTTTTTGCGTGACTTTGGGCTGTGCGGGCGAAAGCGCTTCCCCGGCCGGCGCTTGCGGGCGAACCTGACCCATCCGGGAGTAGGTCACCGGGCGCTCAACCGGTTTTGGCGGGGCGTCGTCCGCGCTGACGTGCATTTCCGGCTCAATTTGCAAGTCCAGCCGCCGAACCGCGGGCGGAGTAAACGTTTTTGGCTCTTCGTCGACCTGCGGGCCGTCCTCGATTCCCAGCTCCTTGAGATATCGGGCGCGTTCCCGCTCGAATTTTTCAGCCAGCGTATCTTTAAACAGCTCGGTTCGGGTATCTTCTTCCTCTTGAATCTGTTCGGCGAATTCTCTCAAGAAGCTGTCGGCCTCAAGGTCGGCCTGCGGGTCCTCGATTTCGGCCGGCGGAGGCGGGGGGGGCGGTGTGTCGTCAATCAGATCAACCGGCGCACTTGCTTTGGCCACACCCTTTCCACGGATCGGCCTGCCTCGCTTTTCTTGTTTTGTTACCTCTTTCGCGCCGCCCTC
Organism: Oscillospiraceae bacterium; assembly: GCA_009784625.1. Lineage (GTDB taxonomy): Bacteria > Bacillota > Clostridia > Oscillospirales > Ruminococcaceae > WRAV01. The sequence continues at coordinate 39,377 of WRBI01000020.1, read as the reverse complement.
AAAGGCCTGGCTGAAAGCTTCGTCGAATTGGCTGGAAAGCTCTTGTAGAATTTGGTCCCGCTCACGCTCGGGGTTTCGGCCGGCGGTCGGCGGCTTTGAGCGTTTTTTCGGCTGTTCTTCGGGCGGGATTTCCGGTGCTTCCATAACCGGGGGCGGTTCGGGTTCTTCTTGTTTTTTGGGCGGCTCGGGCTTGACCGCGCGAACGACTTTCGGCTCCCGGGGTTTTTCGGCCGGCGGGGGCGGCGGCGGGGGGGCCGGTTCTTCGAAATCTTCAAATACAAAGGGCTGGATAACCGGCCCAATCTCTTCTTCAAAATGGTAAGAGGGCGGCGGATCGGCCGGGGCGGCGGGGCGCGTTTGTATATCCGGGGCCGGGGCTTCCGGTTCCGGGTTTGCGGGCGGGCTGACCCGCCTGATTTGCGGTGCGGACGCCGGCTCGCCGGCTCGGCGCCGCGGGCGGGACCGGCGCTCTTCCTCCTCGGCGGCAGCCATTGCCATTGCCGGTTCAGGGGGCGGGGGCGGCGGGGGTTCCGGCGGGGGTTCCGGCGGGGTAACCGGCGCAGGAGCCGGCTCGGGCGCAGGCTTCGCCGCGGGGGCTTTCGTTTTTTTGGGCGGGCTTTGCCCCTCGTCTTCTTTGTCATTGTCACTGCCCAAACCGTACTTTCCAAAGTTTAGAGGCCTGCGGTCGACTTTTGGCTCGATATCGGACGCGCCTTTTTTTCCACGGCCGCGCGCGGCCCGCCGGGAGGCCCGACCGGCCTGGGGCTGGTCAAGATCAAACAGGCTCTCGATCAGCGGGGCCTTGTCGGGCTGCTCACCGGCCTCGCGCCCGCCCCGGTCCGGCTGTGATTGCTGCTGCCGTTCCGGTTCTTGCTCTGCGGGCGCTTTTGCGCGGACAGAACCCTTGCCCACACTGCTGAATATTTCATCCGTTTCCTTGAGACGGGGTTTTTCTGCCATACGAATCCTCCGGGCAATTGACAATTAACAATTGACAATTGACAATAAATGTATCGCTTTGCGATGATTTTAAATTACGTCCGCGTAGCGGGCTCCACAATTGTCAACTGTACATTGTCAATTGTCAACTGATTAGTGTCTCGGGTTTGACTTTACGGCCTGTACTGCTTTGATGAGGGCGGAGGAAACCTTTACCTCATAGTTCGCGCGCAGCGCGCCCACCGTTTCATGCAGGTCGGAGGGCTCTATTACAGTGTACGCGGCGGGCAACTCGTTTAGGGCTTTGGCCATCACATCTTTTTTACACCACTCGCACTCACAGCCCCTGAGCATCAAGATTGTGTGGTCAAGCTTGTCCATTACCAAGTCTTCGATAAAATTCCTGAGAATATACTGCTGGCGCCCTCTGGCCGGGATTTCTTCTTCTTCACCGGGAACCTCATCTTTATCCGGCGGCTCCTGGCTGGGCGGCGGAGTAACGATAGAGGGCATGATTTTACTGTACATTTTTTCTTTGTCAAAATCTTTTTTAACCAAAACGCTAGACCCCCTCGGCCAGAAGCTCCTGCACAAAGGCGGCGTAGTCTTTTACGGCCGGATTTCTGGATGCGTATTCATACATGCTCACTTGATTGGTTTGGGATTCGGGTATGACAATCGAATTGCGGATCGTCGTTTTAAACAGGCGAGTGCCGACCTGGCCCGCGACCATCTCGGCGGTTTCTTTGATCCGCTTGCTCAACACAGTCCGCCCGTCGTATTTGGAGAGCAATATGCCCCCAATAATCAATTCGGGGTTACAGGCTTGGCGCAGCCGCATGATGGTGTCGCTCAGCTGGGCGATTCCCTGCAAGCTGAAGATATCCGCGACCATCGGGATAACCACATAATCGGAAGCGGCGAAGGCATTGACCGTCAAAATACTCAAAGCGGGCGGGGTGTCAATCACCACGTAATCGTACTTGTCCCGCAAGTTCGCCAGCGCGTTTTTGAGCAGGTATTCCCGCCCGGTTTGGGTGAACTCAAGCTCAACCCCCGAAAGCAGAATGTTTGAAGAAATCAGGTCGACGCTGCTGGTTCGCTGTACGGCAAAGCGCGGATGAACATCCCCTTTTAAGAGATCGTAGACAGTCGGGCCGTCGTCGCTGTCCCCGCCCAGCCCAAAGCTGAGGTTGCCTTGCGGGTCCATATCGACAGCGAGTGTCCGGTAGCCTTTTCTCATAAAACCGGCCGCAAGAGCAAGGGAGGTCGTGGTCTTTCCAACACCGCCCTTTTGGTTGGTCACAGATATTACCCTGGCCATATTCCATTTCCCCTTAGCGTCTGTCACAGATGTTATTTTTTACACAACTCCGGCCACTATACCCGTTGCCCAATCGCGAACGGTTTTCCCGGCTTTTGCCCTGTGTTTCACCGGACTGTAGGGATAGCCTTAGATATATACCGGCTCAGGTAAAACAAAAGAACAAGCCTTATACAGGCTTATGTCTATTATATTCCCTTTTTCGACCTTTGTAAAGACGACAGCCACAGTTTTCCGGCTCACTTTTTTTCTAAGCCGGTGCAAACTCGTGTTCACAGTTGATCCAAGACTAAAAATTTCCAATTCCTGCGCGGTTTACAGCAGCTTAGCGAAAGCTAAGTGGGTGTTGTTGATTCGGTGAATATGCCTATAATATCGCGTGTTTTACATTTTCTGGCCAACATATAAACGACATATTTGCCCAACAGGATAAGTATTCCGCAAAAAAATTTACGAAATCGCGAAAAATTCATATTTTGCTTTTGCATCAGACGTGTTTGTGTGATATAATCTATTTAACAAACTTGACGCACAATTCAAAAGTTGCGCTAAGCTGCGCCGCTTGTCTTTAAACAAACGCAAGATCAATGCTTTTATGTCATTATTTTCCATCCGTTTGGGAGGATTCACAATGGGTATCAGGTACGAAGATCTAAACGATATGCACATGGATGTACTGCGTGAGATCGGCAACATCGGCGCAGGAAACGCGGCCACCTCTCTTTCGGTCATGCTCGGACAACCCATCGACATTGCTCTGCCGAAAGTGCAGCTGCTTGATTTCAACAGCGTAACTGACGCGATGGGCGGGCCCGAGACTTTGACTTATGGCGTACTGCTCAGCCTGACCGGTGAGATTGACGGGATGGTCATGTTCCTGCTCAACAAAGACTTTGCCCACTTGATGTTAAACGCGCTGATGGGTGAAGCGTTCGCGAGTTTTGATGAGATGGACGAGATGGCGCTTTCGGCCATTCGCGAGGTTGGCAACATCCTCTCGGCCGCTTATGTCAAGTCAATCTCTGAGCTGACCGGGCTGGATATTCATATGTCGGTGCCCGAAGTTAGCATCGATATGGCCGGTGCACTGCTCAGTATGCCGCTTATCAAGTTCGGCGCCGTGGGTGATCGGGTTCTGTTCATCGAAGAAAACTTCCAGAGCGTATCTGAGAGCGTAGCCAGCAACATGATTCTGTTTGCTGAGCCCACTTCTCTCAGCTTAATGTTATCAAAGTTGGGGATTTCGTAATATGGCTTCAATAACAGTTGGTATTTCTGATCTTAAGCTGGCTAACCCACCTGACACTTTGATCACTTACGCGCTCGGCTCTTGCGTGGGTATCTGTCTGCTTGACCCCATCACCCGGGTCGGCGGGCTTAGCCATATCATGCTGCCCTCCAGCGCCGCAGTCACCGGAGATCTAAACGTCATGAAGTTCGCGGACACCGCCATCCCTGACCTAATCAAAAAGATGGAGAGAAAGGGCGCGTCCCGCACCCGGCTGAAGGCCAAAATCGCGGGGGGGGCACAGATGTTCGGCGCCGGTCAGACCGGAGGCACGGCCAGCAACGACATGTGGCAGATCGGTCAGCGCAATGTACAGGCAGTCACCGCGATTTTACAGAAAATCGGGATTCCGATCATCGCAAAAGATGTGCTTTCCAACTACGGGCGCACTGTCTTGTTTGACCCGGCCACCGGCATCATGACAGTTAAATCGCTGAACAAAAACGTAAAAGAGCTCTAAACGCTGTGTACTTAAAAGCGTAAAGAAATCGGGCTTTTGTGTTTATGAATCACATCATAAAAACCGAATGGCGTCTTTGCCATTCGGTTTTGTTTATGCCGTTGTGTTCTATCCGCGTAGATGTATCGCCGCTTTATGATCGGTACGCCTTTTTAACGACTTGTTGCTTTTTGTATATGCGCACCAATTTTTTTATCTTCACCAAGAATATGAGAAGCAATCCAATGCACTATAACTTTATTTACATCACTGCTTAGTTCAGCTGATGAGCCATTTTGATCGAATTTAGATACAAGGCCTCCGACGGTTTCTTTAAAAGCTTCATGAAGCTGTTTGTGTTTGTGATATTCCGGATAGCCATATCGAACTTGCACAGCTTCTTCATCATGGAAATGCTGAACAGTATATTGAACCAAATAATCCAAAGTAATGTGCAGTTTGTCTGCGTCGGTGTTGTTCTCGCAGTAAGAGATAATTTCTCCCAGAGCTTCGAATAGCTTGCGATGTTGTTCGTCTATCTCGTAGTTCCCAATTTTAAAGCGATCATCCCATGCAATACCATATTTTTGGCTCGACATGATTTTCCCTCTATCTGTTTTCGTTACTCTTTAAAGGCATATTTCTAACTTGGGTTTTTCAGTGTTATTCAAATCTCAGTATGCTCTTAAGTTCCTCTACACGCTCGTCATGCCCGTACCCGGCGGCTTGGCCACGGGGAGATCGGCTCGAACGATTTCGAGGATGGCCTTGCCCTGTTGTTCTAACGCGGCGTGCTGTTCACAGCCCAAACGCACCAGAACGATGGTCTTCCCGCCGGTTTTTCTCGTTTATGAACAAGGTTTTTAGAGCGAGGATACCGCGACCTCACCGCTGATTACCCCGATCCGGCTGTTGACAAACCCGGCCTGCACATTAAAGGTGAGCGGGCCAAATACGAACTTGACCCCGGTGTGCACCCGGCCTTTGCACTCAACGTAACTGCCGCCCGAACTCACCAACCTGGCCAGCCCGGCTTCTTCTAACTCGGCCACCGCGGCTTTCCGCTGTTCGGTCAGTGCGTTGTAGTTTTGACGAACCTGCTCGGCTGTGTCCCGTTGGCTCGGGGCAAGCGCCCCTTTCTTTTGCAGGCCGTCGAAGCGGTTGAGAATTTGAACCAGCTTGGTGATGTCGGCGTCTATTTGCTTGATGCTCTCGCCTAACTTTACATACTCATGTTGTTTTGTGATACTGCCGCCGCCCATTACGACATTGGTAGCAGCATGATTTGGGGTTCCGATGCCCTTGGCAACCAGCTTGCCCGCGATGGTTGTACTCCCGCCGATCAGAACGCCGCGCTTGCCGTTTAGCTCGACATCTCCGTCACATTCCAAATCAGCGTGCATAATGGTATCGGCGTAAATATCCCGCCCGGCCCTAACCGTACAGTTTTGCATAAACCTGGCCCGAATGTTTCCCCCGGCGGTCAAAGTGCCGCTGTTCATCCCGTTTATGCCCTCACCGATTATGATGTCTCCCTTTGCTTTCAGGTGGGCGCCTTCTACAATCCCTTTAACGGTTATATTTGAGCGCGAAGTAACCCGAAAGCCGGCTGATACATCCCCGGAAATCATGATGTCACCGGCAAAATCAATGTCACCGGTTGAGTTGTCGATGCTGCCTTTGATTTTGAGCACTTCTTGAATACTGATGACGCCTTTGTTGAAGGTGGCGTTGCCGGCGACCAAAGCGACCAGGTTGCCCGCTTGGTCCAAGTCGGTTCCAGCGCCTTTGGGTGAGGTGGTTTCTTTGCCGAAAATACCTTCGATTTTTGCACCCAAAACATCGAATCCGTCTTCGCCTTTGGTGGGCGGAATGATCTCAACCAAGACCTGCCCGGCTTCTACATTGTTTGTGTAGCCCAAGTCTTTGTAGTCGACCGTGTCGTCTTCGCGCAAAGCCGGCTTTAGCTCACGGGTGGTCCTTATCTTATAGCGCAACTCACCCGGCTTACCGACTTCAGGGCGCTTGCCTACCGCGACGATCAGCTTTTCGTTGTAGACGGGGTCGGCGGCAAGCCGGAGCAAGAGGTCTTCTTTGATCCCGGCGACAATGCCTTTTTCAGCCAAGGCGGCGGCTAACTCCTCGTGTGTTGGGTCAACCGTGTTGGTGCCTGTGCGCTCAATCAACATTTCGGCTTCGTGCTTTTGGCGCACGACATTCACCGTAATTCTTGCCTTGCTTTGCGGGGCGGCGTGTTCTTTCTTGTCACTGGACTCTGACATGTCGTGCCCCCCTTTACGGTAATATTTAATACAGGCGCTTGACTATCGGAAACATTATCTCAAGTTGTTGACTGTTTGTTCAATTTCGTCGGCGGTTTGAATCATCCGGGAGGCAAAGCTGAACGCGCGGGATGCTTCGATTACCTTGACCATTTCGTTGCCGACTTCGACATTCGAGCCCTCTAAAAAACCGGCGCGGATTCCGCGGAACCCTTCGACCTCTACCGCTTCGCCCGAGTTGTCACTGGGTACAAAGCGGCTGTTGCCGATCAGGAATAGGCCATACGGGTTGTCAAAGCGGAAGATACCGATCTCGTTCATGTCGATGGCCGGCGGGCCGTTAACGATGGTTGTCTCGCCGGGTACTTGTTCCATTCTAAAACGGGGAACGCCGTCCACCACCGCCTGAACGCCGGGGGTTGTTATGTTGCCCTGTCCGTCACGGATCGGCTCGGTCGCCCAGATGGGGATTCGGTTGCCATCTTCGTCCAGCGCTTCTTGCCAGACCCAGGGGACATTGTTTTCCATCTCAAATTGATTTGGCGCGGGAAGCCGCACGCCGTTTTCATCATAGCGCGGGATAGGCAAACCGTCGCGGTCAAGCCGCAGCTGGTTGCTGAGCTCGGGCTGCTCGACTTGTTGAAAAGCGATCTGAATCGGTTCAAAATCGGAATTCAGCACCCGGTCGCCGTTGGGGGTCGCGAGGTAGAATGTATCGCCGTCTTCATCCGCCGAGAGGATAAAGTTGCCCTGGCGGGTAAATTCAATCTCGCCGGTTGGGCTTTGCACAGCAAAGAATTGGCCGGCCGAAGTCAGCGCAAAGTCCAAAAAGCGCTCGGTTTGTTGGAGCGGGCCTTGGGTCATGATCAGGTCGGTCTTATTTATCCGCACACCGTGGCCGATCATTGCGGGATTTTCAGCAGTCGGCCGGTTAATGTTTTGGTAGATGAGGTCGGTGAAGCTGACCCGCTGATGTTTAAAGCCGACTGTGTTTACGTTGGCCATGTTGTTTGAAAGCACATTCATGTGATCCTGGTGGGCTAAAAGCCCGGAGCGGGCTGTGTAAAATCCTCTAATCACGCGGCTCGCCGCCTTTCTATATGTATTGCCATAATTATTTATCGGACAGACGAAATACGGTTGTTGCCCTGCTCGGCCAGGTCATCAAAGATGCGCACAATCTGTGCGGCACTTTGCAGCGAGCGCTGGGCGGCGATCATCCGGGTCATCTCGACAGCCATGTTGACGTTTGAGCGCTCAACGGTCTGTTGTAAGATCATTGTGTTCGCGGGATTTTCGCCAGCCACTTCGAAATTTTCGGCGTAGAACATCTTTGATGATTCCCGCTCAAGCGCGGTCAGGTCTTCGGGCAAAGCAATCAGCAACCGGTCAACCAGCTCGAACCCGCCCGGCTCACCAGCCAAATTCCCGCCCGGCCCCTCATTCGGGTTGGGGGTGGTGGGTGAGCCGTGCTCTACCCAGCCGTCGCTGTCATTTGGAAGAAATATCTCGCCGTTTCGCCCGACCACAAAGTCAGAGCGGGTCAGCTGAATGTCGCCATCCTGTCCCTGTACCCGGCCAAAGCCCGGCAGGATCAGGTAGCCCTCTTCGTCCAGCGCAAACTGGCCGTCCCGGGTCAGGCGGTTGCCTTCCGGTGTCGCGATCACGAAAAACCCGTCCCCTTGGATCGCCAGGTCGAAAGCTCTGCTGGTAAAGTCAAAGGCACCTTGCTCAAAGTCGGTGAATTTAAGGTCAACTGTCTGCATCCAGACGCCGCGGCCGTGTTCGTGAATGCTGCCCATGTTGTAGGCGTTCATCCGCACTGCTATATGCTCGCCAAATGTGCCGAAGGCTAAATCGTCTTTTTTGAAACCGACTGTGTTGGCGTTCGCGATGTTGTTAGAGATGGCGTTCAGCCTCTTTTCTTGAGAGACCATACCGGACGCCGCCGTATAAAAGCCACGCAGCATAGACGTTCCTCCTTGTGGTAGACGGGGATAATTAATTGTACCTTATTTGTATGGGTCTTGTCAAATTACACACAGGTTACATTTCGAGGTATTGTTTCATTGTGCCTTTCATTTTTATGATGGCCGCCGAGTGAATTTGACAGACCCGCGACTCGCTCACACTGAGTATTTGGGCGATTTCTTTGAGCTTGAGCCGCTCGTGGTAGTAAAGGGAAATTACCGTGCGCTCACGCTCATTCAATTTGTCTACCGCCATGGCCAGCTGGTCGTACAGCTCAGTTTCCATCAGCTTGCCTTCGGGGGAATCTTCGGTGCTGTCGTCGGCGATGTCGCCGCCCATCGCGCTCAACTTTTGCCAGACCACTTCTTCATATGAAAGCAGGTTGAAGTTGTAGGTCTGTTCCATCACGCGGTCCAGCCGCTCGACGGACAGGTTCATGGCTTCAGCCAGCTCGGAATGGGTGGGCGTTCTGCCCATTTCGGAACAGAGCCGGGCATTGGTGGACTCAAGGTCGCCGCTCAACTTGCGCAGGCGGCGGGGAATCCAGTCTTGGGAACGGATAAAGTCGATGATTGAACCTTTAACCTTGATGGATGCGAACGTCTCGAACTTGATCCCGCGGGCAGGGTCATATTTTTCGACCGCGTCAATTAGGGCAATAATTCCCTGATTGACCACGTCGTCCAGCTGGGCGTAATTTTTGTAAATTCCGCGCATCCGCAAAGCAATTCCCTTGACCAGTCCGGAGTAAGTCATAACAATGTCGTTGCGCAGGTGCGGGTCTCTGGTTTTCGCGTATTGCTCCCAAATTCCCTCAACCACTGCGCTTTCTTTTTCGGCAACTGCCGTTGATGATGTCATTGCTTGATCACTCCTTTCTCATTGTTGATGGGGGTTTATCCCCAAACCGCCGTCGCCGCGCGGGGAGGTGAATTCCGCTTCGCTCCCGCGGGCTTTGCCCGCGCCGCCGCGCTGGGAACGCGGCGGTTTTGTCACACTATGCCAACTATTTATTACATAGTAACATTGGCAAGTGCCTGAATTTGTACGGTCGGGTCAACTTCTGAAAAGCTGAGCACTGTGATGTTCGGGTTAAACTGGTCGAGCATTTTCTTGAGGTAAACGCGCACCACCGGTGAAGTGAGCACAACCGGATTGTTGACCATGTCTTTGATCTGGTTTACGTCTTCGATCACGTTGGTGACGATATGCTGTACTTTTTCCGGCTCAAGGGCCATGTAAGCGCCGTGTTCGCCTTTTTTGATCGAGCCTAAGATGGTCTGTTCAACATCCTGGTCAACTGTCACCACTTGAAGGACGTTGCCGCTCACGTACTGTCTTGTAATTGTTCTGCGCAGTCTTTGCCTTACATATTCAGTGAGCATGTCGGTATCTTTTACAGAAAGCCCATAATCGCCCAATGTCTCCAGAATGGTTTCCATGTCTTTGATCGGTACATTCTCTCTGAGCAGGTTGCTGAGGATTTTCTGCAGGTCGGCTACTGTGATGATGCCGGGCACAACGTCGGTCACAATGGCCGGGTTGCGCTTGGCGACGTTCTCAAGCAGGGTGTTGACATCCTGGCGGGTGAGCAGTTCATGTACGTGCCTGCGAATAATTTCGCTCATATGGGTGACGATGACGGACAGCGGGTCGATGACTGTATATCCGTAGACTTCGGCGGCCTCGCGCATGTCTTCGTTGATCCATTTGCCGGGGATGCCGTAGGCCGGCTCGACTGTGTCGATTCCGTCGATATCTTCGCTTGTGTTGCCGGGGTCAAGAGCCAGGAAGTAGTCGACCAGCACTTCGCCTTTGCCAATTTCTTCACCTTTCAGCTTGACCACGTATTGGTTGGGATTGAGCAGCCCGTTGTCGCGAAGGCGTACGGTCGGGATGACCACACCGTAGTCACCGGCGAACTGCTTTCGGAACATAACAATCCGGTCGATAAAGCTGCCGCCCGAACTTTCGTCTACCAGCGGGACAAGTGAGTAGCCAAACTCCATTTCGATCGGGTCAACGCCCAACAGCCCGTAGACATTTTCAATATCCTTGTAATAACTGGCCTCATTGAGCATTTCTGGGATTGCTTCCGGGTCCATTGAGCCAATCGACCCGTCCGGGGCTGCCGGTGCTTTTTCCAGCTTATTGCGCTGCATCCGCAGGATAAAGCCGAGGGCAAAGATGGCCGGCCCAAGAAGGAGAACCTGAAAGGCGGGCATACCCGGAATCAGGGCAAAGGCGGTGATCGTGCCGCCGGCTGCCATAAGGGCAAGGGGCTGTGAGAAAACCTGGCGGGCAACTTCGACATTCAGGTTGTTTTCAGAAGAAGCCCGGGTGACAATCAAACCCATTGAAGTCGAGATCAAAATAGCAGGGATGGTGGTGACCAGGCCGTCGCCGACTGTGGCGATTGAGTAAACGACCAGCACTTCGCCAAAGGGCATGTTCTCCATCACCATACCGAAGATGATACCGCCGACAAAGTTGATGAGTGTGATAATAATCGAGAGGATCGCGTCCCCTTTAACGAACTTGGCCGCACCGTCCATCGCGCCGAAGAAGTCGGATTCCCGCTGGATTTTGCTTCTGCGCTCTTTGGCTTGCTGCTCGTCAATCAGGCCTGAGTTTAAGTCGGCGTCGATGGCCATCTGCTTACCGGGCATTGCGTCCAGGGTGAAGCGGGCGGAAACTTCGGCCACCCGCTCGGCGCCTTTGGTGATAACCAGCAAGTTGGCCAGCGTGATGATGATAAAGACAATTGCACCGACCAGCACGTTCCCCTGTAAAACGAACTCACCAAATGTGGCGATAACCTGACCGGCAAACCCGCGGTTGCCAAGAATGAGCCGGGCGGAAGAAACGGTCAGAGCAACGCGCATAATGGTGGTGATCAGCATAAGAGATGGGAAAATTGAAAACTCAAGTGTCTCTTTGATCTGTGTGGTGATCATCAAAATAAGCAGGGAGAACGCAAAGTTTACCAGGAACATCATATCCAAAAAGCCGGTTGGCAGTGGTAGAATCAAAAAGGCAATGACTATCACTACAAACACAGAAACGATGTTCGTTAAAAACTTCATGACTTCTCCTTCTTCGCTGCTTGTTGGCTATACAACCAGGCCAGCAGCTCCGCTACCGGCTGAAAGAACTCGCCGGGTATGGCCGCGTCAATGGCGGCCGACTCATAGAGTCCCCGGGCAAGGGATTTGTTTTCGACAGTGGCAACCCCGTGGGCCTCGGCTTCTTCGACAATTTTCTGGGCAATCAAGTCCTTGCCTTTCGCGAGAACAACCGGGGCTACATCTTCATCCAACTTATATTTAAGGGCCACCGCGTAGTGGGTGGGGTTACGGACCACTACATCCGCTTCCCCGACCGACTGCATCATTCGGCCCATGGCATATTCTCTCTGCTTTTGGCGGCGGGCACTCTTGACCTCGGGGTTACCCTCCATCTGTTTGTACTCGTCTTTTACTTCCTGTTTGGTCATTTTGATATTTTTTTCGTACTCGTACCGCTGATAGAGGTAGTCCAAGGCGGCAACCCCGGCAAAGACCACCCCTACCCAGGCAACCAGCATGAGCAGGCGCTGGCCGGTATAGGTGATGGCTTGTCCCAGCTCCCAGTCGATCATCAGGGGCATATCGTCCACAACGGTGCTGATGTTGACATAAAGAATATAAGCGAGCGCGGAAATTTTTATCAGGCTCTTTGCCAGCTCTACAATTGAGCGAAGTGAGAACAGCCGCTTGAGTCCTTTGATCGGGTTGAGCCGCTCGCCTTTGAATTTGAGGTTTTCGGTAGCGAACAGCAGTTTGGTCTGGGTCATAACAATCGCGATGGTGACCGCCGAAATCAGCAGCATAGCCGGCAACAGGGTGGTCACGATGGTGAGAATAAGGTCCCGGTACAGCTGCATGAGAAGAAATGGTTCAAGCGTGGTAACATACTCAAGTCTCTGCATTTGCAGCCGATATATCTCTTGTACGCGGTCGAGAAAGCCGCCGATAAAGAACGACAAGATAAAGAAAGAGGCAACCAGCGAAACAACGGTGGTTATGTCCTTACTCACAAAGATGTTGCCTTTTTTGCGCTCGTCAGCCCGTTTCTTTGGGCTGGCTTTTTCGGTTTTTTCGCTTCCGCTTTCGTTCTGAGCCAACCATTCATCCCCCCCTTACAGCCAGGATGTGGTGTAGTTTTACAATAACAAAAATATATGTCGTTTTTGACTGAACGAGATGAACAGGATATTGCCACGCTTTTGAAAATTTTGTTAATCAAACATAAACATCAGCCGCCAGATCTCAATGACGTGTTCAAAACTTACCATCCAAAGATTTTCCATAAAAGCCATAAACGGTCCGACCAGTACGATCAGCGCGAAGATACCAATCATCAGCCTGAGCTGAATACTGACCACGAACACGCTGATTTGGGGAACAATGCGCATCATTACGCCGACAGCCATGGTGACAATCAGCTCAACCACCACAATGGGCAGGGCCAGCTTAACCGCGAACAGCAATACGGTAGAAATCAAATTGGGCAGATAATACAGCGCGGCCGGTGAAATTCCAAGTGTGCCGAGCGGGATGATGTCAAAAGTTTGGGCAACCATGTAAATAAAGGTTAAATGGTTATTGGTTATAAAAAAAGTAAAGATGAACATGATGTTGAACATATTGGCGGTCAACGCGATTGAAGCGTTGGTGCCCGGGTCAAAGATCTTGGCCATCGCAATACCCATCTGCATGTCTATCAGCTCACCAGCAATGATCAAAGCCGAGGAAATTGCTCGAATGATAATCCCGGCTGCCATGCCGATCAGCATTTCAGAGACGGCCATAAAGATCAAGTTGCCCAGGTTTGGGTCGGGCAGGGCCGGAAAAGACCGGGTAGTTGTCAGTAAAATGGCCAATATAAAAGCAAAACCCACGCTGAGCTGGGTGGGGATATTGGCTCGGCCAAGGATGGGGTTAAAGACCATCATCCCCGTCATCCGAAGCATTACCAGGATAAAGGCAAGCGCACTGGTTAAGTCGAGATAGATATCCATACGCTAGGCGATATTTCCCATCGCAGTAAACAGCCGTCCGACAAACTCGATCAGCTGGGTCATCATCCACGGACCAAGAATGAGCAGCATCGCGCCGATGGTCAAAAGTTTTGGCACAAAAGTCAGCGTCTGCTCACTGACCTGGGTGGCCGCCTGAAAGACAGCGATGATCAGCCCGACCACCATGCTGCCAATCAAAAGAGGAAAAGCGAGCCGCAGAACAACCGAAAGCGCGTCCCGAAAGATTTCCATAACCGTGCCCTGATCCATTCGCCTGCCTCCTTTGCGGTACTTACATGTTATACGTTCGCACCAGCGTTTGTATCAGCAGCCCCCAGCCATCCACCAGCACAAACAGCATCATCTTAAACGGCAAAGAGATGGTGATCGGCGGCATCATCATCATACCCATTGACATAAGGGCGGAGGCGACAACGATGTCAATGACCATAAATGGCAAAAAGAGCAGAAAGCCCATGGTAAACGCCCGTTTAAGCTCACTGGTGATAAAGGAGGGAATCACGACGGTCATCGGGATATCGTCCGGGTTTTCAGGCCGCTCCTGCGCCCCTGACAGGATGAGGAACATATTCAGGTCACTGGGCGTGGTCTGATTGAGCATAAAGGTTCGCATTGGGCCGGTCGCGCGATCCAGAAATTCCTGTGTGCCGATCTCACCCTCAACATAAGGCTGAAGGGCGTTGTCGTTGACATTCATAAACGTAGGGGTCATGATAAACAGGCTGAGAAACAAAGCAAGGCCGACCAACACTTGGTTGGGCGGCGTCTGTTGCAGCCCCAGCGCGTTGCGCAAGAGAGAGAAGACAATCACTATTCGGGTAAAAGAAGTCATCATGATCAGTACGGAAGGCAATACCGAAAGTACGGTTAAAAGCAGGACAATCCGCACCGCGTCTGATTCTTCGCCGACTAAGTTTATGCTTATGTTTGGTTCAGTTATGGTTGGGCCGCCGCCGATATCAAAGTCGGTAATGGCGGCCAGCGCGGGCGTGGTCATAAAGACAACAAGGCAGACCAAAAGCGAGAGCGCCGCCGCGGCTTTCATCAGTTTTCTTTTCATCCGTCGCTCCTGTCATCCCCTTTTGAACCGCGGCCCCCGATTTTTTGCATCATGTCGGCCAAAAGCTTTTCAAAAGGCACTTTGGAATGAGGGCGAGCGTCACTGGCGGGTGTGAATCCCTCAAGCTCGTTGAGCAAATTCACACCTTTTTCTGACACGCCGATCAAGTAATAGCGGGCGCCTACCTCAATAATGGCAAGGTACGCGTTACTCCCTAACGGCACCCGCTCATGGACTTTTATGTCTTTGCCCGCGCCATAACCACCTACGCGCCTGGCGTACCAGCGGGTTCCATAGTAGGTCAAAACCAGCACCCCGAACAAAGTCGCCAGGGCACCTACGCCTGTTAGTATGTCGCTAAGTTGCAGCACCTTTTACAACACGCCCTATCCCAAGACCACCTTCATAGTCTTCGCAATGCGGTCGGGTTTAAACGGCTTGACAATAAAATCCAAAGCGCCCAGCTTGATCGCTTCGACAACCATTGCCTCTTGGCCCATCGCCGAACACATGACGACTTTAGCGCTTGGGTTAAGCTGTTTGATCGCCTTGAGCGCGCCGATGCCGTCCAGGTTGGGCATGGTTACATCCAGCATGACCAGGTCAGGGCTGAGTTGTTGGAATTTTTCAACGGCGATCGCGCCGTCTGCCGCTTCCTCAACGTCATCGTACCCGAGTTTATTCAGTGTGTCTTTGATCATCATACGCATAAAAGCCGCGTCGTCAACAACCAAAATTTTTGCCATTTGTTGCACCACCTAAATATAATTTGTGTTGGTTTACCAAATCCCTACAGCATAGTGAGCGAATCGCGTGCCTTTAAGATTTCGGTAATACGGATAGAAAAGTTGTCGTCTACCACAACCACGTCGCCTTTGGCGATCAGCTGGCCGTTGACGATCACATCAACCTGTGAGCCGGCCTGTTTATCCAGCTCAACCACCGTACCCTGCCCAAACTCGAGTATTTCTTTGATCTTGCGTTTGGTTCGGCCGAGCTCGACCGTTACGGTGACCGGCACGTTCATGACCAGGTCGATGTTGTGCGGTGCGTCTTTAATTCCGCCCGCGCCGCCAAAGTCGTTGTAGTCGTAGTCTTTGACCATAATTGGGTCGGCTGCCTGATAAGGTGGCGGGGCGTAGCCGCCCGCCGGGGGTGGATAACCGCCATGCTGGGGCGGATAACCCGCCGCAGCCGGATAGGGCGGCGGATAGTAGGGCTGTTGTTGGGGCGGATAACCTGCCGGTGGGTAGCCTGCTGGGGGCGGTGGGGCTTGAGGCCCGGGTGGCATTCCACCGTATGGGTCGGTCGTTTGACCGGGATCTGCAAGCGGGGGCGGCGGAGCCGGAGGGGGCGGGGCCGCCGGAGGCGGGGGCGGGGCTGCCGGGGGTGGCGGCGCGGCCGGTTCGGGGGCGCCTGGCGCTTCTTCTGCGCCGTCAGACTCAAAGTTAAGCGAAACGCCGATAATCTCTTTTGCCAGGTCCATATCCATGACGCTGACAAAATCGCTTTCCATAATGTTTTCTATGCTCAGCGTAAACTTAATCGTCAACAGTTTGTCTTTGTGGGGCAGGTGGGTTTCCTTGAACGCTGCCCATTCCTCAATCGGGATCGTTTTGGGGGTGGTAATATTGATCGAGCGGCCAAGGAAACAACTCAGGACGGTGGCGGAAGAACCCATCATCTGGTTCATCAGCTCACAGATGGCCGACTGGGCCATCTCGTCCATCTCCATCCCCTCGGGCAATGACCCGCCCATCATCTGGGCCAGGATGGTCATCGCGTCTTCTCTGCGAAGAAGCAGGATGTTTGCGCCTTCGATCCCCTCAATATATTGAATCTCTACCGCGATCGCCGGCTCTAACATACTGATCTCAAAGGCATCCAGATCCACTACGCTTACGACCGGGGTGGTAATGGTTACCTTATTATCCAAAAGGGTGGAGGCGGCTGTGGCGGCAGAGCCCATGCTGATATTCATGATCTCGCCGATTGTATCAACTTCCATAGTAGAGAAGATCGAATCGTTCATGGTCGCGTCTCCGCTCATATTGTTTACACCTCTCTATTCGGGCTTAAAACCTATATTCAATACTCGAACCGTCCCCGATCCGGCTATTTTTCCACTATGTTTCGGCTGGCGAACGACTCTCGTCATTGAATACAGGCTACAAAACATCTATGACCTGAAATGCCTTTTTGTTCTTTTGCACACCGATCTTGCCGTGGAACCAGGGGGATTGTCCAACACACAGGTCAACCCGGGAACTGACCGGCTTGTTAAGCTGTAAGACGTCCCCGACATTCAGGTACATGACATCCCCGAGTGTGACCGTGGTTGTGCCGATCAAACACCGCAGCTCCAAGTCGGAGTCGCTCAGGTATTTCATTACCAGCTCGCGGCGCTCTGTATCGCCCGCGCTGTTGATTCGCTTTAGGTTGCGCGCGTACTGCGAGTCGATCTTTTTGAGCACTTCTTCCAGACAGACCGCGGGTACACAAATATTGATTGAGCCGGTTATCTCCTTCATCTGAACATCCATCATCAAGATGACAACCGTTTCGTCCGCGCCGATCGCCTGCATCAGCCGGGCGTTTGTCTCAAGTTTTCTAAACAGGGTGTCTACTTCAATGTAGTTTGCCCAAGAGTCGGCCATTTGCGGGTAAGCGCCTTTAAAGACGTTTTCCATCAGCGAGGTTTCGATTTCGGTGAAGTCCCGCTCAACGTCCAGCCCGTCCCCCGCCCCGCCCAACAGGCGTTCCATAATGGCGAAGGCAACCGGTTTTGACATATCCATAATCAGGGTGTTGTTTTCTTCGTTAGAACCTGAAAAGCGCATCTCGCCCATCCCGGACATGATCGAGTCGGGCAGTGCGTTGTTGAACTCGGAGTATCGCTGCTCTTCAATGTGTACGCACTCGACATTTACATAAAGTCTGAGCATACCGGTTAAAAAGGAAGAGAGCAGGCGTGCATAATTCTCGTAAACGCTGGTGACAATTTTCAGCTGTTCTTTGGTAAAGCGCTTGGGTGAGCGGAAGTCGTACTCTTTGACCTTTTTGGCCGCTGTGTCTACGCCGGCTTCTTCGATATCCACTTCGCCGGAGGTTAGAGAATTTAATAGATCGTCAATCTGGCTTTGTGACAGTACTTCCACTCATTTCCCCCCCAACCAAGGCCGCCGCTCTGGCCTTAATACTTCTTTTCGTGAAGAGCGAAGGTCTCATCTGCGGGCAAAAACAACCAGCAGCCGGTTTGGATTCTTGACCCCTTCGAACAAAACGCCCCTGACTGTCTACTCTACACCATCCGCTTGCCGCTGTCAACTGTTAATCGGCCGTTTGCGGCGGGATGTTATCGCCAATTTAAATACCATCAAAAAGGTGTATATCGAAAGGTTTTTGCGCAATTTTGCGGTGTCCGTGTTTCTGCGCGGACACACGTGTATATTATAACACATATAAAGCCGTTTGACTATCCACTCTTGCTTTGCGCAGGCAAAGATTGTGTAAAAAATGCCGTTACCACGCGCAATATTTATTCATTGAAAAAAAATTTTGCCGGACTTTTTCAACTTTCCGCATACGTTTAGAATCTCTCATCACCCACAGGCTTAAACTGGAATGATTTGTTAAGCCAAAAAATCGGCCAAACAGACTTAAGCGTGGCCGATTTTACCAGCCGCGCTTTGCCTTATGAATCGAGACCGTTCAGCTTCCGTTTAAAGATCGAAATGCGCTCAATAACCGTCTCAGGGGTTTCGAGCACGAGCACCAGTTTTCCGTTGCGCAGGGTGATCACGGTGTCCGGCGTTGACTCGATTGTCTCGACCAGGTCGCTGTTCAAAAAGAAGGTCTTCTTGTTGAGTTTGGTTAGCTCGACCATACTTCGTCTCCATTCTTCGATCAATATAAGGTCATCCCCCGCCGGTGGGATCAACTCCCACCGGCGCAGGATGGTTTAAAAAGTTAGCGTCGCAGGTTAACCAGCTCTTGCAGCATTTCGTCGGATACCGAGATGATGCGGGTGTTGGCCTGGAACCCGCGCTGTGTGACGATCATTTCGGTGAACTCTTTCGAGATGTCGACGTTTGACATCTCAAGGAACCCGGCGCGCAGGGTGCCGGTCTGGCCGAGGCCGGGGCGGAAGAAAGTCGGCTCGCCTGAGTTTGCGCTGGTGACAAAGTAGCTGTTGCCAAATTGTTCCATGGCGGCCATGTTGGGTACCCGGCCGAGGGCGATCGCGCCGATCAGAACAGCTTCGGTCGAACCCTGGTTGATGTTGGCCACGTTGCCGCCGAACAGCCAGCCGGATTCACGCACTTCGGTAAAGTCTGCCGGTTCGGCTACCGTGATCGCACCTGTGCTGGCACCAGCACCGCCAGCAGAGAGGACGCCATTAAAAGCATCCCGCAGGCCGGCGCCGTTCACGCCCATCGAAAGAACCCGTACAGCACCGGTGGAATCAGTAATCGGGATATTGATGTTCGATCCGGTTGTGTACTCAACGGGGAGAGCGGTGAGACCGGTGCTGCCGGGGAAACTGGCAAGAATCTCGTTGCGGCTGGTCATCCCAATTTCGATAGGTGTGGTTGTTGCCGGAGGCCGGGGGTCGCTGATGAACGTAAAGGGGCCAGCAGGAGTTGCACCAGGGATTGTTATGGTGAAAGTATTCGGGTCAGTTCCAGGGGCTATAGCAAACGTTCCCAGAGGAGGAATCTGAACTGCCGGATCGCCATGCGTTCCATCGAATTCAACGACCAGATCTCCGGCCGCGTTGATGCTAAACAGTACGGGAGGCGTTGCTGCGCCTACAAGCGGGTTAAGGTGCGCTTGAATCCTTTCGTTGAGGGCATCAACGGCAGTGCCGCCTCCTCCGGTGGCATTGTTCAAAAAGTTCAGTGGGTGGTTGTGAATCCGGGGCAAGGTGAGTTGTCTGGTAGCCCGCAGTTCAAGGGCTATCTCGTCAATGCCAAACCCGTCGAGCGCCGAATCGGTGAACGAAAGGCTTCTCAGCCAGCCGCTGACTGCGGGGTTATTGTCAAAAGAGCGGAGGTTCAACACATTGTCGTGTCTGGAGTAGGGCAGCTGGCCGATCGCGGCCAACTCTTCACCGTTGACGGTCACCACCACAACGTCGCTGTCCTCTTCGCCAAACCGGAATTGCAGCTCCTGCATCCCGGTAACGTCGTTCATGTCGAACCCGTCCGGATGAAGAAGGGTGGCGCGCATGGTGTTGCCGCCCCGGTCTGTGGCGGTGGCGGTGATCGCGCCTGCCAGTGCAAAGGTCAAGCCGCCAAGGGGGTCTCTCTGGTTGCCGACCGGCGCGGGGATGGTAAAGTCGGTGGAGACGACAAAGCCCAGCTGGCCCCGGTTAAATTCGCGCTCAGGGATTTCAGAGGCGTCGGCTGTGGCCGGTAACGCCGGGAAAATCCAGTCGTCGTCTGCGGTCAGGCGAACTTCCGCACCGCGGCTGTACTGGCCGCTAAAGGTCATGGTCTGACCGCCGCCATCCGGAATAACTTCGGCGATAATCCGCTGGGTTGTGCGGTCAAAAGTGAAACTTACAGTGCCTTCAATCCCGTCCGCCGCGGTTACCGAGCGAACCCAGTTGGCGGTCAGATCGCCCTCGGTGTCTCCGTCCGGCATAACAACCGACTTCCGGTCGGTTATATCCAGCCGAATCCCGCCGATCAGGTTGGTGTCTGCGGGCACGGTGACATTTTGCAGCCAGAGCGGGCCGCCCTGGGTCATCGACGCGCTGATATCGCCGGGCATCATCCCGTTGATGGTGCCGTCCGGGGCGATCGAGATACCGACCATCTGGTCAAGCATGGCGGGGGGCACTTGAATGCGGGAAAGGCTGGCGACATCCACCGAGCCGTCCGGGTTGACAATGGCCTCACCGGTCGAGGTGTCCATCGGGAAACCCATTACAAAGTTGCCGTTTGAGTCAACCAGGTTGCCCTCAGCGTCAAAGCCAAGAATACCAAGACGGGTGAAGAGCAGGTTGTTGTTGGCGTCGCGGACTGCGATCATGCCGTCGCCGTTGATGTAAACATCCAGCGCGCGGTCGGTGGAGGACATGCCCGATTGTGTGTTGAGCAGGTCAATGGTGGCAATAGACGCGCCGTAACCGATCTGGGTCGGGTTTGTACCGCCGCTCAGCCCGGTGGGGCGGCTGGCCGAGCCTATGTTCTGGTAAAAGATGTCGGAAAAAGTCGCGCGGCTGGCTTTAAATCCGAATGTATTTACGTTTGCAATGTTATTACCTACTACGTCCATCCTGGTTTGGTGAGCTCTAAGCCCGCTAACCGCGGAGGAAAGTGACCTCATCATATACGCGTAATCTCCTTAAATTTGGAAGGTGTGAAGCGGTGTATTTGTGATTTTTGTGTTGAACCCCGTCAATCAGTCGGGAGTTCTCAGCTTCCTCAAAGAGGTCCGGCTGTCTTTACAAAATCACCGCGCCGTCAATATTTGTGAACACGTTTGGTTCCGGCTGCTCGCTGTCTACTACGGTTACGACTACCTTACTGGGTATGTTTACGATGAACGCGGTATCACCTAAGTAGATGAGCGAGGCGTTTATGCCTTTTTCTTCGGCCAAGCTGATCGCCTGCCCCAGCCGCTCAATATCTTCGGGGGTAAGTTCGACTCCCCGCTGTTCCACTCTAGCCTGTGCGTGTTTTGAGAATGTCAGCTCCCGGGTTCTTGTCTCACTGACTGCCAGCCTTTGTGAGAGCATATCCCTGAAGTTTGTTCCCTGCGCCCCGCCTTTGATCGCGGGCGGCTTGGGCGGTGTTATGCGGCCGGCGGCGATTTGACCGGATTTGTTTAACAAATCGCTCATATCAACCACCAATCTTGCCTGTGATGTCTGTCTTACTCGTCGCCAGCTTCATCTTCAGTCTCGTCGTCGGTCGCGGTGCTCACACCGACCATCCATCTGACGTTGTATTCGTTGCCGTCGTCCAGCTGGAAGTTGATGTTGCCGTTCGCGTCGCGCATTACGCCCAGTACACGCCCGGTTACTTCGGTAAAGCGGTCTGCGTATTCTTCCTCGCCCTGGATTCGGATGGTAACCGTCTTGCCGATGAATCCGGCCGCCGTATTCAGGTCGGTGATGCCGGAACCGCCGGGTCCGCCTGTCTCATTGTCCGGGCCGTCTACATTTCTGAGCGGGTCGTGCACTTCCATGACCGCAAAGACCGGGAACGCGATGTTGTTCACGATAAGCCGCGGTTCACCATCGTAGAACGTGACCCGGGATACTACCCCTTCGGTTCTGGTCAGGCTGCCGTCCGGGTTGGTGTGGGCGACGGTTACATGTTTACCCGCGAAGGATGTCGCGTAAGCCGAGAGCTGGTTTTCCTGCAAGATTTGCATCCCGCGCAGTGTGGTGAACTGAGCCATCTGCGCAATGAACTCGGTGTTGCTTTGCGGGTCGAACATATCCTGGTTCCGAAGCTGGGCGGCCAACAGGTTAAAGAAGTCGTTGACGTCCATTTCTTCGGCGCCGCGGCCCATGATCACGCTGTTCGAGTTCAAACTGCCGTTGCCGATAAACCAGTCCGGGTTGTTGCCAAGTGGGTTTACTGACATATTTTTGCCTCCTTTCCTGCCGTGATTTTAGATTGCTGTGTCTAACAGCCGTTCGGGTTGTTGCGGGGCTTGACGGTCGGTGGTTTCGTTTTGCTGATCGTCGCCGTTGGTGGCGTTCCCGCCGCCTTGCCGGCCTTCGCCGTCCTGCTGTCTGCCGCTGCCGGCCATCAAGTCATAGGGGCTGTTCATCTGGCTCGAACTCTCCTCCGACTGCTGGACGATCTGCACATTCTCAACCTGAATCCCGCTCATTTGAAGCGAGTGAATCAGCCCGCCGGCCTGTGCCCTGAGCGCCTGTGCCGCGTCCGCGGTGAGCGCTGCGATCTGAACGGTCAGCTTTCCGGCTTCAAGTATCATCTTGACATTGACTTTGCCCAAGCTTTCCGGCCGCAGCTGCATTTCGAACTCCGAGCGGTCATTTTGCAGGTTTTCTACCACTGCCTGGCTGACCTGCCCGGCCTGTGGGGACTGGCTGGCCGCCTGCCCCGGGATCACCGGCTGTTCGGTCGGCTGGCCTTGGGTGGGTGCCGTGTTGACTGTCAGTTGCGGGACTGCCTGTCGGATTTGGCCTTCGGCGTCTTCATCCATTGCCGGCTGTGTCGCCTGCGCTTCAGATGTAACCGCTCTGGCCACGTTGCGGTAAGTCGATTCTGCCTGCGCGGTCTGAACACTTTCCTTGCTTTCATTGAGCTGGCGGTTGGCTTCGTCCACCATCCGGTCAAACTTTGCCTGGCCCTGCTCGATGGTTCCGGTTTCTTCCCGAACCAGTGCAGGCCGAACCACTTCGGATTCTTCTTCGCGCCCGGTTATCAGGACCTGTGCGTTTTGTATCTGTTTGGCCGGGTCTGTCTGGGCTTGCAGCTCGTTTGCTTTGGCCTGTTCGGGGATGACCGGCGTTTGTTCAGCCTGCGCCGGGGCCGGGGCCTCAATCTTATCTTGCAGGGTCGCCGCGCCCGGCGTCTGGATTGCCGCGGTGTCTTCTGTCTGCGCTATGTAGGCCGTCTGGCCGGTGATCACCTGGTCAATGGCCGCAATTGCAAACTCTTCGGCAAGTTCTTCGGGCAGCAGGGCTTTGGGGGCGTCTTCAGCTTCCTTCAGTGCGGCTGTTTCGGACACGGCCTCGCCGTACTTAGCGTTTTCCTGATACTGGCCGGACGCCGTTTCCTGCATATTGCTCTCCAACATGCTCTTGAAAGGGTCGCCGCTTTGGCTCTCCGTTTTGGAACCGCCCGCACTCTGCGCAAGGCTTAGGACATCCACCGCGCTCTGTGTACTTTGTGTTACCATCACTTTCCTCCTTTCTTAATTTTTCCTGGGCTATATAATCACGGCTGCTACCGTCATTATCGCTTTAAATCGCCTCTTTGGCGAGGTTTGCGTTGTTGACAAACTCTTCTATAAAGATTTCTTCAGCCTTACTGACCGCGTGGTTGTACTCTTCAAGCTTGCGCTCTTTCAGCTTTTCCATGGTGGAGATATCAATTTTTGCTTCCCGCACTTTTTCGGCCTGCTTTTCGATGACCGTCTTTTGCATTTCGATCTGCTGAATTTTTTGCTTGATCGAGAAATCGAGCATGGTCAGGTAGTTTTTGTGGGTTTCCATCTCGATGGCGGGGATTCCCTTCATCATCTTTTGGCGAAGCTCACCCGCGCGGGCGGCCTGGTCGTCTTTCATTTCGGTCAGTTCCTGCTCAAGCCGGGCGAGAACGGCCCGCATATCGGCCAGCACACTGCGCTCGATGTCAAATATCTGCTCTTTATAGTCCAGAAGCTTTTGAAGCGAGAACGCGAATTTCTTCATTTTTGGCCGCACACCTCACTTTGCTCTAATCAGCAATCGCTTTCTTCATCAGGTTCCAAGTTTCGTCATAGCCGAACTTTTCGTCTACTTTTTGCTGAAGAAAAGCGTTGATCTTTTCGATCTTGGCGATCGCCATATCCAGCGCAGGGTTTGTGCCTTTTTTGTAGGCGCCGATTGAAATCAAGTCGTAGTTGGATTCGTAAATGGACATGATGTTGCGCAGTTTGCCCGCGTCTTCTGATTGCTGGCGGTCGGTGATGTCGTACATCAAGCGGCTGATACTGCCTAAGACATCAATCGCCGGGTAATGGTTTCTGGCCGCAATCTTTCGCGAGAGGATGATGTGTCCGTCTATAATACCGCGGACTGTGTCCGAAATCGGTTCGTTTGTGTCGTCCCCCTCAACCAGGACAGTGTAGATGCCGGTGATCGAGCCTTTTTCGAAGTTGCCGGTGCGCTCAAGCAGCTTGGGCATGGCGGTATACATGGATGGGGTGTACCCCCGGGATACCGGCGGCTCTCCGGATGCCAGCCCGATTTCGCGCTGGGCCATTGCGAAGCGGGTGAGCGAATCCATCATCAGCAATACGTCCTTGCCCTGATCGCGGAAGTATTCGGCCACCGAGGTCGCGGCCATCGCGCATTTCAGCCTTAACATGGCCGGCTGGTCGGATGTCGCCACCACAACCACTGAGCGCTTCATCCCCTCCGGACCCAAGTCCCGTTCGATGAACTCGCGCACTTCCCTGCCGCGCTCGCCCACCAGGCCGATGACATTTACGTCCGCGTGCACATTTCTTGCGATCATCCCGAGCAGTGTGCTCTTGCCCACCCCTGAACCGGCGAATATCCCCATTCTCTGGCCTTTGCCGATGGACAGGAGGCCGTCAATCACCTTTACGCCAAAAGTCATGGTGGTATCGATCCGCGGGCGGGAAAGCGGGTTAGCGTAGGCGGTCTCGACTTCGTATCTTGCTACACCATCCAAGCTGCCCAGCCCGTCAATCGGGCGGCCTAGCGCGTCGACTGTGCGGCCGATCAGTTCCCCTGAAACCGGAATCTTGAGCTTTGTCTTTGTGCCCTCCACCATTGAGCCGGGCGATATTCCCGCCAAATCCTCGTAAGGCATGAGCAGCACACGATTTTCGCGAAAGCCAACCACTTCGGCGTTGACATATCCCGAACCGTCCGGGTTGTGGATTTTACAAAGCTCGCCAACGGTGGCGCTCGGCCCAATCGATTCGACCATCATCCCGACGATCTTGTCGATCTTACCGAGGTAACTGTAAGGGTCACAGCGGGCAACCCGCTCGATCATGCCGGCAAAGTTCATATTTCACCTTTGGCTATTATTTTTCGCGGATGACCGCGCTCAGATTGTCCAGCTGGGTTTGGATGCTCACATCCACCACACCTTTTGGCGTTTCCATCATGATGCTGTCTTTGGGGGCGGCCGGGTCGTTGACCACACTGACATTCGCGCCCAGTTTTTCAAGCAGCGAGCGCACGTCTTTGCCTGCTTTTGCCTTGATGGCGGTCAGATCGGGGGAAAGTGTGATCTTGATATATTCTTCCCGCTTATTCTCGTCAATTATCCCGTGCAGCATTTGAGCTATGATGGCCGGGTCGGTTTCTACCGCTTTGCCCACAATCTTCTGGGCGACGGCCAGTGCCAAATCAACCAGATCATCTTCGCTCTGGCGAACCAGCTGTGTGTGATGGTCGCTCAAGCCCTCAAGCAGGTCGGCGATCATGACCGCTTTTGGCGTATTCTCGTCTTTGAATTCTTGGACAGCCTCTTCGAATCCTTTCGAAAAACCTTCCAGGTAGCCCTCGTTTTTGGCTTGGTCAGCGATTGCGGCCGCTTGTTCATTCGCTTCGCTTAATATCTGGTCTCGCTCGTCCATTGCCCCGGCCAAAATGTTTTCCACCCGCTGCCGGGCTTCTTCCATGGCTTCTTCAGGGTCTTCGGCGGTTTCTTGAGCCAACACAAGCTCTTCCTGCCGCTTCTTTTCTTCCCGGGCCAGGCGGCGGGTTTCTTCCAAGTCGCCGCCGAGTGCCTTCATCTCTTCTTTGGCCTGTTTGATTTCGATTTGCAAGCGGTTCAGCTCATCCTGATAGCTGTCTTTGGTGGGGATAACCCGGGCGGCTGTACGGTGGTTGCCGTCGATCATTCCCCGCTTTAATATCCCGCCGTACTCCACCTCGACAGCGAGGGGGGATTGCCCCCTCGCATCGTCTTCAACTACTGACCTTGCCTTGACAATCTTAGACACATGCAATCCTTTCGGGCAGCAAACTACGCCGCCAAATTAGATTTAAATGAACTCGTCTGCGCCGCCTTTGGAAACGATGATCTCGCCCTCTTCTTCCAGCTTGCGGATGACGGCCACAATGCGCTGCTGGGCTTCTTCCACGTCGCGCATACGCACATTGCGCAGGTACTCCATATCCGACTTGATTGTGTCGCCCATACGCGAAGACATGTTGGAGAAGATGACCTCGGTGACTTCGGCTGTGCTGCCTTTGAGGGCCACCACCAAGTCTTTGCTGTCCACTTCCCGCAGGAAAGTCTGGATAGCCATCGAGTCGAGCATGATGATGTCTTCGAAGACGAACATTTTCTTGCGGATTTCATCAGCCAGCTTGGCGTCGCGTTTGTAAAGCTCGTCGAAGATGTATTTTTCACTGGAACGGTCGATTTGATTCATGATCTCGGCGATATGGTTGATTCCGCCAACTTCCATGAAGTCCATGCTGGTCATTGCCGACAGTTTGCGCTCAAGAATTTTTTCAACTTGCGCCACGATTTCGGGCGATGTGCGATCCATTTTGGCGATTCTCTCGACCACCTCGATCCGGGTCTCTTTGGGCAGTTCGGAGATGATGGTAGACGCCTGTTCGCTTCTGGCGTAAGAAAGAACAAGGGCAATGGTCTGCGCGTTTTCGTGCTGGATGGTTGTCAGAATGTTCTTGTAGTCGGTCTTTCTGATAAACTCGAACGCCTTGGTCTTGAGCGACTTGGTCACCCGGTCAAGCAGTGAGCTTGCGACCTGATTGCCAAAGGCTTTTTCGAGAACGTTGCGCGCGTAGTTGACGCCGCCCTCTGTGACCACCTTTTGGGTTAAGCAAAGGGCGTAAAAGTCGTTGAGAATCTCTTCAACGTCCTCTGAGCCAAGCTTTTGAATCTTTGCGATCTCGTAGGTCTGCTTTTCGATTTCGTCTTCGCTTAAAAATTTATAAACTTGGGCGGCCGTTTCACTTCCAAGGGATATAATAACGGTTGCCGCCTTCTGCGCATCGGTTAAAGTTGCCATAAAAGCTCCTCCTGGGATTCATAAGTGGGCGCGGTTAGTGGAGTTATGTTCTATGCGCTAAGCAACCAGGTGCGAATGAGCTGCGCGACAATCTCGGGGTCGGTGTCGGCCAGGTCTTTGATCTGACCTTTGAGCTTTTGTTCCGGGGTTTCGGGCAGTTGAATCGGCTCGAAAGTCTCTTCGCTGGCGGGCATCATTCCGGCCAGTGACGCTTCTTCGGTGTAGTCGAAAGGCTCTACAATGAGGGCTGCGGCTGCGGCTTTTTTCTTCTTTGCGGCCAGAATCATCCAAACAGTCATACCGGCCACAATCAGGATAATCAGCGCAATGCCAACCCAGAAGAGCGGGTTTTGGAAGATGGTTGTCGGCTGATAGGCTTCTTCGCCGTCCGGGCGGGAGAACGCGAGGTTTTGTACCGAGATGTTGGCCAGCGGAATGCCGGAGGCCATGGCGACCAGGTCAAGGATAACGTCCCGCTCGCCGTTGGGCAGGGCATCGGCGTCGATGATGACGGCCGCCGACATACTGTCGATGGTAAACCCGCCCTCGTTCCACATGGTCCGCTCGCTGGAAACCAGGAAATCGGTGACTACGCGGTTGTAGTAGTGAATGTTTCCGTTATCGTCGGCCAAAGCGCCGAACTGGGGCACGTCCACATTGTCGTTGGCGCCGGGCACACCGCCCACCGGGCCGCCTACGGTTGTTTGCTCCTGTTCGCTTTCCATAAAGTTGATCGGGTTGTTGGCCGGGTCATTTTCGTCCCAAGGTATGTAAGTCATCGCTTCGCTTGATCGCTCGGTGGTGTCGAGCACACTGTTTACCCGGACTTCTACCCCGCCCTCACCATAAACCGGAATCAGCAAGTCCATGATCCGGCGGCGAAAGATCTGGTTGACCTGTTCGGTCAGGTGAAGCCGCTGTGCGTGCACGTCAACACCGGTATTTACGTCCAACATCATGCGAAGGTTTCCGGTGTCGTCGCTGATCGCGATGTTTTCTTCGCTGAGCCCGGGAACAGAGGCCATGGTCATGTTGATGATACCCTGAATCTGTTCGGCGCGCAGGTTTCGACCGGGCATCCGGTCAATCATGATGGCAACGGACGCGGGCAGGCGATCCCCCGCAAAGACAAAAGATCCGGTTTCTTGCTGGTTGATGATGACCTGTACATCCCGCACTTCAGGGAAAGCGCGGATTACGCTGGCCAGGTTTTGAACGGCCTGTGCATTGTAAAAGAATTCCCTGTCGGATTGCGTAGCGGTCAGCCCGGTACCCATCATATAGATTTCGTAGCCGAGCGGCCGAACCGGGAATCCGTGCATAGCCACCGACATCCGGGCCAGCCCTTCCTGGTCGGAAGGCACAAGGATTGTGTTGCCCTCCAGCCTGGCGTTTACGCCCTGATTGTTCAGGAGCACGAGGACTTCGGCGTTTTCGCCAACCGTTAAGTTATTGTAAAGGACTGTGTACTCTGTGTGGTTTAAAACGAGCACCGCAACCAACGCCGAAATTAACACCACCGCACCGCCGCCCAAAAGCAGGATGCGCAGTTGGCGGGTTGTGTTTTGCCAGCGTTCTTTAAAAGAGAACCAAAAGTCCGCAAGTCTATCTCTCATATATAATCCTCTTAAATAAGTAATATAAGGGGCCACGGCCTCTCAAACAAAAGGATTCTGCAATACCTGGGCTGTCTTTCCCGCGCTCTGACCATAATATCCCATGAAAATCTCAGGGCGGTCACACGGTGCCGGCTCGCGCTGGTTAGACGTTCATTCGCATCATTTCCTGGTAGGCTTCAAGCACGCGGTTCCGCACTTGCAGCATCAAATCGAAAGCGATGCCCGCTCTGGCCGAGTTCACGTTCATCTGACCGATGTCGTCAATCTGGCCCAAAGCGAGGTTGATTGAATCCTGCTGCGCGATCGCCTGCGTTTCATTTACATGTGCAAGGGCTTGGGTGAACAGGCTTTGAAATGGGATTTCAGCCTGAACGCCGCCCACTTGGGGGGCAGCTTCACCGGTCGGGCTGAGCCCGGGGCCGCCGCCGCGAACGATGGGCGGAAAAGAGCCGAGCGGAATAATTTGCATGGACATGAATTGCCCTCCATAATAATTGACAGTTTACAATGGACAATTGACAATGAATGTATCGCGTTGCGATAATTTAAAATGTCCGCGCAGCGGACTCCTTAATTGTCAACTGTACATTGTGCATTGTCAATTGTTTCGTTATCTTCTGCCGAGTTCAAGTGCCTGCTGGGCCATATTCCGGATGGCCTCAAAGGCCGCGATGTTGGAGGAATAAGACCGGGAGGCGGCCATTGCGTCAACCATCTCGATTGTGTTGTTGACGTTTGGCATCATGACGTAGCCCTCTTCGTTGGCATCGGGGTGGCGGGGGTCGAAGACCGGGATAAAGTCGGTGGGATCCTCAATGGTCTGAATCAGCTTTACTCCGCCGTGGGGCTGGTTGTTGATCAGCTCCTGTACCCGGCGGCTGCGGCTGTGGCCAAGAATCCGGGCAAAGCCGTTGCGGTCCTGTCCGGAAATCTCTTGAAAGACGCTGACCCGACGGCGAAAAGGGCCGCCGTCATCGGTTCTGGTGGTTTCGCGGTTCACAATATTTTCAGCGATCGTATCCATCCGGCGCATGTTTGAAGTCATCCCGGAAGCGGGGATGTTCAGCGAGGGTAAAAAGTTACTCATCTGTGTCCTCCATTATATATAGAACGTCGGGGCCGGGTTTACCTGCCGCCCGAAATCGCGTCGCTCAACCGGTTGAAGTGCCCGTTAATCTTGTCTCTAAGCGCCTGATACTGCAACTGGACCCGCGCCAGTTCGATGTGTTCGGCGTCCCGGTCTACATTGTTGCCATCCGCTTGCATTGTGGTTCTATCGTCGATATGTACCCGGCCGCTGATGTTGCTTAACCGGTCGATTCGGTCTTGTCTGCTCATGGTCGGGCTGACAGCCCCCCTGCGCATTTCATCCTTTAATAGGTTTTCAAACTCCAAGCGCCTTGGCATAAACCCGGGGGTGTCTTGGTTGGCAATGTTGTGGGTAATCAGTTGTGCCCTCTGCCAGCTGGCCGACATGGCCCGCGTCATCATAACCGAAGATATTGAATCGGTGAACATGAATGAGCGCCCTCCTTGATAAGCTTATATGATTATGTTAAAAAATTTCCTCATGTGTAAATGTTTTCATTAGAATTGTCAGATTAATGGGTGTCGATGAATCATCCCGCCGGAATCGTCATGTGTTTGGCCCCCCCGGCGTGTCTGTTTACTGCGCGTCCCGGTCACTCTTGCTTGATTGTCATTATAGTAGAAACCCTGAGTATTGTCAATCATGGTTTAGATCGAATCCGTGCCTCGACAACAATTTTCGATCAAAGTTCCTTCAGAATTTCTTAACATGGCCGATAATCTGTTTGTTGAGATTGTTCAATAACTTCTAACGCATCGCCGATTGTTTTTTACGTTTTTTATTTAAAGTAAAAATTTACCATATTTTTTTGTTGGCACTGTCAAAAATACTGTTAGTAATAAGGTCGTTTGTTCATATCTCTTTTACTTTTGGGCAGGTTTTTCGCCTTTTCGCGAAAAAACTTTACTTAGGTCGTCCGGTGTGCTAAAGTATTTGTAAGCATGGTCGAAAACTAATATACAAGGCCAAAAAATCATGATCGGCCAATCGGCTGTGGGGGTGAACTTTTTCATGAAAATAAATATACCTTCTAATATGGGTCTGTACCCAAAAAGGGAGCCTGTGTCCGGCGGGCGGGAATCCAAGCCTGTTCGGGCGCACCAGACAGATGTAGCGCAGTTCTCACGGGGAAGTGTGGCAAGCCTTGAGAAAGCGCTGATGGGGGCAAAAGCCTCTATCCAAAGCGCAGTGGCCGCACCGCCTGACCCCGCCCGGCTCGAAGCTTTAACCCAGCGCCTGAATGAAGGTTCTTACCATGTGGGCACTGACGAGCTCGTCCGCGCTTTCTTGGATTTAGACGCTTAGAACCTAACAGGTTCAGTGCCTTGTGGCTATCTGCTTGGGGCGAAGTTGACTGCTCTGAGCAGATAGTGACCGCTCACCTAAAAAGACAGCTTTGTTAGACTCCTCGCTTAGTCTTATAATAATGAGAGTGAGAGCAAATAGATGTATGATAAGTTCTACAGCTATTTAAACGATCTTGACAAAGGCTTTGACAAGCTGGCCGCCTTACTTCTCGACAAGCTCGAGGCCCTTGACATGGTGGACGTCGACCGGCTGGATCGAATCATCAAGGAAGAGCAGGTCTATGTACTGCAATCAAAGGGTTTTGAGCGCAACATTCAAGTGTATAAAGATCAACTGAGACTGAGCGGGCAGACGCTAAGCCAGGTGATCGACGAGCTTCCCGAGGAAGAAAGACACCGCTTTGGAGACGTATTCCGGCGGCTTTCTGTCTCTCTTGAAAAAGTCAAGGGGCTAAATGACAAGTGTCAGGACTTAAGCCACAACCGGCTTCACGCCATTGACAAAGCGATCAAAGAGATTGACCGCTCGTCCAACAAAGGCTACGGCGACAACAAAAATCCGGACGACACACCTAAGATGATGAATAAATCGATTTGACCAGTTGACAGTTGACAGTTGACAGTTAAGGAGTCCGCTATGCGGACATTATTTAAAATCATCGCGCTGTGCGCGATACCATTAATTGTCAATTGTACATTGTACATTGTCAATTGCAAAAAGGAGAACCGCTTATGCTCAGACCAACTTTTCTGAACTTTGAAACTGCCCGCCGGGCGCTGAACACCGCCCAGGCAGGGCTTGACGTCGTGGGCAACAACATAGGCAATGTCAACACACCCGGCTATACCCGCCAGCGGGCGGTGCAGGTCAGTGTACACAGCAGCTTTCAGTCCCAGTTCCAGGTTCACGGGGGCCGGGGCGGCTTTGCCGGACAGGGCGCCGAAGTCTCGGGTATCAGCCAGGTGCGGGATTCTTATCTGGACACCCGCTTTCGCAACGAGGCCTCTACCCACGGTACGCTGGCTGTTCGCGCGGGCGGCCTGAATGACATTGGCCGTATCATCGACGAAGTCTCAAAAACCGGCTTGCATGACCGGATCGGTGACCTTGTACATCAGCTTGGGCTCTTCGCACACAACGCCGACTCACCTGAAATCGCGGTCGTTCTGCGCAATACCGCGATGGCGGTCACCCAGACCTTTAACCGCGCCGCCAACGACTTGGCCGCTGTCTTACAGCACCAGAAGTTTGACTTGGAAGTCGCTGTCCGCGATGAAGTGAACACAACCCTTGAGCGGATTGCTTTCCTCAACGAGCGGATCCGCCAGGATCACATGTTCGGCAGCCCGGCCAACGAGCTGATGGACGAGCGCAATCTGCTCATCGACAATTTAAGCAGCTTTTTGCCCATTCACGTAGTCCGCACACCCGAACACCTTCCGGGCGGCCGCACCATTGAAAGCCTCTCGATTCAGCTCTCGGGCGGCGGGGCAGCCGGCCAAAACATCACCCTGGTCGACAACGATGTCTTTAACCAGCTGGCCGTCAGCCAGGGCGAAGACGGTTCGGCCTCTATCCTGCTGACCGACGGGCGCAGCGGCTTCACAATCACCGATGCCGGGCGGGGCGGCGACATCACCGGCAACATCACCGGGGGCGGAATCCGCGGCTTCCTCGACATAATCAACGGGCGGGGCGACTTTGCCGGCAGCGGCCAAAATGGTTTTCGCGGCGTACCCTACTACATAGAATCGCTCAACGTAATCGCCACCACCTTTGCCGCACTGATGAACCAAACCAACTCGATCAGTGATGCGGACGTTTTGAACAATCCGCAATTGACCGCACAGGACCGGCCTTTGTTCGCTTCCAACCCGCCGGGCCAGCCCATTACCGCCGCCAACATTACCATTTCCGCCAACTGGATGGCTGAGGCCAACTGGCTCACCACAACCAAACAGCCCATCGTGCAAGTGCCGGTTCTGGAAAACGGCCAACCGAAGTTTGACGGTGAAGGCAACCAAATCTTTGAAACACAATCCAACTCGGACAACATCCTGATCTTTGTAAACCTGCTCAGCTCGGACACCACTTTCTTCAGAGGCGTAAACGGCGATGGTGACCAGTTTATGCTCTTTAGGGGAACTTTCGAAGAAAGCCTTACCTCCATGCAGAGCAACCTGGGCCTGGATGCCAGCTTGGGCGGCGCTTTGCTCGACGCTTCTGAACTGGTACTCGGCGGGTTCGCCGACCGCAGGGATTCGATCTCGGCGGTATCAATGGACGAAGAAGCCGTCAACATGATGATCTTGCAAAACTTTTACAACGCCGCCGCCCGCTTTATGACGGTGGTGGACGAAGCACTGGGCACCATTATCCAGAACATGGGCGTGGTTGGCCGCTAATGCCGCTAAATAAGCGACAAGGAGGAAGTAAATTATGAGAATCACCAACCCGATGGTGACCCGCAACTATACCCGCAACCTAAACTTAAACGCAAACCGCCTGGACCGTTTTAGCCGCCAGGTGCAGACCGGCCGGCGCTTTAACAGTTTTTCTGAAAACAACGCGGGGGCTGTCCGAGCCATGCAGGTTCGCCGCAACCTCGACCGGGTGGATGCCAATATCAGCAACGTCCGCTCTTCGCAGGGATTTTTGAGCACCGGCGAGGGTATGCTGATGCAGATCACCGAAAACACACATACAATTAATGAGCGCTTTCTCGCGGCGATCACCGGGACAACCGGCGAAGACGGCCGCCGGATCATCGCCAACGAGCTTGAGCGGATTCAAGAGGCGATCTTGGGGCTGGCCAACGGCCAGTTCGCCGGACGCTATTTGTTCGGCGGCTCGAACACCATCACCGCGCCTTTTACGGTAGAGCGTCATCCCGTTAACCCCGCTGATGATCCCAACGATCCCGCTACTGTCATGCGTGACCTGCTTGTCTACAACGGCGTGCCGCTGCGTGATATTCAGCCGGGCGATGCGATTATGTCTGACGGCGCCTATGTCGATATTGGTTTGGGCGTTTCGTTCAACCAGGCCGACCCCACCCGCCCGGACGCCGGCTCGGCTTTCCGCTTTACTTTGGTGGGCGCCCAGTTTATGGGGATCGGTGAGCACAACCTTTACGACACAATCTCTGAGATGATTGAGTTTTTACAAAGCCCGTTTGACGTTGAGCGGGGGAGCGAGCTGCTCACCCAGTTCCAGAACTCGGTCAACAGCGTCAGTATTCAGATCGCCATGTTGGGCGCGGACACAAATTTCCTTGAATTTTCCGAAAGCCGCCTGCTTGACGAACAGCTCAATTTGCGTGAACGTCAGCAAGACCTCGAAATCCGCCCGCCCGAAGAAGCCATCCTTGATTTTAAGATGGCCGAATTCATCTACAACGCTACCCTGCAAATGGGCCAGCGGTTGTTGCAGCCCACATTATTTGACTTCATTCGTTAAATGTAGTAAAATGAACGAACCAAAATACCGTCGTCATGCGCTCATACAGCTACTGACGACACAGCAATCAAAATACCGTCGTCATGCGCTCATACAGCTACTGACGACACAGCAGAAGGCGGTGAGTCTATGAGACCTTTATTGCGCATCGAGAGCGTGCCGATCAACCTTGAATTTAGGACTCAGCGTGCTCAGCTCAGACAGAGCACCGAGCAGCCGCGGGCCAACATTACCCGCTCGCGCGGGAACGCTTTTATTCAGACAACCCCCTCACAGTTCCGGGTAGATACCTTTGAAGCGCGGGCAAGTGCCGGGCTGAGAAGCCCGGCACGGGTGATCCAGGACGCCGCCGTCGAGGGGCGCTCGGCCGCTATGGAAGCGACCAGAAACTATGTCGAACAGGGCAACGCGGTCACCGACAGCCGCGGTCGGGGCAATCCGATGGTCGACATGATTACTTCGCGCGCAATTCGCACTTTCGATACCATCATGGCGTTTGTGCCCTCTGTCCCGCCTGAAATTTCTTATGAGGCGGGCGACATCTACTTCGACTTCACCAGAGATCAGCTCGACTTTGACTGGAGCCACATAAGCACCCGCGCGGACATGGAGTTTGTTCCCGGTGAGCTTGAGTTTACCGTCTCTCAATTCCCGCAGGTGATCATTGAATTTATCGGCGGGCCGCGCTATGTGCCGCCCAGCTCTGACCCGGATTACGTGCCGATTGATTATTAACCCCTAAGGGCGGGAAGACTTGTTTATGTACGCAGTACTATTTTAGCTTGGAGGACGAAGATGTTAATTAACACCGCGGTGATTGGTCAGGTCGAGGTTGATTCCAACGACATTTTTCATCTTCCTGACGGATTGTACGGATTCGAGCGGGAAAGTAAATATGCCTTGATCACCAAAGAGGACGACGACTTCAC
The DNA here is from genome assembly GCA_009784625.1 of Oscillospiraceae bacterium. GTDB lineage: Bacteria > Bacillota > Clostridia > Oscillospirales > Ruminococcaceae > WRAV01. The sequence continues at coordinate 3,863 of WRBI01000020.1, read as the reverse complement.
TTTGATGTGGTTTCAGGCGGTGAGCGGGCTTGCGCCTTGCTTTGTGGTGTTTAACCCCTACGACGTAATCGAAGGCTACGCGCCAAAAATGGAGCGCGGCGATCTGGAGGCTTTGGGCGTCAAAGCCGAGAGCGAGCTTTCTTTCTTCTCGATCGCGGTTGTGCCTGAAGATGTCCGCCAGATATCGGTCAATTTAAAAAGCCCGATCGCGGTCAACAGGAACTCAAAAAACGCACGCCAGGTCATTTTAACCAACACTGATTACCCGATCAAGTACCCTCTGTTTGAAGATAGTTGATTGCTGACAGCCGACAGTAAATAGATCGCGGCGCGGTATTATTTTATGGCACGCCCGCGGCGGACTCCACAACTGTCAACTGTACACTGTCAACGATCAATTTTAACCGGGTGGTGATTTGATGCTGGTGATAAGCAGGCGGATTGGCGAATCTTTTCTGATTGGCGACGACATTGTGGCTACAGTGGTGGACATCACCGGCGGAAAAGTTGTGCTCGGTCTCAACGCCCCTAAAGAAGTGGCTATCCGGCGCAATGAGGTTTTACAGATTGGTGAGTTGAATGCGCAGGCCGCAGCGGGCGGAAACATCAACATGAACGGCTTTGCCAAGATGTATAAGAAGCGGTTCTCAGGTCAAAAGCCAAAGTAAACAAAGGCGTTGACAGGTCAACAGTCCGGCGGCATAACGGCAATACAAAAGGGCAAGACCCTGAACGGCCGCACCCCAAGATAATTGTGTTACAAAAAAAGTAATCGCTGCCTTAACGAAAGGGATGCGGTTACTTTTTTGTATTTCGATGATTTAGAATCATAGCGGCAATCGGCACCATGGGTGTGTTGGCAAAAATGAGAATGTACGGATTTTGAGTGCGCTTTCGAGCATTTCTTAAGAGAAGGCGGAAGGAATACTGTGTGTATTTCCGGCAAATGACAACGAAGAAAGGCTCAAAAACACCACAATACAGGTGTTTGGCTTTGTGTCAACACACCCTAATGCGGTCGAAGTTATGCACATCTTCTTCGTGCCAAGCCTCACCGCCTTTCATCCAAGCCCACACTGTGCGAAGAAAGGTGGCGAGGCGGAAAATGCCGTCTTAAAATCTTGCCCTGCGCCGGAAATATCCGGCAATGACATTGTTACAAAACTGTCAGGTATCGCAACGGTCGATTGCCTGTGAATGCAGCGGAATCGGCGCTTCTCTAAAGTCGCGGATGTACCCGTCCGCCAGCCCGGCCATCCGGGCCTCCTGGTCTTTTACAGCGGGGTCGTGCACCCCAATCGCCAGCATCCCGGCTTGTTTTGCGCTGGCCACGCCTTGCGGCAAATCTTCAAAGACTAGGCAATCTTCGGGCGGCACCCCCAGCCGCCGGGCAGCCAACAGGTAGACGTCCGGCTTGTTTTTCCCCGCGCCCGCCTCATCGGTGGTGGTCTGCGCCTCAAAGAAGTCATAGATTCCACACTGGCGCAAGCATGGTTCAGACAGGGGGTAAGAGAGCGTGGTCGCGGTACCAATCCTGATCCCCCGCTCGCGCAGGCGAACGAGATACTCCTGGACATAAGGCTTGAGCCGGATGTTGTGGCTGTATTCGTGCAAAGCAAGCTGCCGCCACTCGGCCATCAGCGCCTCGGGGGTCTCGTCCAACTTAAAACGGTCGATGGTGTACTGTGCCACTTCAAGAAAGGTCATCGCGCAAATGCTTTCAATATAGTCGTGCGGGACGTCGAACCCCCGCCTGGACAAAAAGTCGACGTCAATCTTTTCCCAAACGCCGATCGAATCGAGCAAAGTGCCGTCCAGGTCAAAGATAGCGGCTTTGAAGTCGAACATAGCAAGTCCCCCCCAATAGTGGGCAAGTTATACGCACAGTGAACAGAAAAACAACTCCCGCCCAGCACGGGCGGGAGCGCGTCTTAGGGATCTTAACATTAGATAATGGCAGCGGTAGACCCATTGCACCCAAAAAGGCTGCAACGAAAAAGGCCGCAACGAGAAGGAGAAGCCCTGCCAAGGCTGTGCCGATGATTGAAATCACCAGGCCCGCAGTGCGCAAACCCCCGCGATATCCTTCCTTTTTTGCTTTTGATGCCATAAACAAACCAATCACACCGCAAAACGAGCCGTAGAACGGCAGCACCGGCAGGGTGACAGAAAGGACCGCGACAATACCCAAAATCAGCGCGGCAATCGCCTTGCCTCTGCCGCGTTCACTGCCGGCAGCGGTATCGGACTCCATTAAAGGTCTTTGTACTTCTCGATGATGCCGGGAACATCTTCGACATTCAGGCGGCCGTAAACATCCTCGTTTATGGTGATGACCGGGGCAAGGCCGCAAGCGCCAATGCACCGGCAGGCCTCAAGGGAGAACTTGCCGTCATCGGTACAGCCGGCCGGCGGGATGCCCACCACTTCGGAGAGCTTATTGAGGATGTCGCCCGCGTTCTTTACATAACAAGCGGTACCCATACAGACCGAGATCTTATATTTGCCTTTGGGCTCAAGCGAGAACTGCGAATAGAAAGTGGCCACGCCGTAAACTTCTTCCAGACGCAGGTCAAGGCCTTCAGCCACCATCTTTTGCACTTCGATGGGCAGGTAGCCGTAAATCCCCTGTGCTTGTTGCAGGGCGGTCATCAGCGCGCCTTTGGTGGTCTTGATCTCGGCGAGCAGACCCATCAATTTTGCTTCTTGTTCAGGGGTACCTTTAAAAGGTGTTTTGCTGATTCTGTTCGGCATTTTGCACATTCCTTTTCCGTATAATTTGGCGTTAACGCCAATTTCTTCACAATCGCGTCCAATTTAACAAGGCTATTATAGCAAATTTGCCGCGGAATTACCATAGTAAGCTCACCCAAAGTAATTGTGAAATATTTATCTATATCGCCGAAATGCCTGATAACACCGAAAACACCATGTCCACCGGCCAGATTTTGCTCGTTTTTTGCTGTGTACAGGCACATATCTATCCTCCAATAACTATAATGGTGTGTGGGGGTGGTTGGATGTATTGGGTTCTGTTTTGGTTTGCGCTTTACAATTTGCTTTATTTTGCGCTGCACACTTCGCCGACGGGGTCGTTCCCAAAGCCGCTTTCGGCCAAGGAGGAACGGGCCTGCCTTGAAGCTATCCGCCGGGGGGATCAGGCGGCCAGACACAAGCTGATTGAACACAACCTGCGCCTGGTCGCGCACATCATCAAGCGGTATTATGCCAGCTCAAAAGACCAGGACGACTTGATCTCAATCGGGACAATCGGACTGATCAAGGCCGCGTCAACGTTTGACTATGAAAAGGGCACAAGGTTCGCGACTTATGCTTCGAGGTGTATTGAAAATGAAATATTGATGCATTTTCGCAATCAGCGCAAATGTTCTCAGGATGTGTTTATCAGTGACCCTATCGACACCGACAAGGAAGGCAATTCACTCACCCTCCAAGACATTATGGCGGACGACGACAATATCTTTGATCAGATTGACTTAAGCTTAAAGTCTGAGCGAATGCACAAATTTATCGACCGGCATCTGAGCGAGCGGGAAAAAAAGATTCTGATCATGCGCTACGGGCTCTTTTGCAAAAAGCCTCTCACTCAGCGCGAGGTAGCCAAAGAGCTGAAGATCTCGCGCTCATATGTCTCCAGAATCGAAAAAAAAGCCATCAATGCACTTCGGCGGCTATTTGTTCGCGATGGATTCTTGTAAAACAAGTATCCACCGGCTACGTGAACTGCATCCCATAAAACGGACATTGAGAAAAACCCCTTAACGTAGGATAATAACTACGAAAGGGGTTTTTGCTGTGGCAAGGAAGTATACGAAGATAATGTTGCACGAGGAAACGATACT
>WRBI01000019.1 GCA_009784625.1 Oscillospiraceae bacterium | reverse complement strand
CTATATGTATTCCGCTGAGACTCTTCGCTGTATGGGCGCTCATCGTCAGTACTTTGTAACGACAACGAAGTAAGGCTCAAAATTCACCAAAATACGGGCGTTCAGCTTTGTGTCAACACGCCCCAGAAAATCGAACGACCTCACTGTAGAAGGGGTGGTAATAACAGTGATAAAGGACGTATTAGTAACTTCCAGATCATTCGGAACAGTGGGCTCTGAGGCAGCCAATTTATTAAAAGGCGCAGGACTGAACGTTGTTCGCATTGATGCTGGCGAATTTGAAGACTGCATTGAGCAATACGATGCCTTAATAATCGGAGCGCATGAGTTTAGGTCAAATACCATGAGGCGCTGTAATAAGCTGAGAATAATATGTAAGCACGGGGCAGAAGTCAATAACATTCCCATTGAAACAGCCCGACAAATGGGCATTAGCGTGACGAATGTCCCGAACATCAATGCTAATCCGGTTGCTGATTTAACATTTGGATTGTTGTTGGCCATTTCAAGACAAATCGTGTTTACGAATAAAGCGATACATGAGGGCAACTGGAGAACCGCTGTTGGAACAGAAGTTTGTGGGAAAACACTGGGACTGATCGGATACGGCTCGATTGGGAAAAGAGTTGCGAAAAGAGCTGCGGGTTTTGATATGAATGTATTGGCTTATGACCCGTATATTGCAAGTAATTCGGATGAACCCGGCTGCGCCAAGCTTTGTAGTATGGATGAAGTGCTACAGAAAAGTGATTTTTTATCACTTAACCTGTCGCTTACAGAAGAGACAGAACAATTGGTTTCACGCGATTTTCTTTTAAAAATGAAAGCCGGCAGTTATCTAATCAATACTGCCAATGGGAAAATTGTCGATGAGGATGCCCTATACGCAGCTTTGGCATCCGGACATTTGGCGGGGGCGGCGGTCGACGTTTGTTTCCCGGAACCGATGCGTTCAAGTAATCAGCTGCTGTCGCTTGATAACTTTATCATTACATCTCATATAGGTGTTTACACCAAAGAAGCAATCGCGGCTGTCAGTTTGGCTTGTGCAAAGAATATCGTCGCGAAGATGCGCGGAGAAAAAATTGCCGAGCCAGGGTAGCAAGCGCTGCCGGATATCTGTGCAACAAGCTTACTGAGGCCTGAAATCTACACAAGGATTGCATGTGAGGGAAAAATGGAACAAGCAAACGGCAAGGTATTTGTTGCGTCCAAAAAGGCAACGATTATAGGTGCGGGGCTCGCGGGGTGTGAGTGTGCATTGCAGCTGGCCCACAACGGCTTTGAGGTTACTCTTTATGAGCAAAAACCAGCTGTGTTTTCGACCGCACACACCAATCCCAACTTTGCAGAACTGGTATGCAGCAATTCGTTGGGAAGATACGAAGAGAACACAGCGAATGGGATGCTTATCAAAGAGTGTTTGAAGTACAACAGCCATCTGCTTCGCATTGCCCAAAAATGTGATATGAGCAACAAGACGCATCTAAATGTTGACCGAACGCGCTTTTCAGAGATGGTCACAAAGGAGATTGAAGACAACCCCAATATCGAAATCATTTTATCTTCGGTTGACAGGCTGCCCCGGTGCGAGAATTTAATTGTAGCAACAGGTCCGCTAACCGGCGGCGCATTTTATGACGACCTGTGCAAAAAAATCGGAGCAGACATGATTGCGCTTTCGGATGCGACCAGTCCCATTATTTCGGCAGAAAGCGTCGATAAAAGCGCGTTCCAAGTTGATACGAATGGAGATTTGCTTCTTCCATTAACGGATGTTGAGTTCGAGGACCTGGTGAAAATGCTGGTGTCTGCAAGGACTATTGAGCACCACGGCGAACTCCCGGATCTGGGAATAATACAGTGTATACCAATAGAAAACGTGGCTAAAACAGATATAGGTCATCTGCAAAATGTGCGTTTGGCGAACAAGACCATTCGTTTGCGCTGTGAAAACTTAGGGCAATCAGCTTACTCTGTTGTTGGGTTCATGACGCATATCTCGCAAGGCGGACAAAGAAGTATTATCAGGGCTTTGCGAGGGCTTGAGAATGCGAAGTTTATTCGATATGGCAGGGTACATAGAAATACATTTGTTAATGCGCCAAAGGTAATGGACAAGCACTTTTCCACCAAAGACAGAATGTATATTATTGGGCAATTGTCGGGGGTTGACTGTTATGTGCCTGTAATCTCAACGGGAATCATTGCGAGCCGGGCGGTAATCGAAAGGGCGCAGGGCAAAACACCCGACCTGTTTGCGCAAGGAACGATGATCAGAGGTTTTCAAGATTACATCACCACACCAAGCCAAAACTTTTCGCCTATGGTGGCAGACTTTGCCTTGATTAAGAAAGCGTAGGCTTTCAACATAAGGGTTAGGATGTGTTCGGAATATTTATTAGATGACTGTGTCAATACAAGTCTAAGTCATGTAAAACTGATTTGTGTTAAGGGGCGGAGTCTCATGTTGTACAGTAAAAATGATATGGAAATAAAGTTAGACAGCACCTTGCCACCCTATCCAAAATTTGTTGAGGGAATACGCCGCGCGCCCTCAAGGGGCTTTAGGCTGACAAAGAGCCAGGTAAAAATCGCACTTATGAACGCGCTGAGATATATTCCCAAGAGTTTGCACGAGACGCTTGCTCCGGAGTTATTGGATGAGCTCAAAACATTTGGGCGGATATACGGATACCGTTTCCGTCCAGATGGCTGGATTCGCGGAAAACCGATCAGTGAGTATCAAGGTGCCTGTGTAGAGGGCCGTGCCTTTCAAGTAATGATCGATAACAATCTGGACTTTGATATCGCGCTTTACCCATATGAGTTGGTAACCTACGGCGAAACCGGAAGTGTATTTCAAAACTGGATGCAATATATTCTGGTTAAAAAGTACTTGGAGGTGCTCACCCAAGACCAAACGCTCGTTATAGAGTCAGGGCACCCTTTAGGGCTTTTTCCCAGCAAGCCCGAAGCCCCGCGGGTAATCATAACCAACGCCATGATGGTGGGCATGTTTGACAATCCCGAAGATTGGGAAATCGCCGCAGAGATGGGGGTGGCCAATTACGGCCAAATGACGGCTGGCGGATGGATGAACGTGGGGCCGCAGGGTATTGTACACGAAACGTTCATCACCTTTCTGTATGCGGGGCGAATGCAGTTAGGCATACCGCAAGGGGAAAATCTGGCCGGCGTGCTGCTGGTAAGCAGCGGATTGGGCAGCATGGGCGGCGCACAGCCGAAAGCGATGGAAATCGCAGGTGGCGTAGGCGTGATCGCTGAAGTGGACTTTGGGCGGATACAGGGGTACATTGACAAAGGGTGGTTATCCCTGTATTCCGATGATCTTGACAAGGTGTTCTCGATTGCCCATGAGTACGCGTATAAACGTATGCCCATTTCGATTGCGTATCACGGCAATATCATTGACCTTTTGCAGTATGCTGTCGATCACGATATTCATATCCCCATTCTTACCGACCAAACCTCCTGCCATGAAGCCTATGCCGGTGGGTATTGCCCACAAGGCCTCACCACTCAGCAACGCGACAAAATGCTCATAAAAAAACCGGCTGAGTTCCGTCACTTGGTCGATGCTTCATTAATGACCCACTACAAGCTCATAAAAAAGCTATATGACCGCGGTACATACTTCTTTGATTACGGCAATTCTTTTCTGAAAGCAATATACGATTCCGGCATAAAAGAGATATCCAAAAATGGCATAAACGCCAAAGACGGATTCATTTACCCCAGCTACATTGAAGATATCATTGGATCACATCTGTTTGACAGTGGATATGGCTCGTTCCGGTGGGTTTGTCTAAGTGGTGACCCGGGAGATTTAGACAAAACGGACCAGGCGGTAATGGAGTGTATCGACTCAAACTTGCAGATGCAGGATCATGACAATTGGCTGTGGTTTAAAAATGCACAGAAGTACAAGCTGGTGGTTGGTACACAAGCACGTGTGCTTTACTTGGATGCACATAACCGCACAAAGATCACCCTGGAATTCAACGAAATGGTTCGCGCCCGAAAGGTTAAGGGGCCAATTTTGGTGGGGCGCAATCACGTTGACCTATCCGGTACCGACTCTCCCTTTCGTGAAACTTCGAATATTAAGGACGGCTCAAACATTATGGCCGATATGTCTGTTCAGTGTTTTGCGGGAAATTGTGCGCGCGGCATGAGCCTGGTTTCGCTGCACAATGGTGGAGGAGTGGGGATTGGCAAGGCGGTAAACGGAGGTTTTGGCATGGTTTTAGACGGTTCCGACCGGGTGGCGCGTATAGTAGAAAGTGCATTGCAATGGGATGTAATGGGCGGAGTAGCGAGAAGGGGCTGGGCCCGTAACGAAAACGCCATTGAAGTCTGTGCCAAATATAACCGGGATAGCGCAGCCAGAGGGCATATCACCTTGCCTGTAATCCCGGATATCGGCCTGGTTGACAAAACAATCAGCCAGGCATTGCTATAGGGCAGTGGAAATATGCTTAAAGTTGAAGTCAACTTATTGCAGACCCCCAGCATTCGTGTTGAAGGCGTGGAGGTTACACTTCCTTTGCGCCGGTCGGAGGCGCTTTTATACTATATGATCTGTAACCGATCGGCCAGCCGCAAAGAGCTTGTTGATCTCATCTGGGAAGATTGCGACTTTGATGCCGGCCACAAAAACCTGCGCAACGCAATGTATATTCTCAAAAAATCTATGAATGCCAACGTTTTACTAACGCCGCAAAAGACAACGGTATTGTTAAATCAAGGCATAGTTATCGACTGTGATTACATCCGGTTCATGGAACAAGGAGACTTTGACGCATATCGAGGACAATTTTTGGGCGGGTTTTACATCAAAGGGGCCGACTGTTTTGATCGTTGGGTTGAGCAAACACGCGAAAAAATTCGGGAACAATACTTAAATTATTGTTCCCAGCTGGTTTTAGGCGCATCTGAAAAAGGAGCAATTGCGCGTGCGGCGCACTTTGCCATTGAGTACTTGCGCAAAGAGCCGTCTGATGAGAAAATGAGCACTTACCTAATGGAGCTTTATCGGACCGGGTCGATGTATCAGAAGGCAGCAGAGGTTTATAGCAGACTAAAAATGTACCTGGATGAAGAATTGGGCATTAACCCGCTGTCCGAAACAACCCAGTTGTACTACGAAATACTCAATGAATGGAATGTTGCGGCGCAAGATACCAAAAAATTGGGCGCGCTGTTCCCGCCGTGGGCACGATTACATGATTCTTTACACAATGTGTTCCTTCAGTTTGAAAAGGGCAGCGGTGTGGTGCGGACACATTTACATCTTTCTGGAGAAGCGGGGTCAGGGAAGACTTTCCTGTTAGAAGGGGTCATTGGCAATGTTCGCTTTAAGAAGACGCGCATTTTTCGGGGAACATGCTTTGAAAGCAGCACCGGGCGGCCATATCATGCGTGGCAATCCATTATAATGGATGTTGTGCAGTGTACTAAAGAAAGCGGCAATCAGTTGTCCGACCAAATTATCGCAAGGCTTTCCAAGTCCTTTCCGTCACTCGCGGGGTATGCTGCCAATGTAGGTGAGTGCGATCATTCAGAAGATATTTCCAGCGATTTCTTGTACATACTTCACCTTGCACTTCGCCAGCAAAAAATGATCATTGTCATCGAAAATGTCCAGTGGATGGATACGCCCGGCGCCGCGCTGCTGGATGCTGTGGCGCGGCGGTTTCATGCCGGTCAACTTATGTTGGTCACAGTGGGGCAAAGCTTTGTGCCGGAGTATATGGAAGATTACCTGCGCTCAGCAGTTGACGATCGGCTGCTTCGTTTAGAACTAATACCCTCCCTTACATATGACGATGTCTACATGTTGGTTCAAGAGCAATATGGAAGTGAAACTGCCCGACTGACTACCGGGAGCATCATGGAGGAAACGATCGGCAACCTTTCTATGGTAAACTCTATCCTTTACCCACACATAAGTGAAACCGTTGTTGACGCATTGCTATGGCGCTCACGCACCTTGCTAAAGAAGCGGGTAGAACGGCTGAGTGCCTGTGGAAGGTCACTTTTACGAGTGCTGTCTTTTTTCCCTAAAGGGGCGCCGTACGGAATCTTGAAATCAGTTTGTGAGATTGAGCTAAAGTATTTAGCGGTAGCGTGTGACGAGCTAAAGCATCACGGCTTTGCCTGTGAGGCGCTGTGCGACAGTCAAGATGTGTTAAAGATCATTTATGAGAATACCCGCAGGTTGATATACATCGAAGACACAACGCCGGTACGACAGGCCACTCACGAAAAAATTGCACACGCGATCCGCGTGCAATCAATGCCGCCCACTGCCGAAATGTACGCACAGCTTGAATATCATCTCATTAAATCAGGTGATCATCTTTCGGCACTCGTTTGTCAGTCGGATAGGCTATTTATGTTTGTCTCAAAATGTTTCAGAAATCTGCCGTTCCTTCAAACACCCGAGTCGGAACTGCGGCAATCATTGTCCGTGCATCGTCTGGAATTAGAAACGATTATTGCGGTTACACAGCAGATGACGTCTCCGCCTGATTGCGCAAAAGATTTCCACATTCAGATTGCAACACTGGACGCGGCCATGACTTTGCTGGCAGGTTTCAGCGTTGAAGCCCTTGAAAAGGCCACACAAGCGGTTCCTTTTAGCAACGACAAAGCCATGTTTTTGCTTGTTCATTTCTTTACTGAATACTCCAGGCAGAGCATCTATACCGAAACATCCTGTGCTTTGGCCGATGCCTGTCAAAAACTTTCGGAAAACAGCGTCCAGAACTCCGCCAAGGTGTTCCTGCAATGGCTGAGGGGGCGACTGCTATTGTTGGACGGCGAATATGAGTTAGCTGAAGACTGTCTGCAAAACGCGCTGGACTTAGTTGAAGAAAGCAGGCTGATAAAAGCGGGGATATTGCACGCAAAGGGAATGGCTTATCTTCGCCAAAAAGAATATGAAAAGTCATGGGAATTTTTCAGCCGGGCAATTGAGGGGTTAGGCGGCATTCCCCCCATTGAAGGGTTGTATGCCCTCTACCTTGACAGCGCTCTGTCTGCTATGTTTTTGAAAGATTACAAAACAGCACAGAACATGGCACAGCACGCGGCAAGCATAGCGGTCAAAGCATATGATTATACAGGGATTGTCGCGTCTTGTGTGCATCTGGCAATTTTGTCCGCCGAAAGTTTCCCTGAAGCAATCCAGTTTCTTTCCAGAGCAATTGAACACGCTGAGCAGGCATCGTCCAATTACGAGCAGGGGCTGGTGTGTTACGCCCGAGCTGGGCTGCGGCGAGCGTTTGAACAAAAAGGCCAATATTTGGATAGCCCATTGACCAGAGAGATTAGCCAGCCATTTCAGGTATACTGTCGAAAAGGAATTATGTTACTTTCTTCCGTTAAGGACACTTTAGAGCAGGAGGAGTTGCGGGGGTATTTGACCTTGATGCAATGAAAGGTTAACAGATTCTAGAAAATTTCACGCTAGATCAGCCTGACCGGGTTCTAAAGCCCCGCACAGAGGGATCGCTGCGGGGCCTGAGAAGAAATGCTGTAAGCGCAATTTAACATCCAAGTGTTCTTGCATCTACGGCCCAAAAACCTTGTAGCCATCAAAGAATAAGTACCCCCGGCTTTGTTTGAAGCCGGGGGATACTTATTAAAACGCGTATTCCAAGGCCACCAAACTGACAGCCATCACTGCCATTCCGGCGAAAAACCACTTCATGACCAGATGATGTTCCCCGTATTTCTGCGCGGCGGGCAGAAGCTGGTGGATGGCCACAAAGACCATAACGCCGCCGACCAGCGCAAAGGTGATCCCGAAAATGCCCTCGACGTCGCCAAAGAGATTCTGCACCAGAAGCCAGCCGGCCAGCCCGCCCAGCGGTTCGGTCAACCCTGAGCCAATCGAAGCGAGCAGCGCTTTGCGCTTGCTGCCGGTGGCGTAGTAGATGGGCGCGGAGATGGCGATCCCCTCCGGGATGTTGTGCAGGGCGATGGCGATGGCTACCACTACACCCAATGCCGGGTCATACATGGCCGCCATAAACGTGACCAGCCCCTCGGGAAAGTTGTGGATTGAGATGGCAACGGCCGACATAATCCCGGTGCGTTTGAGTTCTTTTTCATCACCGGATTTTGTCCCCAATACAACTTCTTCATCGTCGTGCGGGATAAACTTGTCGATCAGCGCGATCAGAATAATCCCGCCAAAGAACGCGGCGGTTGCGATTAAATATCCGGCTGCGAACACATCCTCAAGCGCTTCGATCGCCTCAAGCAAGATTTCGGCAAACGAGATGTAGACCATTACACCGGCCGAAAAACTCAGGCAGATGGCCAGAAATTTTTTGTTGGCAGCATTTGAAAGCAGGGCGACCAGCCCGCCTAACCCGGTAGCCAGGCCGGCCATAAGTGTCAGCAAAAAAGCGAATACAGCGTTGCTCATAGTATGCCTCCTGTTCTAAAGTAAATGTCCGAGCAGGTTTGAGACCATAACAAAGTAGATGGCCAACCCGAGAATGTCTTTGATGGACGTGATAATCGGGGCCGAACCCGCCGCCTGGTCGACGTTCAGTTTGATCAGCACATACGGCACTAAAAACCCGAGCAGAGAGGCAACGGTCATCGTGATCACCAGAGCCAGCCCAACCGCCAGCCCAAGGAGTGGGATGCCCAGCCAGAGCGCGGCGATCGCCCCGGTAGAAATGCCAAGCACCACCCCGATGCTCAGCCCAACGCCGATTTCTTTGACAAAGTGGGTAACGAAGCGGCTGAGTTGAATGTGACCGAGCACTACCCCGCGAGCAAAAACGGTGGAGGATTGGGTTCCGACATTTCCGCTCATCCCCATGATCAGCGGGATAAAGATAGCGACAACCGCGATGGATTCAAGTGTTTGTTCAAATTCGTCGATGATCACGCCAGAAAAGAGGGCAAAGACAAGGGTAATCAAGAGGATGGGCAGGCGAACTCTCCAGATCTGCCAAAGGCTGCCGTTAACCAGCACATCGCTTCGCCCGGCTTCGGCCAGACCCGCTTGGTCGTAAATGTCCTCGGTGGCCTCTTCTTCCAGGATGTCGATGGCGTCGTCGATGGTCACGATCCCGACCAGCCGGTCTTCGTTGTCCACAACCGGCAAAGCGAGCATGTCCAGCTCTTGAAGCAGCCGGGCCGACTCTTCCTGGTCGGTGCCGGTGGATACTTTGATCACCCGCTTGGACATGATATTGCCCACGAGGTCATCCCAGCCGGCAATCAGCAATTCTTTTAGCGTGACAACACCTTCCAGTTTTTTGGCGTAGTCGGTGACGAACAGGGTATAGACGGTCTCTTTTTCTGCCGCTTGGGCGCGGACTTTTTCGATGGCCTCCCGGGCGGTCATATCCCGCTTGAGCGAGATGTACTCGGTGGTCATAATATGCCCGGCTGTTTCCGGTTTATAGCCGAGCAGGATGTTTGTGACCTCCCGCTCGCTTTCAGAAAGTGAGGCGATCAGCTTTTTGGCTATCCCGGCCGGCAATTCGTCAAGCAGCTTGACCCGGTCGTCCGGTGCCATTTCGTTGACAAACTCGATTACGCTGTCCTCAGTGAACGAGCGCAAGAGGGTGTGCTGGTGGTCTGTGTCCAGCTGTTCAAAAACAGAAAGTGCCGCGTCCTTTGAAAGCAGGCGAAAGACGATCACCTGCTCTTCGTCTGAAAGGTCGTTGAACGCTTGTAAGAATTCGAGTTCTTCCGCGCCGGCCAACAGCGTCTTGAGTGGTTCCATCTCTTTGTTTTTCAGGTATTTGCAAATTTTCTCGTACAGCATGTCGCACCTCCTGTGCTTTGATTATTTCCTCCCAAACAGGCCGGGGATTTAAATAAAAGCTTGATATACAATGGCAATAAGCGCGGGCATCCGGCCGGGCCAAAGGCAATGCTATCCGCGAGAATTGCCGGGATTTGATTGCTTGACAACGAAAAAAAACGACCGCAAGGGGTCGTTTTTGCTTTTGCGTAAAGGCAACACGGGGCGAAAAAACACACCACACCCGGTGTTTGCGCAAGACAAAACCACATAACCCCTCGTATGAGCTTTAGCACTGAAAGACGTAGAGCAGGGTAACTCAGCTACATTAAGCAGACCTTAATCCGATCATGCCTGTTCTACCCTTTGGCGTCTCTCGACGTTTTAGGGCAGCAGCCTGTGTTCTTTCAGGAGCCTCACCTAACAAGTAGTATCCGAAAATATTATACTTACCATGCGTGATTGCGGTAAAATTGGCCATCGCCGCAGGGCGGGCCGTAAGAATCCGTAAATGTTCACGCTCTTAGTGAACATTTTACCATGCGCGGTCATGGTAAAATTGGCCATCGCCGTAGGGCGGGCCGTAAGAATCCGTAAATGTTCACGCTCTTAGTGAACATTTTACACCCCAAAAGCCGGGCTGTCAACCTTTTTATTCGCTGCTGTCCCGCTCACCCATTCGCGGCCGGCTGCATAAACTGGAAAAGATTTAACCGCCTGTGTGGTAGAGCAAGCGTTGGTAAAGATGTTGCGTTCCACAAAGTTGAGGATGCAACGCTGGCTTGGCAGTTCACCGATGGGGGCGGATGACACAGCTTTCGGCGCTTTGGCGCCTTTACTATACGCGAGGTGACGTGAATGAGTGGTGGAACGATTGTATTAAGCTCAATAACCTGGGCAATCCGCGCCCAAAAACTTTTAGAAGCGCAGGGAATAGCCAGCAACATGCGCAAAATATCCAAGATCGGTAAACTGCGCGGCTGCGGCTATGGCTTGGAGATAGCCGATCATCTGGAGGCCGCCGTCCGGATTTTAGACAATGGAAAGATCAAATACATCGACGTGATTAACCAAGTATAACCACGGCAGAAAGAGAGGACTGCTATGATCTATTTTGACAACGCCGCAACCAGCTTTCCCAAGCCCAAACAAGTGGCTGTCGCAGCGGGGAAAGCTTTCACAAAATATGGCGCCAACCCCGGACGCAGCGGCCACCCGATGAGCATGGAAGCCGCTGTGAAAGTCTTTGAAACGCGCGAAAGCCTGGCCAGCCTGTTTGGCGTCGAGAACCCGGAGGAAGTGGTTTTGACCGCCAACTGTACCTTTGCCGTCAACTTTGCCCTAAAGGGATTTTTGCGTCAGGGGGATCACATCATTATCTCAGACCTTGAGCACAACGCTGTGCGCAGGCCGGTCCACAAGCTGGCCGCCCGCGGGCGAATTACATACTCAGTGGCGAAAACTTTTCCGGATATCGAGCAAACGGTGGAGTCCTTTGCCGCGCGCATACGGCCGAACACCCGGGCAATCGCGTGTACGCACGCCTCGAACGCGTTTGGGATTATTCTGCCCATTGACGCGATCGGCCGGCTTTGCCGGGAGCGCGATCTGCTGTTCCTGGTCGACGCCGCACAAACCGCCGGTGTGCTGGAAATCCGCCCGTATGATCTGGGGATCGATTTTCTCTGTTTGGCCGGACACAAAGGGCTGTACGGCCCGACCGGGACCGGTGCGCTGATCACCGGACTTGGCAGTATACTGGACACAACCGTCGAGGGCGGCACAGGCAGCTTTTCCGACAGCTTGGAACAGCCAACGGATATGCCGGATCGAATGGAGAGCGGGACAGTCAACATGATGGGTATTCTGGGGCTGGGCGCGGGGATCGACTTTGTCCGCGAGAAGACGCCGGCCGCCATCTATGTCCACGAAATGCGCCTGGCTACAGAGGCTTTTGCCCGTCTGCGCAACATGCCCGGCCTTACCCTGCACACCCCCGACTTTGCCTTTGGCAGCCACGTGCCGGTCATCCCGTTTAACTTGGCCGGCAAAACGTCGGAAGAGACCATCGCCGAACTGGGGGATAAGGGGTTCGCCCTGCGCGGCGGCCTGCACTGCGCCCCCCTCGCCCACCAAAAGATGGGCACAATGGAAACGGGGGCCGCGCGAATCAGTTTTGGCGCCTTCAACACACTGGCCGAAACCCATCAGCTCTGTGACGCGATCGAGCAGTTGACAGTGGACAGTTGACAATTGACAGTTGACAGTAAATGGATCGCTTCGCGATGATTATTTAAAATCAATCGTGAAGCGATTCTTTTACTGTCCATTGTCAACTGTCAACTGCCTACGCCTCTATTACATTGATATAAATTGTGAAGTTGCCGCCTTCTTCGACCGGCCAGATCATACCGCGGTTGGGTACACTCACCCGCACCGGAAAAGGTTGTAGGCCCATGGTCAACTCACGGTCGTTTAAATTGACCTCGACCACAATGTCGCTGACAGCCAGCCCGGCCAGCTCTTCGGCGTCGCCCACCAGAATCACCCCGTTCAGCGCGGCCGACTGCAAAGTGACCTCAACTCCGGCCGGTTGGTTGTGAATCATAATATCCTCGGCGGGGATGTTAAAGACCGCGCGATCCCAGTTTTCGGCGTCAAACTCGAATATTACGCTCTGTATATCATCGATGTTTATAAACTGTTCAGAGGGCAGTGTCACGTCGAAGACAAAGAAGTTTTGTTCAGCCGTCAGCTGGCGCAGGTTGATGAACCCCAGCCGCCAGATATCAAAGTTTTGCATAGTGCTGATCGGCCCCGCGATGGTGATATTCTGGGACGACTGGCGCATATGCCCGCGCAGCTGCGCTTCGGGGAACCCGAGCGGCACGTTCTGGAAGTCGACGACCAGCGGCAGGGTCTCTACCCGCAGAACCGGGATTTGCAGGGTCAGGTTCTCGTAGTCCAGCTGCATCGGCCGATCGCTCAGATCAATCTCATTTCCGGCCATATCCAGCAAAATGATCGGCAGATCTTCGATGTAAGGGCTATTCAGCGGATCGTCTAACTCATGGCGTACCACTGCCCGGTAGACCCGCTCAAGGTCGCTACGCGCGCCGGTAATCATCACATCGGAGGATGGGGTCAGACGAGGTGAATCGATCATAAATCCGGGCGCGGCGGCCAACGTGGTGTTGTTTGGGCCGGTGATCTCCAGATCAATCTCAAAGATGCGGCTGTCGACCTGATCAACCCGAACCATAACCGGTTGGCGCGGCGTTATCTGTTCAATTTCAAAATCTCCCAGCGCTTGATTTTGAGAAACCACAACTCGAAGCTCCCAGGTATCCGGTCTATGGACATGATTGACGTCTACGGTCAAGTTGAAGTCTTCAGCTCGCAGGTTGCCGACCACCGTTCGCGCGCCGTTGACTTCTACGTCGGCGGTAATGGTGGGGATATTCCAAAATGCTAATCCCCGGCTTACCAGGAATCCGCTTTGCATTTCGATGTCGACCGGCACGTCCGTGATAATCAGTGTCAGTGTGTCGCTGGTGGTCATGGCCACCGTCAGCCAGCTGATCACCGCGACCAAAACGGCAAGTACAAGGACAAACCGTTTGCTGTCCAGTAGTTTGCTCAAACTCAGCGGCCCATTCATTGGCTCTTCCTCCAAAAAGTCTTCTTGCTTTCGTCGCCCTTCTGGCCGATCAAGCCATCTTCGAGGATTTCGATCAGTTCTTCGACCGAGCGGCCCCGGTCAAGCTTGCCGTTGATACAGACCGAAATCGCCCCGGTTTCTTCAGAGACTACGATCACGATTGCGTCGCTCACTTCGCTCATTCCAAGCGCTGCGCGGTGGCGGGTACCGAGCTCCCGGCCAATTTCGTCGTTGGCCGAAAGGGGAAGGAAGCACCCGGCGGCGTGCACCCGCCCTTCTCGAAAGATCATAGCCCCGTCATGCATGGGTGTGTTCGGATAAAAGATGTTGCAGATCAGTGCGACACTCGCGTCCGCGTCAATGAGTGTGCCGCTCGGGGTCACGTCGCCCAGCTTGGTTTCTCGCTCGATAACCATTAACGCGCCGGTCTTGGTACGGGAAAGGTCGGTGACAGAGCCGGCTACCGCCGCGATCATGGTCTGGAGCGCGAGGGTCAACTCTTCGCCGTCCCGGCCGCCCAGCCGACCGATTCGCGAAATACGGGAGCGCCCAACCTGCTCAAGCGCGCGCCGGAGTTCAGGTTGGAAGACGATGGCCAGCGCGACCACACCGAACTGAACAATGTTGGTGATAAATGTGGTCAGGGTGATCATATTCAGGTTTGACGCCGCAAAGTAAAGGAAGAGAATAGCGCCGATCCCTTTGACCAGCTGGATGGCCCTGGTCTCGCGCACCAGCCGTATCGCGTGATAAAGCAGGAAGGATATCACCAGAATATCCAACAAGTCGGCAGGGCCGGCAGAAGCTATGACCGAGTTGAGCCCGGCCCAAAACTCAGATAAAACAATCGAGATTTCCCGCAAGCTTCTTCCCTCCCTTTTGTCAATGCTGGTGTAACTCTATATATTATAGCACAAAAACGCGGCATGTGCTATTGTTGCGCGTCAAACTTCCAGAAGACATTATAGCGAAATCCGCGCGAAAAAGCTATGATTATTTTGTGAACGCCACTTGTAGCGGGTGTCTTTCCGCCGCGGCTGTAGACATTCGCTGCAGTTTAACGATCACATACATCTTTGGATATATATTATATGAAATTTTAAATTGCTATTGATGAAGCGAATGCAACCTGATATACTGACCGCATATTTGAAATGAAAGGGTGTTGTGGTATTGGAGAAGATTGAAATAATGCTGAAAATTCAAAGCGGAAAGCTGGTGGCGGAGGCGGCGAACAGTTGTATCGGCAATATGTACGACAATCGCGCGAAGCAATTTGTCTTTTCGCGCCCGGGTGAGTATCAAGATGCAAACCTGATGCTGATTTTTGAGGTTGACGGGCATGTACACCAACCGGTCAGCCTGGGGCGCGACAGCGTGTTTGTCATTCCAAACGCGCTGACCCAGATCGATACGCTCGAAATGCAGGTGGCGTTTGAAGATGGCGATGGTGTGCTGTTTCAGTCGAATATCCTGCGTTTTTGGCTGCGCCCGTCGCATTTCAGCGATGTGCGAACGATCGAAGAGCTGCCCGACATGATGCGTGAAGTGCACCGCAGCGCCATCTCGTCTGTTTCGCTTGACCAGGGGGACTTGCTATTTTCGAACATGGCGGGTGGACTGGTCAGCCGGATTCACATTGGAGGTCAGGGCGGGCCGGTGCGGGTTTCGGTTGGAAATGTGGCCACCGGCCGGCCGGAAGATGACGCCGCCGTGTATAATGTGGGGACGGACGAAAGTGCGGTGTTCGACTTTGTTATCCCGCGCGGCCAGCGAGGAGAGCCCGGTCCGCAAGGTCAGCGGGGAAACGACGGCACCGGTGTGCGAGTTCTGGGCGGCAAGGAAAGTGCAGCCGACCTGCCGGAGACGGATGTGTGCATGGGAGATGCCTACATAATCGGCGAAACTCTCTGGGTTTGGGGGGATGGCGGATGGATACAGGCCGGACAGATACGCGGCCCGCAGGGTGAACCCGGCCCACGAGGCCAGCCGGGGCCGCAGGGGTACCAAGGTCCGGCCGGGCCTCAGGGTGCACAGGGTCAACCTGGCCCACAAGGCGAACCCGGCGAAAGTGCAGACGCCTACACCCGCGACGAAGCAAACGCTCTGTTTGTATCGCAATCCGGCGGGGTGATGGCAGGCTCTCTGACCGCACACCCAAACACCGACTACACCACCGCTCAGGTGCGCAATGTCATCTTTTCGGCCGCCGATCTAGAAACCGGCGTGTCCGAGCTGGCCAGCGGCACAATCTGCTTTGTATATGAATAGGAGGTGGCAAGATGGGCATTTACAGCGGGGTTACAGACAAAGCGCACAGAGTTCACGCGGCTTACATCGGGGTGGGCGGCCGGGCGAGAAAAGTCAAAGTGGTCTACGCCGGGGTAGACGGAAAAGCCAGGCTGATATGGCCGGCCTTTACAGTTGACCCGGTATTCGCAAACAACAGCTGGACAACCATTGGCAAAGCGGTGGAACACGACCTTGTACCCGAAAGCTGGAAGATCGGCGACCTCAAACCGTTGACCCTGACCACGGGAGAGGTAATCACCATGCAGATTTACGGGATTGACCACGACGATCTGGCGGCTGGCGGAAAAGCCAGGTTCACACTGGGGATGCGCAGCGTCCTGCCCGAACTGCGGCAGACTAATCCGGTGCGCGGGGGAGAGGGTACGCACACCGACTCGGCGATTTACGCCTGGCTGACCGGTGCGTTTTGGGAGACACTGCCCGGCGACTTTAAGGCCATCCTCAAGCCGGTCATCAAGAGGACTGGCGCGGGTGGGATGTCCACAGAACTTCTCGAACAGGCGCTGACCCTCTTTCTTTTTTCGGGGGCTGAGATAGCCGGTGGTGCGCCCGCCATCAACATTGACGGAGAGGGGCATCAGTACCCGGTCTTTACCAGTGTACTGGCCACTCGCATCAAAACCGCCGAGGGGACGGCCACACCTAACCGGAACTGGTGGACACGCTCTCCGCGCGCCGCGAATTTGGGACAGTTTTCCGTCATCATCACAGCCGGGGCGCTTTCTGCCGACAACCCAGACAGTTTTCCGTCATCATCACAGCCGGGGCGCTTTCTGCCGACAACCCAGACAGCTTTAGCGGCGTCTGCTTTGGTTGTTGTATCTGACGAACATTAAGGCTCACAGGTTCTAAAACAGAGAAGCGCAGGTTGAATTTACCTGCGCTTCTCTGTTTTTAGGTCAGAATAGCTTAAGCTACCCAACTGATTTTATAATGTTATACAAAATTGCTCCGCTTAATGACTAACATTCAAAAAGACGTTGACATAGTGGGGATAATTATGATAGTATGAAATCGATTATTCGGGGGGGCTATTCCGGCCCGTGTGTATAGACCCATAGAACCTTGGCTGTGCGCTTGCCGATGTTCATCCAGGTGTGCGGCCGGTGTGAGGGGTAACAAAGGGAATCGCCGGGGTCGAGGGTGTACCGGTCGGCCTCGTCGAGGACAAACTCCATCCGCCCGCTGAGAAGATAGACATACTCCTGCCCGCTGTGGATGGAAACATCACTCCGGCCGCTGCCCGGCTCAATTGTGTAGACCATGGCGTTCATCGGGCTGTTGCTCAGCGCGACCACCGACTCGACCGTTACCCCGGGTACGCCGACAGTAAAAGTCTCGCCCTGGTTTTTCCGGACAATGTGGCTTTCGCTTTCCGGCTCACCTACATAGTACATCAGGCTCTCACCGTAAAATTTGGCCAAAGACTCCAAAACTTCGAGCGAGACATTTGCCTGCCCGTTTTCGATTTTAGAGAGATAAGAGGGCGAGATTCCGACTGCTTTGGCCACATCGTCCAGCAAGTCCCCCCGCTTTTGGCGGGACTCACGCCACTTTTCACTGAGAAGCCGCCGGGATACGGCGACCTCCCGCTCGGTGTAAGGCTGGGCCTTGTACATCATCCGGATCGCGTTAATCCCCATGTTCTCGTCTTTTGAAAGCTGTTTTATCGATTGTAGGGTGTCCAGATCTTTAAAGTCATAAATCCGGTAGCCGTTGGCTGAGCGCCGGGCAACAAACAGCCCTTGTTTTTCCCAGTTTCGGATGGTGGCGGGTACAACGCCAATCTTTTTGGCCACCGTGTTTATGTTAAAGTAAATGTTGTCTTCGCTGCTTGAGTCCTGGTGTTTGGCCACTTTGTTTCACCTACATTTTTCATTATCGTCCACTGCCCGAAGCTTTAAAAATGCGCACTGTATGCGGTCAGTTCATTATAACAGCAAAAAGGAGCAGAGTAAAGTGTTAAAGAATAAGCTTAGCAATGCCTTTTTAGAACTTGCGCCATCGCCTATGCTCAAAATGTTTCAGGCAACGGCCAAGTATAAAAACCTGATCAACTTAGGCGTAGGTGAGCCGGATTTAGATTCGCCGCCCGAAGTAATCGAAGCCCTCAAAGAAGCGGTGGATGCCGGGTTCACCCACTACCCGCCTATGAACGGTTACCCCGACCTGCGGGCTGAAGTCTGCAACTACTGGGGTGACTTTCACGGCCTAAAGCTCACCCCGGACGAAGTGCTGATCACAAGCGGCGGGATTCAGGCCATCTATCTTGTGCTGACCGCGTTTATCAACCCCGGCGACGAAGTCATTGTCACCGACCCCTGTTTCCCGTCTTATATCGGACAGGCCAGGTATGTGGGCGGTAAGCTGGTGGGTGTGCCGGTATACGAAAAAGACGGCTTTGTCCTGACCGCCGAGGCGCTCAAAACCCACATCACCCCGGCCAGTAAGCTTCTGATCCTCAATTCCCCCTCCAACCCGACCGGCGCGGTTATCCCGCGGGATGAGATGGAAAAGATCGCGAAAGTGGTCGAAAAACACGACCTGATGGTACTTTCCGATGAGATTTACGAATCCTACGTTTTTGAGGGCGAGCATGTATCCTTCGCCACACTGCCCGGAATGGCCGGGCGGACCATCACGCTGGGCGGGTTCTCGAAAACCTACGCAATGACCGGCTGGCGGCTGGGCTATCTGATGGGCAATGTCGATATTATGCGGGTGCTCAGTGTATTGAGTACGGATACGGTCATGGGTGTCCCCGCGATGATTCAGCGGGCGGGTGTGGTCGCCCTGCGCGACTGCCGTGGTTTTGTCAAAGACGCCGCCGCACTTTACAAAGAAAGGGTGGACGCGGTTGCAAAGCTGGTCAACGCAACGCCGGGAATGTCCTGTGTTAAACCGAAAGGCAGCTTTTACGTATTCGCCAACATTGAAAAGACCGGGCTGAGCGCCCTTGACTTCGCCATGAAGATGATCGAGGAAGCGCGGGTGATCGTCACCCCCGGCACGGCCTGCGGCAAAAACGCGAATAACTTTGTGCGCATTTCCTGCAACGGCACACCCGAAGTGCTGGCCGAAGCGTTCAAAAGGATGACCGACGCGCTGAGCGGCAAACCCTTTGTCGACTAAGATATCACGCTGAGCGGAAACCCCGCCCTGCGTGACGGCCACAATACGGAAGGAGATGGTCGCGCTCAAGGTCAATCAGCAGCAAAACCACAAATGGACAACCATAAAAAACATTAACGGAGGAATTTAAACATGCGCAAACACAAACGTTTTCTGAGTACCATCGTGACCGTTTTGATCATTGCCCTGCTATTGGGCGCCTGCGGCAATGGCGGCGGAACCGCACCTGCGGACTCCACAACCCCGGCCGGCAATGACGCACCCGCCGGTGATACCGCAGCGCCCGCAAACGACGGTGAAGTTTTCCTGATCGGCAACTTCCAGCCGCTGAGCGGCGGCAATGCGGCCTTCGGCATTGAAGCCCGCAACGCAATCGAAATGGCAATTGAGATGATCAACGCCGAGGGCGGCTTTAACGGTGTACCGGTTGCCCTGCAAATTTACGACGTAACCTCCCCGCAAGAGGCAGTCAGCGTTGTAAACCGACTGATCGAAGTACACAACATCGACGCGCTGATCGGCTCAATGGTTTCCAGTGAGATTTTGGCCATCGGCCAGATCGCCAACGACAACCAGATCATCACGTTCGGCAGCGGCACTTCCCCCACCTGGATGGAACCCGATTGGCCTTTCCTCTTCCGTGCGGCTATGAATACCGACGTTGCGATGGTTTTGACCGCCGACATGGTAAACCAGATGGGGATCACCCGTGTAGCCGTCTTCAACGGGCTGGATGACTCTTCGATCGCTTCTGCCGATGCGTTTATTTCTGAAGCTGAGGCGCTGGGCGTTACCATCACAACCCGCGAAAGCCATGCGGTTGGCGACACCGACTTTAGCGCGCAGATCGCCAACATCCTTGCTTCCGACCCGCAGGCCGTGTTCTTCGGTACTCTGGGCGAGCCGACCATCAACTTTGTCAACCAGCTCCGCCAGCTCGGCTGGAACGGCATCGTCATCAACAACGAGTCTTTCGCCAATTTCATGATCGATATCGTAGGTCTTGAAAATTCCAACTACATCATGTTCACCAACCCCTATGTCACTTATGTGGATGCGGCTGACGCACAGAACATTCCGGCTATGTACGAGTTCCTGCGCCTTTACGAAGCCCGTTGGGGTGAACTGCCCCAAACCGAGATCCCTTACCGCAACTGGGATAACATCATGGCACTTTGGGAAGCGGCTAAGCTCGCACCCGACAATTCCCCCGAAAGCCTGCGCCAGGCGGCCAACCAGGTTGTCTTTGAGGGGCTTGGCGGCCGGGTCGACTTTACCAACGGCACCCGCGAGGGCTACCAGTTCTTCAACCGCTTCGTCATTGTTGACGGCCAAAATCTGCTCTTTGACGAGTGGCTGGCAGGCGGCGGCCTGGAGGCGTTCTTTGCGGCAACCGGCACAAGTTTCTAACTGAATAGGCGATCGGCGGGCGGTGGATCGGGAAAGATGCGCTGCCCGCCATTTTGTTCGTATGTGTTTTACCACATCATGCGTTTTTTGTACACTCCATTCCGAAAGGAGTTTTCTCCACAATATGGAAAGATTCATGATACTCCTTATAACCGGCCTGGCACTGGGCTGTATCTACGGGCTGGTTGCTCTGGGTTACAGCCTGATCTACAAAGCATCCGGGCTTATGAGCCTGATGCAGGGCGATATCATGACACTTGGGGCATACCTGGGGCTGACTTTTTATGCCTTTATGGGAATCCCCTTCGCGCTCTCACTTGTACTTACCATCGCGGTTGCATTCTTATTCGGCATACTGATGGAAAAAGGGATTATACGGACACTGACCCGGCGCGGGGTGGGCGTTGCGTATATTGTCCTCGCGACCATCGCGATTTCATACATCATACAAAACGGCGTCAACCTTATCTGGGGGAACATCCCACTCAGCTTTCCGTCCGTTTTTGCGGTCAACACCGTGCGGGTGGCCGGGGTGAACATTCAGCCTGAAGTGTTGGTCGCGGTCGGCGTTTCGCTTTTGTTGATGATCGCGCTGCATTTCTTTATGACAAAAACCCGGGTCGGGACATCCATGCGGGCGGCGGCTATGGATTCGAAAGCGGCCGAAGCCTGTGGGATTGACACTTCCCTGAGTACCGGGATCACCTGGGGGCTTTCAGCCGGGATCGCCGCGGTCGGCGGGATGCTGATCGGCCCGATGTACGGTGTATTTTCGCTCTTGGGCGCACAGCTTGGCCGCAAAGGCTTCGCGGGCGCGGTAATCGGCGGGTTCGGCAACATGTACGGCGCAATGGTCGGCGGGATTGCCCTCGGCCTGCTCGAAAACTTTGTGGCCGGTTATATTTCCAGCCAGTTTAGGGATCTTGTAGCGTATATGGTGCTTCTGCTCTTCCTGTTCATCAAGCCCACCGGTATCTTTAACGAGCGCGCCATCCAAGACGGTTAAAGGAAAGGGGAGAGAATTTGATGCTGGGTCTAATCAAAACCAAGATGCCGGTTCTGGCTCTGATTCTGGTCGCCTTTTCTTTGCCGACCTTTTTCACAGCCACAGGGAACACTTTCTTTATTATGGTAGGATGTCTTGTTTTTCTCTACGTCATCGCGGTTTCGGGGCTTGACATTGTGTTTGGCTACAGCGGCCAGATATCGATCGGGCACGCCGCGTTCTTCGCGATTGGCGCTTACATGTCGGGGATCCTCAACAACGAGCTGAACATCCCGGTCATCTTTACCATGTTTATCGCATCCGTCATCGCTGCCGTGATTGGCGCGCTGCTTGCTTATCCCGCATCCAAGCTGGTTTTTCACTTTCTTTCACTGGCCACCATTGCCTTTGGTGAAATTGTCTACCAGATCATCGTCAACTCGCCCGGCGGGATTACCGGCAACTTTCGCGGGATGTTTGCCAGCCCGGTCAGCCTCTTTGGATTTCCGTTCAACAGCAATGTCCGGTTTTACTACTTTGGCCTGATCTGTTGTATCCTCTTTCTATTGGTCAAGCACTTGATTGTCCGCTCAAAAGTGGGCCGCGCGTTTATCGCAATCCGCGAGAACAGCCGGGCGGCCGACGGAATGGGGATTGATGTCCGCAAATACAAAGTTATGGCCTTTTCGATCAGCGCGTTTTACACCGCCTTTGCGGGCGCGATGTTCACACACTTTGTCCGCTACATCAGCCCGGAAACATTTACAATTCAGCAGTCGATCATGTTTATCATCATGCTGCTCTTTGGCGGAACAGCTTCTCTGCTTGGGCCGGTGGTCGGGGTGGTGACTGTGCTGACCCTCACCGAAGTGCTTCGCCCCTTACAGGAGTTCCAGATGCTCATTTTCGGCGTGATGATGCTTTTGGTCATCGTGGTCATTCCCGGCGGGATTTGGGGTACAATGGTCAGTGCGTTCAAAAAACTGACCGGTGGCCTTCAAAAGAAGGGAGGGGCGAGCGATGCTTAAAGTCGAAAACGTCACCATTCGCTTTGGCGGGCTGGTTGCCGTAAACAATGTCTCGCTTGAGATCAACAAAAAGCAGATTTACGGCCTGATCGGCCCGAACGGCGCGGGCAAGACCACCTTCTTTAACTGCATTAGCGGGGTGTACAGCCCCGAGGGCAAAGTGTTCTTTAACGGCAGCGAGATGCAGGGCCAGCGGTGTTTTCAGTTTAACGAGGCGGGGATGTCCCGCACCTATCAGGTCATCAACCTTTTCCGGCGGATGAGCGTGGTTGAAAACGTTCTGGTCGGGATGCACTCAAAGTTGGAGTCTAATCTCTTTAACGCGATCCTGCGCACCCCAAAACAGCGCCGGGAGGAAGAAGAAGCCTTAGCCAAAGCCTGGGATCTGCTCAAGTTCGTCGGTCTGGAACACAAAGGCAACTCCCCGGCCGGTAGCCTGTCCTACGGGGAACAGCGCCTGCTTGAAATTGTCCGCGGGCTTGCCGGCGACCCAAAGCTGATTTTGCTTGACGAGCCGGCGGCCGGGATGAACTCGACTGAAAAGCGCGAGCTGGACAAACTGCTCAATCAAATCCTTGAGCGGGACGTCATTGTGTTGATGGTCGAGCACGACATGCGGCTGGTCATGGGAGTTTGCGACTATATCTTTGTGCTTTACAACGGCGCGCTGCTCGCGCAGGGTATGCCCGAAGAAGTGCAGAACAACCCCGAAGTCATCGCGGCTTATCTGGGAGGTGACGAGTAATGGCCCCACTGTTGGAAGTCAAAAACCTCCACTATTATTACGGCAGCATCCACGCGGTCAAGGGGATCGACCTCTACGTCAACGAGGGCGAGATGGTCACCCTAATCGGCGCGAACGGCGCGGGCAAGACCACCACCCTGCAAACCATTTCTGGATTGACCCACCACGGGGGCGTGCGCGGCGAAATCCTCTTTGGCGGCAAGCCGATCCAGAAAAAGCGGGGGAACAAAATCACCGGTTTGGGGCTGGTGCAGGTGTTGGAGGGCCGGCATGTCTTCTCCAAGCTGAGTGTGGAAGAAAATCTGATGGTTGGCGCTTACCTGCGCAAAGACCGCCACCTGATCAAAGACGACTTGGACAAGATTTACAAGCTCTTTCCCCGCCTGCATGAGCGCAGGCCGCAGATGGCCGGTACACTTTCAGGCGGCGAACAGCAGATGCTCGCGATCGGCCGGGCCATGATCAGCAACCCCAAGATGATCCTGCTCGACGAGCCTTCCCTCGGCCTTGCCCCACTGATCATCAAGGAGATTTTTGAGGCGATCAAGCGGATCAACGCCGAGGGCACGACCATCCTCTTTGTTGAACAGAACTCAAAGATCGCGCTGAACACCGCCCACCGGGGCTATGTGGTGCAAACCGGCGAGATTGTCATGTCCGATACATGCGAGAACTTGCTCCAGAATGAGGACGTACAAAAAGCCTATATGGGCGTTGATTAACAATAACAGTTAAGGAGGACTACAATCATGGGCCATCGCACTGACAAATGGTGGGTTTCGCCGTCTAACTTCGCCGAAGAGGTGACTTCCGGTTTTCATTTCGTTGAGGACGTGAAAATCCTTGAGACCACCTGCCGGGACGGAGAACAACAGCCGGGTATTGTGCTAAACCGCGCCGACAAAGTCGCCATCGCCAAAAAACTGGACGAAGCCGGCATCCACAAGATCGAGTGCGGCGCACCCGCCGTATCCCAGGAAGACGCCGACGCCATCAAAGAGATCGCGTCCCTCGGCCTGAAAGCCGAAACTTACTGCTTTGTCCGAAATATGACCGCCGACATCAAGCTGGCCAAAGAGTGTGGGGTTGACGGGGTAATCGCCGAAGTGCCGGGCAGTGAGCATCTGTTGGCCAAAGGGATGGGCTGGACAGTCGAAAAGGCAATCGCCGCCGCCTGTGAATCGACCGCCCTTGCCCACCAATTGGGGATGAAAGTCACATTCTTCCCGGCTGACGGCTCGCGCGCGACCCTTAACTTTTTACTCGATACCCTCCAAGCCATCAAAGAGGGCGGCGGGCATATGGACGCGGTCACACTGGTCGATACATTCGGTGCGTTCTCGCCTGAGGGCGCGTACTACACCACCCGCAAGATGATTGAGCGCCTTGCCTGCCCGATCGAAATCCACTGTCATGAGGATTTTGGGATGAGTGTCGCCACCGCGATTTCGGCACTCAAGGCCGGGGCCTCCTGCGCACATGTCACCGTAAACGGAATTGGCGAGCGCACCGGTAACTGCCCGCTTGAGCCGCTGGTCGTCTCCCTCAAAGCCCTTTACGGAATCGACACCGGGATTGATCTGACCAAGCTGCCCGAACTTTCCCGCGAAGTGGCCATGCGCACCGGCAAAGCGGTTTCGCCCACCAAAGCCATTGTAGGTGAGCGCATCTTCGGCTGGGAGACCGGTATGCCGGTCGGGCTCTGGAAAAACTGCAAAGACGCAGACCCGCTGGTTATGCTGCCCTACCACTGGGATATGGTCAACCAGGTAGAGCCTTACATCTACACCGGCAAGAAGAGCGGGGTGGCCAACATCGCCCTAGTCAACCAGGAGCTGGGAATTGAGATGAGCGAAGAACAAGTCAAGGCAATGGCCGACCTGGTCAAGACCGAGGGGATGAAAGCTAAGCGCGACCTGACCCGCGAAGAGTACAAAACACTGGCCGCAGCCATCAAGAAATAATTCAGAAAATGGGAGAACGCCCGCTTAACGCGGGCGAATCTTCTCACTGCAACTTTCCCAAGTATATAAATTAAATTTTAAGGAGTGAGCGAAATGTTAACGCCTGTACACAACCCGATACTTGGCAGATTGCGGGTGATCGGTTACGCTTCCGGCTCTGGCGACACTCTCTGGAAAGCGTATGAGCTGCAAAAAGAGATGGAACAAACCCCCGAGGGCTGCCCGTTTGAGATCGTCGGCGTCTTTTGCAGCAAGGCGGACAGCAAAGCGGCGGCTAGGGCCAAAGAGCTGGGCGTTCCATCCGCCACCATCGACATTAAGGAATACTACGCACAGCGGGACAAACCCCTCAAAGACCGGGAAGTGCGCGCGCAATACGACGCGGCCGCGCTGGATCTCATCCGCCCGATGAAAGGGGACGCCATCCTGCTGGCCGGGTATGTTTGGGCAACCACCGACTGCTTGCTGGATGAGTATTTGATCATCAACGTCCACCCGGCTGACCTCTCCATCCAAAAGGAGGGAAAGCGCCTGTACGCCGGCGGGAATGGGGTGGGCGACGCGCTGGCCGGCAAAGAGCCGAACCTTTGCTCGACCTCCCACATCGCGACCAAACAGGTGGACGGCGGCCCGATTTTGGTCATTTCTGAACGCGTGCCGGTCGATTACACCCTGCACGCCGACGAAACTGAGCGTATGCGCCACTACCTCAAGTTAGTCAACGAACAAAGTCGAATGGTTGGTGCGAGAACATTGCTTGAGGTTGCATCCGGGAATTTTGTTACCGATGAGGACGGCGCGGTCTACTACAAAGGCGAGAAGAAGCCGCTGGGTATCCGCATTGAGAGCTGGGGCGAGAACATCCCCATGCACAAGCGCGAGACCCGAAAGATGCTTTACCCCAACTCGGTGGTTGTGATCGGCGCGTCCGACAAGCCGGGCATCGGCCGCAGTGTGGTGCAAAACATCCTGCGCGACGGATTTAAGGGCGAAAAGTACGTGGTCAACATGCGGGCCGAAGACGTGATGGGTGTAAAGGGGTACGCTTCGGTCGGCGAAATCCCCGGGGATGTGGACATGGCCATCATCGTCACCCCCGGCAAAGCGGTTCTGCAAGTCGCGGAGGAATGCGGTAAGAAAGGCGTCAAGGCGCTGGTATGTGTTTCGGCCGGCTTCAAAGAAGTGGGCGGGGAAGGCATCGCGGCCCAAGAGAAGCTGGTTGAAATCGTCCACAAGTACAACATGCGGCTGATCGGCCCCAACTGTATGGGTGTAATCAGCGTGGCGGCAAACCTGAACGGAACGATCCTGCACACGCCGTTTGTGCATGGCGGGGTCGCGCTGTTCACACAAAGCGGATCGATCGGCGCTTCTATGCTCGACTACGCCGAAGAACTGGGGATCGGCCTTTCGGCCATTGTTTCGCTGGGCAATCAAGCGGACATCACCGTTTGTGATCTGCTGCCCTTTTACGAAAACGACGAGCACACCAAGGTCATTGTGCTTTATCTTGAATCTATTCTGGAACCGGCCCGTCTGGTCGAGACCGCAAAGCGGATGACCAAGCCAATCCTGCTGGTCAAATCGGGAAGGACCAGCGCGGGGATGGCGGCGGCCAGCTCGCACACCGGCAGTCTGGCCGGAGACGACCAGGTGGTCGATGCCCTCATCCACAAAGCCGGGATCACCCGGATGAAGTCGCTGGAAGAGTGTTTTTACTGCGCGGCCGCGCTTTCCAACCTGCCAAAGCTTAAGGGCAACCGGGTAGGTGTGTTGACCAACGCCGGTGGGATGGGCATCCTGATTTCGGACGCGGCCTCCGACTTTGGGTTTGAGCTCCCGCCTCCGTCGGACACACTCAAAGCAAAGCTGGCCGAAAACCTGATGGCCGAAGCGTCCGTCCAAAACCCGATCGATGTGGTCGCGCCCGCCCCGCCCGAACACTATTCGCTGTCCGCCAGGCTGATGATCGAAAGCGGCGAATACGACGCGCTGCTGGTCTGCTGTGTGCCGCCCGCCACTGTGGATACCGGCGCGGTTGCCCAGGCGCTTGTACCCATCATCCGCGAAGCGAAAATCCCGGTGCTTTCCAACTATTTTGGCCCGACTTTGGGCAAAGCCGCCCGGGATGTCATGAACCGCGAGCGGTTCCCATTCAGTGAGTACCCCGAGCAGATGGCGCTCATGCTAAATGGTATGCGTGCGCCGGTCAAGTACGCGGACGAAACCCAGCCCCGCGCGCTAAAGGCCACCGTACGCGCCGCCGAAGTCATGCTGGCAAAAGTCAGTGAGGGCGATTATCTGCCGGTCGAGGACGCGTATGCAATCCTTGATTCCTTTGGGATTCATGTGCCCGGAAAGTTTGTAGTTGCCAGCTCAAATGAAGTAATGAATCTTAACCTATCATATCCTTTAGTCGCAAAAATTGAACATCCTGAAATCGTACACAAATCGGATGTAGGCGGTGTCCGGCTGAATATCATGAACGCGGACGAGGCTGTCAGTGTAGTCAATGAGTTTATGGCCAGATTTACCGGCGCTAAAGGCGTTTTGCTCCAAGAAATGGTGCCACAGGGAACAGAGCTGATCGTGGGCAGTATCCGCGACCCGCAGCTGGGCAACTCGATTATGCTTGGCCTGGGCGGCGTATGGGTCGAGATCATGAAGGATGTGACATTCGGCTACCCGCCTATCAGCAAAGATCAGGCGATGGCTATGATCGATTCACTGCGCTGTGAGCCGCTGCTGGCCGGCTACCGCGGCAAGCCGGGGGTTGACAAAAACGCGCTGGTTGACGTGATCTGCCGGGTGAGCGGGATGCTCAGTGAACTGCCAATGATCGCCGAAATCGACCTGAACCCGATCTTGTTCGACCCGGCAAAAGGCGCGTTCGTAGCCGCTGACGTCCGGATTCGCAAGGATATACCTGTGGTTGTTGAACATTAAATTATACTAAAAGTAAAGGGACTTGCAGATGACTGAAACGACAGAAAAGCGATCGGCCATAAGTATAAGTGGTTATCTGATCAAAGAAAGACATTTGCCTCAGCGGATATTGGTTTATGTCATCGGGCTGCTTATCGCGGCCTTTGGGGTGGCTTTTGCCGTCAATTCGGATCTTGGGCTATCCCCGGTGCAATCCTTCCCTTTCGTCCTCAGTCGCATCACCGGCTTGAGCATGGGCACCTGGGTAAAAGTTGTGTTGTCGTTCTTTATCCTGATGCAAGCGGCGATCTTGCGCAAGGAGTTTCGGCCGATTGATGTGACCCAGATTGTCTTTGCGGTCATCTTCGGCTATTTCGTCAACTTTACCCAGTTTTTGCTCGGCGACTTTCGCATCCCCACCTATGGCGGGCAGCTCACCTTTCTTTTTCTCGGTATGGTCTGTATCGCGACCGGCATCATCTTTTATATGGACGCCAAGCTGGTCAACCTGCCCTCAGAAGGGATTGTGGCCGCCATCGCCTACAAGCTGGACAAGCCCTTTCACATCGTCAAGATATTCGCTGACTCAACCGTTGTGCTATCCGCCCTAGCCCTGTCGCTGATCTTTTTGGGCGGGCTGGACGGTGTGCGGGAGGGTACCATCGCATCATCCATCCTAATCGGCAAGATGATCCCGGCCATACGCAGGATTGTCACCCCGATCATCGCCGGGCTGGGCGCGTTGCCGGACAGATCAGTGGATAGTTGACGATGACAACTAAAAGCACCGTGTGCTCGGAAACACTTCCGGGTACACGGTGCTTTTTTTGCTTGGGCTTAGTTGTTTTCTTCGCCCTCTTTTTCCGCTTTCTTTTCCATGGCGATCAAGGCGTCTTTCCGGCTTAGGTTGATCCGGCCCTGGGCGTCGATCTCGGTGACTTTAACCAGCACCTCGCTGCCCACGTTGACCACATCCTCTACCCGCTCGACCCGGTTTTTGTCCAGCTT
The DNA here is from genome assembly GCA_009784625.1 of Oscillospiraceae bacterium. Taxonomy (GTDB): domain Bacteria; phylum Bacillota; class Clostridia; order Oscillospirales; family Ruminococcaceae; genus WRAV01. The sequence goes on along the minus strand of WRBI01000019.1, from coordinate 13,733 downwards.
AGAGATGTGCACCAGGCCCTCTTTGCCGGGGGCGATTTCGACGAATGCGCCAAAATTCATCAGGCGGGTAACTTTGCCCTTATAGAACGCGCCGACTTCGGGATCCATTGCGATGGTCTTGATGACAGCCAGCGCGCGGTTGGCGTTTTCGAGATTTGTTCCCAGAACATAAACTTTGCCGTCGTCTTCAATGTCGATTTTAACGTCGCACTCGGCGCAGATTTTTTGAATGACCTTGCCGCCTGAGCCGATGACTTCGCGGATTTTATCCGGGTGGATGGTAATGGTCAGCATCTTGGGCGCGAAAGCGGACAGCTCTTCGCGCGGGGCGGGCAGAACTTTGAGCATCACATCGTCTAGAATGTGCAGGCGGGCTTTCCGGCATTTTTCGAGCGCGCTTTCGATAATATCAAAGGTCAGACCGTCCAGCTTGATATCCATCTGAATGGCGGTGATGCCTTTGTGTGTGCCGCCGACTTTGAAGTCCATGTCGCCGAAGAAATCTTCAACGCCCTGAATGTCCACAAAAGTATCCCAGCGCCCGCCGGCGTTGGGGTCGCCGTCGGTGATCAACCCACAGGAAATACCGGCAACCGGGTCGGTAATCGGCACGCCCGCATCCATCAGCGCAAGGCAGGAACCGCAGATGGCCGCCTGTGAGGTCGAGCCGTTCGAGCTGAGAATCTCGGAGACCGCGCGGATTGCGTAGGGGAAGACTTCAACCGAGGGCAGTACAGGCTCGATGGCCTTGGAGGCAAGCGCGCCGTGGCCGACTTCGCGGCGGCCGGGGCCTCTGTTCGGCCGGGTTTCGCCCACCGAGTAAGAGGGGAAGTTGTACTGGTGCATATACCGGCGCTGGGTTTCGGCGTCGATGCCGTCGATCTTTTGCGCGTCGCTCATCGGGCCCAATGTGACAACGGTCAGGCATTGAGTCTGCCCGCGTGTGAACATACCGGTGCCGTGTACCCGGGGAATCAGCCCGACTTCGGCGTTCAGCGGCCGGATGTCGTTCATCCCGCGGCCGTCCACCCGCTTGCCCTCAAGCAGCCAGGCGCGGACAACCGTCTTTTGCAGCTTATAGATGGCCTCGTCGATCAGGCCTTTCTGCTCAGGAAAGCGCTCGGCCATTGCCTCATGAATCTCGGCTTCCAGCGGGAGCAGGCGCTCTTCCCGGATGTTTTTATCGTCGGTATCCATCGCAACCCGCATCTTTTCGATGCCGGCTTCTTTAACGGCTTCAAAAATTTCGGGCGGCACAACTTTGGGTTCAAACGGGATTTTCGCTTTGCCGATCTGGCTTTGAATGTCCTTGATAAAGCTGACCAGTTTCGCGATCTCGTCGAAAGCGACCTTGACCCCGCCCAGCATCACTTCTTCAGAAACCTGGTTGGCGGCGGCTTCGATCATGCAGATGGTTTCGCCGTTGCCCACGATGGTGACCAGCATATCGCTCTCATCCCGCTCGGCCTCGGTGGGGTTGACAACGTACTCGCCGTTCACATATCCCATATTCACGCCGGCGATCGGCCCGTTCCACGGAATATTCGAAATGCTCAGCGCGATGGATACGCCCAGCATACCGGCGATTTCGGGCTGATAGTCCTGGTTGACCGAAAGGACAGTCATGACCACAGCCACATCATTGCGCATATCTTTGGGGAAAAGCGGGCGGATCGGCCTGTCCACCATACGGGAGGCGAGGACAGACTTATCACTCGGGCGGCCTTCCCGCTTCATGAACGAGCCGGGGATTTTGCCGGCCGCGTAAAGCTTTTCTTCAAAGTCAACGCTCAGCGGAAAGAAATCGATGCCCTCCCGGGGTTTCGCGCTCATGGTCGCATTGCAGAGCACGGTTGTGTCGCCGTAACGAACCAGCACCGACCCGCCCGAAAGCTCACACATCTTGCCGGTTTCAACGCTTAAGGGTTTGCCGCCAAAAGTAGTCTCGAACACTTTAAAATTTTCAAACAAAATACTTTCCTCCAATCAGGCTGTCCGGAAGAAAATCGCATTTTAGCAATAAAGCCAACAGACAGCGCCCGGCTCGTCTGCTCGATTCACTGCTAAAACCGCGGTCTTTCTCCCGGGTCTTTTTTTGTGCATGGTGAATTGGGAACCCGCTTGTGGCACAAAGTCGCCGCGAATTCCCAATCCCCAAATCCTTAATTACTTTCTTAATCCGAGCTTTGCGATCAGCGCGCGGTAGCGCTCAATATCTTTCTTCTTAACGTAGTTGAGCAGCCCGCGGCGTTGGCCGACCATCTTGAGAAGGCCGCGGCGGCTGTGGTGGTCTTTCTTGTGAATCTTGAGATGCTCGGTCAGATCGTTGATTCGCCGGGTCAGGATCGCGACCTGTACTTCAGGCGAGCCGGTGTCGTTCTCGTGACGGCGGTTGTCCACAATCACTTCGGTTTTTTGATCTTTTAACAGCATTGGATATCACCTCTTAGTATATTCCCCAATCTGAGAAAAAGGTTGGTGACGCTGGCTGTCCGGCCTTTGTCCTTAATCCAAGAATGAGGTAACCGATACAGTATAGCACAAGCGGTAGTACGTGTAAAGTATTATTTGTGATAAGGCTTGCAAAATCAATGTCACCTGTGGTAAAATGTGAAGCAGACAAACATAGCAAGCAGGAACCGGGTGCACCACCACCCGGCCCCCTAGCAGTCGGAGAAGAAACACTCTCCTGTGCCAATGGCCAACCGGCCACACTTGCATTGTATATTATACCCATAAGTTTGCCGGTTTTCAAGCTGACTGGCGGACTGTTCGGGGATTTTTTGCATTGCAGCGGTGTAAGGGTATGGGGTTTAACAATCCTGTATTCTTGCGCCGTTTTTGTTTGTCGGTGACCCGACGGACGCTAAATGAGGAGGAAGCGGCATGTTGATTACGAACAAAAGCGGTAATCTGCTGTACCGGGTGATAGACAACAGTGTTACAGATATCGGCGGCCTGGAAATCTGTAAAATTAACGGCAGCGAGATCACCGACCCAGGCGGGCAGGTAATACTTCGCATCACTGGCAATGAGGTCACCGACCGGGACGGGCATATCGTTTACCGCATTATCGGCAATGATATATTAAACCAAGATGGCTATGTAGAGTTCCGAATGGCGCGCTTTACCCGTTAACGGCAAAAAGCAGGCCCGGTCGGCGCAAGTCCGCTGGCCGGGCCTGCTTTTTATGATCTGCTACCGCTTGCTCACCCAAACCAGCATCTCCCCGACCCCGCGGTTAGCCCAGGAATAATAAGGAACAAAGGTAAGCCGAGCCGGCCGGTAGCGCGGCGTTTGGCCGCAGGCGTACAGCTTGCCTTCCCACTCACCGCCAACTTCCAGCCGCTCACCATTACAGACCAGCGTGGGCGGGTAAAGCGGGTTCGGCCGCGTTTCGGTAAAGACAGTCTCCGGCGTGAGCCGCACAAGGTGCAGGTTATCGCCGTTGTCCGCTTCTTCCAGACAATAGACGAACGGTCCCTTCTGAATGGCCACTTTGCCCGCGTCAGCGCGGACAAACGGGTGTGCGCTGACCTGCAAAACCGGCGCGTCAAATGTGATTGTGACCGTTTCGGACCCCGACCAGACTTTGCTGATTTTAAGGTATCCGTGTGATATTTGAGGATTGTCAAGCTTTTTGCCATTTACGCAAGCCTCAAAACTCCGCGACCAGCCGGGGATTCTAAAGTTAAACACAGCGCCGGCCGGCTGTTTTGCGTCAACTGTGAATGTAACGTCCAACCGGTGGTCAAACGCGATTTCCTGCCTGAGCGTCAGGGAACTTTCCCCCAGCGACACTTCGCTCTCATATCCGATGTAAAGATGTGTGTAGTACTCGCCGCCTGCGATGGATGTCATGTACTTTTCAATTGAGCTGACCGTTCGCGCCAGATTGGGCGGGCAGCAGGCACAGCCAAACCAATCCGGACGTGTGGATTTCACATGCCCGCGGTTTGGGCTGTTTTGGTTGGCCGCGGGGAAAGATTCGAGCGGGTTGACATAAAAATACTGCTTGCCGTCCCGGCCCATACCGGCCAGCGCGTTGTTGTAAAGGGCGCGCTCCATCACGTCGGCGTACCGGCTGTCCTGCTCATGGTTTAACATAGCCCGCGCAAAGTAGATAAGCCCGATGGACGCACAGGTCTCGCAATACATGGTGTCGTTGGGCAGGTCGTAATCGAAAGTAAACGCTTCGCCGATGTTGGTTGAGCCGATCCCGCCGGTTATGTACATCCGCCTGGTTGTGATGTTTTCCCAAATCCGATGACAGGCGGCGAGCATTTCCCCATCCCCGGTGTGCAGTGCGGTTTCGGCCATCCCGGTGAGCATATACATCATCCGAACCGCGTGGCCCTCAGCGGTCTCCTGCTCTTTCGGCCGCGCGTATGCCTGTAAATATTTTGGGGTGTAAAAAGATTCAAAGTCAAAGCAGTCCGGGCCACGAACATCCAGCAGGTATCCGGCCAGCTTGAGGTACTTTTCTTCACCGGTCAGCTGATAAAGCTTGACCAGCGCCGGCTCAATCTCCTGGTGGCCGTCTGTGCCGTGGCGCTTGTGTTCTTCCGGCCCAAAGTTTTGGTCGATACAGTCGGCGAACTTGCAGGCCAGACGCAGAATCTTATCCTTGCCGGTGGCTGTGTAGTAGGCCACCGCCGCCTCGATCAAATGGCCGCAGCAATACATCTCGTGGCTCAAATGCAGCTGCTTAAATTTGAGTTCGGGTGTGCGCAGCTGATAAAAAGTGTTGAGGTAACCGTCCGGCTCCATCGCCGCCTCAATTAAATCAATCGCCTCGTCGGCCAGCGTTTCCAGTTCCTTGTCGGGGAAGTGGTTGAGGATATGCCCGACCCCCTCCAGCCACTTGTAAACGTCGGTGTCCTGAAACCAGTAGCCTTGGTGCGTGCCTGAAGCCAGCCCGGCGGCGATCTTCAGGTTGGCGATCGCGTGGCTTTTCTCGGTCGGGATCGGTGCGTCGCTGTTCTCGATTTCCACCCGTATGCCTTCCTCATCATTGAGCGCCGACCACTGAAAGGGCAGAACCGTCCCTTTGATCAGCCGCAGATATCCCGACCAGAAGCTGTCATGAATTTTCATCGCCGGCACCTCGCAATCCCCGCCAAATCTAATCGTTTAAATTTCTCAATTGTGTATACTATACACGAAACTGCCGGCGTTGTCAATTGCCCTGCACAACAAGGGGTTTAAAAACACACGCAAATCTAAAAGTCGTACAAAAATTCCTTAAATGTCTGGCGATTCTGTGTGCCGGCGGGCGGCCTCTGCGCTGTTCGTCATTCTTCGACATACGGATTGTCGTTTGAGGCGTTTTGTGGTACAATCAATTTGTGTAAAGGGGTGGCCGGATGAGCGGCGTGACTTTCACCCTAACTCTGCCGCACAGGGGAGGTGACCACAATTGCAGGTAAAGTTTAGTGAAGAAGAATTCGGGAAACTCAAAGAAAAGCTGCGCATCTACGAGTGGGCACAGCGGACCTTGCTCACCAAGATTGACATCCTTCACGAATCACTGCGTACAGTTGACGGCAGCCCGATCGAGAGTATAAAGGGGCGGATCAAATCGCCTGAAAGCATCGCGGACAAGCTGTACAGGCTAAGTGTTGAGGTTACGGCCGAAAGCGCGCAAAAAAATCTACGGGATATAGCGGGTGTGCGGGTTATCTGCTCTTTCTCTAAGGATATACTTTATCTGGTCGGCCTGCTAAGGCAGATGCCCGGGATGAAGATACTTGACGAAAAAGATTACGTCACCCGCCCAAAACCCAGCGGCTACCGCAGTTATCACGTAATCATGGAGCTGCCTGTCTTTTACTCAGGCAAAGCCGAAGATGTGGTGGTCGAAGTGCAAATTCGCACCGAGGCGATGAATTTTTGGTCAACGCTTGAACACAAAGCGAAGTACAAGTACAAAAACCGCGTACCCAAACATCTGAGCGACGAGTTGGTCATGTGTGCCGACAAAATCGCCGAGCTTGATAATCGGATGTTCTTAATCCATGAAATCATTGCGCTGATCAACCGGGATATCGGGTCGAAATAGCCGGATAAGTTAGCGGGACGCCTGGCTGGTGTCCCGCATAAATTTTGGCTGCACTCACAAACTATGCTCACCGACTCTGTCGAAGGAGCATTGTTATGCTTGATACCACCATCCGCACACTTCTGGGATTTACTGTCCTGCTTACCCTCACCCGGCTGTTGGGCAAAAAGCAACTCAGCCAGCTGACCATCTTTACCTACATCACCGGGATAGCCCTTGGCAGCCTGATCAGCGAAATGATCTTAAACAAAGACGTAAGCAAGCCCGAGGGTGTGTTGAGCCTTGTGCTATGGTGTTTGTTGGTTTTGCTGATTGAGTTTGTCAGTCTGAAAAGCCCCAGGGCCCGGGTGCTGATGGATGGCCAGCCCACCATTGTGATCAAAAAAGGGCTGATTGTTGAGCGCGCACTTCGAAAACAACGGCTGAACCTGGACGATTTGACCATGCAGCTCAGGCTCAATGAGGTCTTCTCGGTCTTGGAAGTCGAGTACGCCATCCTTGAGCCGAACGGCGCGATCACCGTACTCAAAAAGGCGGGGCAAATATCCGCTATCCCATCCGAAATCATCTCTGACGGCAGCATTGTCCACAAAAATCTGCCCGAACTCGGCTACACCATGCGGGAGCTCGAGGACGCACTGCGCGGACAGGGGATCACCGACGTTAAATCCGTCCTCTACGCCGAGCTGCAGCAGGACCGCAGCTTGTATATTCAAAAGCGCGACCCACCCAAGTGATCTCATTGATCTCAACACCGGATGTTATTCTCCGCAAAGATTTCAGCCATAAGCAGGACGCCGAACTTCAATGCACCGGCATATGTGTCGTAAAGGGTTATGCCCTCAATATCGCCCTGAGCATCGCAGTATTGCTCAAACAGCTTCTTTTCCGTATCGTCAAGCAACGCGCTTAGTTTTTCCATGCTGTCCAGCCTTCGCTTAGCGGCTTTTGCAAAGGAGGAGCTTTGCGGAAAGTGTCCGGCGTCAAAATCGATATTTCCCAGATACAGTTCTTTTAACATGCTTTGCATCAATCCTTTTCACAATGTTTTCCGACATTGCTTGAAAGGGTTTGCGGCGCATGATATAATATTTACGCTGCATTTGCTTTCGAGCATATGTCGGCTTGGGGAAGTGGCGGTTACTTTGTGGAGTTGGCGCCGCTTCCTATCATTTTTTCTGGAGGTCGTCATGAATCCTGTGGACACCCTGCCGCATGACCTCTGCCTTTGATACTTCCAAAACACGAGCACAATCATCCAGCTTTTCGGAAGTTTCTTGGTCAAGCCTCACTTTGAGCGAAATGTCCTTCGGATTATCAGTCGGACGCCCCATTTTTTTGTCCCCCAATAACATCACCTCACTTTAGTGGGGTCGGTAATATTGTATATTTACCGACGCCGAAAAGTCAAGCAAACTTTTAAAAAATTTAAATAAAGCATAAATCCGAACTTGCCTCAACAGAAAATATCTGTCGGGACAAGTTCGGATTTTGAGTGCTCTGCTTCGTTCAGTCATTTTGACGTAAGTTATAATCGCGAGAGCAAAGCAAAACGCGCCCCCACAACGTGAGAACGCGACATTGGCTCCGGGGCCGTCCCCGGTGGCGCGCCAGAAGGGACTCGAACCCCTGGCCTACTGCTTAGAAGGCAGTTGCTCTATCCGGCTGAGCTACTGGCGCATATCATAAACATACCGTCGCCATGCGTGCTTACAGCTGCTGCTGGCATAGCGCTTACCCGACAGGCACGCATCTTATTATAAGAGCTTAAGCCGCAGATGTCAAGATGCAGACAAGCACAAAACGCGCGGCCTGTAATTTGTTGGCGGCCTGATCTTGCTTTTTTGGGCATTAATGGGTAAAATGATAGATGGAAGGACAAGTCTGATCATTATCATAAAGGAGTTGGGAGTATGCCAAAAGTTTCGACTACCCAGATGTTTAAGGATGCCTACGCAGGCAAGTACGCAATCGGCGCCTTTAACGTCAACAACATGGAGATCATTCAAGGGATCACCGAGGCGGCAAAAGATCTGAACGCCCCGCTCATCCTCCAAGTGAGTTCGGGCGCGCGCAAGTACGCAAACCACACCTACCTCATGAAGCTGATCGAAGCGGCGGTGATCGAAACCGGCCTGCCAATCGCTGTTCACCTTGACCACGGCGACAGCTTTGAGCTCTGCAAAAGCTGCATCGACGGCGGATTTACCTCGGTCATGATCGACGGCTCCCACCACTCTTTTGAAGAGAATATCGCCATCACCAAAAAAGTTGTTGAGTATGCACATGCTCACGGTGTGAGCGTCGAGGGCGAGCTCGGCCGCCTGGCCGGGGTAGAGGATGACGTAAATGTGTCGGATGAAGACGCGTCTTACACCCGCCCCGAAGAAGTGCAGGAATTTGTTGAGCGCACCGGCGTCGACTCGCTGGCCATCGCCATCGGCACCAGCCACGGCGCGTACAAGTTTAAACCCGGCCAAAACCCCCAGCTGCGCTTTGACATCCTCGAAGAGGTTGAAAAACGTCTGCCCGGCTTCCCGATTGTTTTGCACGGCGCGTCTTCGGTTGTCCCGGAGTATGTCAAGATGATCAACGAAAACGGCGGAAAAATGCCCGACGCCATCGGCATCCCCGAGGATATGCTGCGCAAAGCGGCGGCTATGGCGGTTTGCAAAATCAACATCGACTCCGACCTGCGCCTGGCCATGACCGGTGTCTTGCGCAAATACTTTGCAGAAAACCCCTCCCACTTTGACCCCCGCCAATACCTGACCCCAGCCAGAGCCGCCATCAAGCAGATTGTGGCGCACAAAATCGAAACTGTGCTTGGCAATGCGGGTAAGGCATAGCCGCAGAGGATTGTAAATCGCAGAGCGTCGGCAAGAGCCGGATTGTCGGGCTTTTGCCGGCGTTCGCTATTGGATGGTGAGGGTTGGCCGTGCGGGATATCTTTGTCATTTTCGCCGAGAGGGGAATCGACCGTATCGGCGTCTGCGCGTTTGAAGACGTGCTGCCGCTATTGGATGTCCGCTCTGCGGGCAGGCTCCCCGCCTCGCCCAAAAGCGTAATTGTCTGTGCGTTGCCCTGCTTTAGCGGTGATTACCCCGGCCGAAATGTCGCGCGGTACGCGATCTGCGACGACTATCACAAAGCGGGCGGGGCACTGCTGGCCGGCATTTGCGATGACCTGCGGGTGCTTCACCCCAAAAGTGCGTTCGAGCCGTTCATAGACGTTTCCCCAATCCGGGAAGTCGAAGCGGCGCGGCTGGCAGGACTGGGCGCGGTCGGGCGACACGGCCTGCTTATATTATCCGGATATGGCAGTTACACATGCATCGGTTGTGTTGTCACCGACCTGCAAATCCCGCCATCCACATCTGCCATCGGCGGCTGCCTTGACTGCGGCGAATGTGTAAAATCCTGCCCGACCGGCGCGCTAGGTCAAAAATTACTGCGCAAAGAGCTTTGCCGGTCTTACATCACCCAAAAGCGGGGCAGACTCTCTGCGTGGGAAGAAAACCAGATCAGGGCAGGGAAGATGGCGGTCGGCTGTGATATTTGCCAACAGGCTTGCCCGCTAAACCGGGAGGCGACTATTACGCCGCTCGCGCGGATGCGCGAAAACCCGATACCAAACCTAAATAAAGACAACCTGCCCCAAGCTTTGAAAAACAAAACATACGGCTATCTGGGCCGCAAAGTACTTGAAAGAAACATGACGATCGTTGACGGTTGACAGCGCGGACGCCAAAACTGTCCACTGTCAATTGTCCATTGTCAGCTGAAAAGAGGTGCGTATGGAAATCCTTTCGCGGGAACGTTACGGCGAATTTGAGGCGTTTAATCGAACACACCCGCGCGGCAGCATCATGCAGAGCGTGCTCTGGCACGGTGTAAAGAGGAGCTGGGGACACGAGGTTATAGTCAGCCGGGGGGATGACGGCGAAATCCGCGGCGGGATGAGTGTGCTCATTCAGCGAATCCCTTTTATCGGGGTATCGCTCTTATACGCGCCCCGCGGCCCGGTCTGTGATCTTGAGGACACCGCCGTCATCAAAGACCTGAAAGCGGGCGTGGACGAAATCGCCCGCCGTCACAAAGGCTACCAATTCAAGATTGACCCGGATATCCCGATTTCCCGGGAGGGGTTCGCCGCGCTGGCCAAAGAGATGGGGTTTACAAACTTTCGCGGCGGGGATGGCTTCGAGACGGTACAGCCCCGGTTTAATTACCGGGTTTATCTGGCCGGGAAAAGCGAGGACAATTTGTTGATGGGCTTTACCCAACAGGCCCGGCGAAATGTGCGCATCGCGCAAAAACACGGGGTGCAGGTCAAAATCTGCGGAAAAGAGGCGCTGGACGACTTTGTCCGGCTGATGCAAATAACCGGCGCGCGGGACGGATTTTCGGTTCGGCCCAAAAACTACTTCGAGGGGATGCTCGACGCCCTCGGCGACGATTGCCGCTTGTATATGGCCTACTATCAGGGACAGCCGCTGTCCGGCGCGGTCACTTCAAATTATGCCGGCAAGTGCTGTTACCTTTACGGGGCATCCAGCAACGAACACCGCAATGTCATGCCAAACTACCTGATGCAGTGGGAGATGATCCGCTGGGCGGCACAGACCGGCTGTGCGGTCTACGACTTTCAGGGGGTGTCCGGCAACCTGGCCGACGAGAGCAGCCACCTTTACGGCCTCTACCGCTTTAAGCGCGGGTTCGGCGGCCAGGTGGATGAAGGCCCGGGCGAGTTCGACTACACGTACATGCCCTTTCGGGCCAAGCTGGTCGCGCTGATGATTGATCTGAACGACCGGCTCCGCAATCTGCGCAGAAAGTTTCGCGACCGGTAGCCCCGATATAGTATGGTATATCCAAACAAACTATGGTAGAATAATATAAGTGCGCGGTCAAGCGCTTACTATTTTCTAACAACTAGAGGTGTTTGCCAATGAAACTGGTTTTGGCCATTGTGAGTGGTGAAGACAGTGCCAAAGTGTCGGGCGCTTTGACCAACGGTGGCTTCATGGTCACCAAGCTGGCCACCACCGGCGGCTTTTTGCTGGCCGGGAACTCAACATTTATCATCGGCACCGACGATGATAAAGTACCCGAGATCATCGAGATCATCCGGGAAAATTCACGCACCCGTAAGCAGATGCTGTCCTCTTCCGGCTCTTACGGGCTGGGGATGTTTGCGTCATCCCCCATCGAGGTACAGGTGGGCGGGGCGACCGTCTTTGTGCTGGACGTCGAGCAGTTCCACAAACTGTGATGAACGGGGCGAGTGCACGCGTTACCGCGCTCTTAAACAGCGGGCGGCCGCCTCACGCCATTCTAATTGAGGGAACGCCCGGCAGTGAGCGCGACGCGTTCGTCAACCGCGTGGTCGCCGAGATTCTCTGCGCGGCGCAGGGTGTACAGCGCCCCTGTGGCCAATGCCTTGCCTGCCGCAAAGTGGCCGGGGACATTCATCCTGATTTTTTGCGTTATCGGGGGGAGGGGAAAAGCAACGCCATCCCCATCGACAAAGTGCGCGAAATTCGCGGACAGGCATACCTTTTGCCAAACGAGAGCGAGAGAAAAATCCTGCTGCTCGAAGACGCCGACAACATGCTGCCGCCCGCACAGAACGCCCTGTTAAAAATTTTAGAAGAACCGCCGGGATGTGTGATCTTTATCCTGACCGTAGCCAACCGGTTTCGCCTGCTTGAAACTGTGCGCTCAAGGGTGAGCGCGATCGCTTTGGAACCAAACGCCGGGCAGGAAGAAACACAGCCGGCAAACCCCAAATACCGCGAGGACGCGGTCACCCTGCTTGAATCGCTCAGCCTGGGCGAAGAATCGCGGGCGCTCGCCTGCCTGGCCGGTTACGAGAAAGACCGGGGCGGCTTGTCCGGGATGTTAAACGAGACCAAGACTCTTGCGCTGCAAAGTATGTTGGCCGGCGGCTACAGAGGCGGCGGCATCCCGCTCAGCCCATTGCGCCTTTCGGCTTTTGTCGCTATAATAGAGGAGACGATCGGTAAAGCACAGCAAAACGTAGGCGGCTTACTGCTGGGTTGTGCGTTGAGCGCGAGATTATTTTCAATTAACAATTAATAGTTAACAATTAACAATGATGGTATCGCTTCGCGATTTTAATTTTTAAGTAGTCCCGCGCAGCGGACACATTCATTGTTCATTGATAATTGTTCATTGCCGTGGAGGATATATGGCTGAGATTATTGGCGTCCGGTTTAAAAGTGTGGGCAAGGTCTACTACTTTGACCCGGACGGGTACAAGGTAGCAAAAGGGGAAAATGTGATTGTCGAGACCTCCCGCGGGATTGAGTGTGGTGAAGTCATTCTCGGCAACCGCGCTGTGGATGACAAACAGGTCACCCAGCCGCTCAAAAAGATGCTGCGCCCCGCAAGTACCCAAGACATCGAAAAGCTGGAAAAAAACCGTGAGAGAGAATCTTTCGCCCTGAAGATGTGTCAGGAGAAAGTGCGCAATCACAATTTGGATATGAAGCTGATCGATGTAGAATATACCTTTGATAACAGCAAAGTGCTTTTTTATTTCACCGCGGACGGGCGGGTGGATTTCCGCGAACTGGTCAAAGACCTTGCCTCTATCCTCAAAACCAGGATTGAGCTGCGCCAGATCGGTGTGCGGGACGAAGCCAAGATGCTGGGCGGGCTGGGGATCTGTGGCCGGCCGTTTTGTTGCAGCACATTCCTCGGCGAGTTCCAGCCGGTATCCATCAAGATGGCCAAAGAGCAGGGGCTTTCCCTCAATCCCGCCAAGATATCGGGGACATGCGGGCGGCTGATGTGCTGCCTTAAGTATGAGCAGGCCGCTTATGAGGACTTGTTAAAAACCACCCCAAAAGCGGGCGCGGCCGTTCAAACACCGGAGGGCAAAGGGATAGTCGGCGAGGTCAGCCTGATGACAGGGAACTTAAAAGTTGCGCTGGAAAAAAACCAAAACGGTGCGCTGACCGTCTTCCACAAAGACCAGGTTCGCCCGTTTAAAGAAGCGCGGACACACGATAAGACAGACGCGCACCCGTCCGAAAAGCCTAAAAACAACCGGCCCCAGGCCTCTCAAAGTTAGTAGGGAAAACTTTTGATAATATCTTGATTTTTTGTCCGGTTGTGGTACAATAGGGAAGAACCTAAAGGAGGTAACAAAAATGGCACACTATATCACTGATGACTGCATTAGCTGTGGCGCTTGTGAGTCCGACTGCCCGACCGGCGCGATCTCTGAAGGCGATGGCAAATTTGTAATCGACGCGGCTGCCTGTACCGACTGCGGCGCTTGTGTTGATTCTTGTCCTGTAGACGCCATCAAAGTCGAATAGTTTAAAGGCCGATTCCCAGACATAAGACAAAACAGCAGAACGATTGGCGAAATCGCGGGCATTGTGGTTTTGCCGGCGTTCTGTTGTTTTCGGGACAGGGAACAAAATCCGGAGGATTAGCGAAGTGGTCATAACGCGGTGGTCTTGAAAGACTGTGGGCTGACTGGTCACTTCGTAGAGGAAAGTCTTGATTTTACGGGCTTTCTGAGGTACAGTTACAACTGAATATTTTGCAGTGTTGCCATGAAGTGTTGCTATTTTTCCAACGGTTCAATTATTTCGTATCATGGCAAAATCAACTGGAGGGTTACCGAAGCGGT
>WRBI01000018.1 GCA_009784625.1 Oscillospiraceae bacterium | reverse complement strand
CTGGGGGCGTGCCCCCTGCCCCCCTTAAGCGGCCTTTTTGGTTACTTTTTTGGTCGTGGAAAAAAGTAACTCGGGGGCTTGGGGGCGAAGCGCCCCATTTTAATTCCATCGGAGATTCCGATATGTCCTTAAAGTCCGAAAGGCGAGGATATCGGAGATTCCGATATGTCCTTAATGCCCGAAAGGCAAGGTCACCGTATATCCCGATCAAATGCCCTTAATACCCGAAACGCAAAACCACCGGAGATTCCGATAAAATGCCCAAAAGTCCCACCCACAAGGCAAAGAACCCCACGCCAGTTGACAACCCAACCCCAAAATGCTAAAATAAACCCGTCAGCAAAAACAGAATAAAGAACCGGTAAGAGGCGCGGTTCTGATCACTAACCGGGAACGGGCAATCCGAAGCCAATGTCCCGGCCAAAGGCAGAACCGCCGAAGAACACGTCGGGGCGGATCCGCACGTTTTCTGGGTGTACAGCCGAAAGGCCTGCAACTGTCATCATGCAATTGATGGGGCGCTTCCGTATTCAAAGCACTGCGGTTTACCGCAGGGTGCGCGCGTGTGCGTAAAGTATGCGCGTTTGCGCCAGCTTGTCGTGTGCATACTTGCGAGTAAACGCACACATGCACACAAGCAGGCTATGCGCATTCACGCAAACACACGGCGTTTACTATTATATTGCATAACCGGTCGGTTTTCAACCCGGCCGGTTTTTTATCTTTAACTGGAGCAAAGGAGCATACAATCATGAAAAAATATAACGTAGCGATAGTTGGCGCAACCGGAATGGTCGGCCAGCGGTTTGTCAGCCTTCTTGACGGCCACCCCTGGTTCAAAGTAACCGCCCTGGCCGCAAGTTCCGCAAGCGCGGGCAAAAGATACGCAGAAGCGGTGAGCACCCGCTGGCTGATGGAAAAACCAATTCCCGCCGGGGTGGGCGGACTGATTGTGCAAGACGCGGCCGGCGACTGCGAAAAGATCGCAAAGGCAGTCGACTTCATCTTCTGCGCGGTAGATATGCCCAAAGACGAGATCAAGGCGCTGGAAGAAAAGTACGCGAAGTTCGACTGCCCGGTGGTCTCAAACAACTCAGCCCACCGCGGCACACCGGATGTCCCCATGGTTCTTCCCGAAGTGAACCCCGAACACTTCGAGGTCATCAAAGCCCAGCGAAAGCGGCTGGGGGTGGAACGCGGGTTTATCGCAGTGAAGTCCAACTGCTCGATTCAGAGCTACCTGCCCGCACTGCACCCCTTGCGAGAATACGGGATCCGCGAAGTGCTCGCCTGTACCTATCAGGCGATCTCAGGGGCAGGCAAAAACTTTGACACCTGGCCGGAAATGGTGGATAACCTGATCCCCTACATCGGCGGTGAAGAAGAAAAAAGCGAGCAGGAACCACTTAAAGTCTGGGGGACGCTCAGCGGCGGCGAGATCAAAAACGCAGCCGCACCGGTCATCACCACCCAATGTCTGCGGGTACCGGTCAGCGACGGGCATATGGCCGCCGTCTTTGTCAAGTTCGACAAGAAACCGGATGTCGAAACCGCTAAGCAGCTGATGCGGCAATATACCGGCCTTCCACAAGAGCTGGCGCTGCCCAGCGCGCCCAAACAGTTCCTGCACCTTTTTGAAGAGGACAACCGGCCGCAGACCGGGCTGGACCGCGGGCTGGAAAACGGGATGGCCATCAGTGTGGGCCGGGTGCGCGAAGATCATGTGTACGACCTCAAATTTGTCTGTCTGTCACACAACACCCTGCGCGGGGCGGCGGGCGGCGCGGTTCTGATGGCCGAACTTTTGACCGCACAGGGGTATTTAGATTAACAACTGGAACTTGCAGGAATATACTGTAAAGTGAGTAAAATCCACCCGTAAGAAGGGAGAATACAGCAGTGAAGCAAATTATCTTCAAAGGTTCGGGCGTAGCCATCGTTACGCCGTTTAACGAGGACATGAGCGTTAACTACCCAAAACTGGGCCAGCTGATCGACTGGCAGATTGCGGAGGGGACCGACAGCATCGTCATCTGCGGGACAACCGGCGAGTGCTCGACTTTAACCGACGCCGAGCAGATCGAGTGCATCCGCTACACGGCCCAGCGGGTAGCCGGGCGGGTTCCGGTCGTGGCCGGCTGCGGTTCCAACGACACGCCCCACGGCGTCAACCTCTCAAAAGAGGCGGCAAAAGTCGGCGCTGACGCCCTGCTCCACGTCACACCTTATTACAATAAAACCTCACAACGCGGGCTAGTCCGCCACTTCACCGCCATGGCCGACGCGACCGACCTGCCGGTCATCGTCTACAATGTCCCCGCCCGCACCGGAATGAACATCACCCCGGCCACCTACCTTGAATTGAGCAAACACCCGAAGATTGTAGCCACAAAAGAAGCAAACGGCGACATCGCCGCCGCCGCCCGCACAATTGGTATGTGTGGGGATAACCTGCACTTTTACTCGGGCAACGATGACGCCGTCATCCCACTGATGAGCCTGGGCGGGCTGGGCGTGATTTCGGTGGTCGCCAATATCCTGCCCAAACGCACCCACCAGATGACACAACTGTTCCTAGACGGCCAGGTATCCCAGGCAGGCAAGCTGCAGACTGACCTGATGGGAATTGTGGACGCCATGTTCTGCGACATAAACCCGGTGCCGGTAAAAGAAGCGCTCAACCTGATGGGGTGGGAAGCCGGGCCCTGCCGCCTGCCGCTTATCGAAACGGACACAACCAGCCGTGATCGGATATCTGCCCAACTCAGGCTGCATGGACTTATAAAATAAACAACGTGTGTGGATATATTATTTTGTATTCACGATTACGCAAGGATGTGTGCGAATATGGTGCGAATTATACTTTCAGGTATCGGCGGCGCGATGGGTAAAGTGGTCGCCAAACAGTCCGGAGCACGCGATGATTTCGCGGTTGTGGCCGGAATTGACCCGAACACCCAGCCGGCGGAAGGCTGCCCGATCTTTTCTTCTGCCGGCGACTTGCCCGACGATTGGGGGCAAAACGCGGATGTAATTGTCGATTTCAGCCACCCCTCAGCACTGGAGGACACGCTGGCACTGGCTGAAAGGCTGCGGCTTCCCCTGGTTCTGGCCACCACAGGGCTGAGCGAAGGGCAGGTCTCCGCAGTCGGCCGAACGGCTCAAACCGTCCCCATCTTCTTCAGCTTTAACATGTCGCTGGGCATCAACCTGATGTCGGCGCTGGCTAAAACCGCGGCGCGAATCCTGGGCGGACAATTTGACGTCGAGATCATCGAAAAGCATCACAACCGGAAAATCGATGCGCCCAGCGGTACGGCCATTTTGCTCGCAAACGCGGTCAAAGAAGCTCTGCCATATTCGCCCGATCTCAAGTACGAGCGCCACTCCAGCCGCCAAAGGCGCGGGCAGGCCGAAATTGGCGTTCACTCGATCCGAGGCGGAACGATTGTGGGCGAGCATGAACTTCTTTTCGCCGGTCAGGACGAAACGCTGCGGATCGTACACACAGCCTACTCAAGGGAAGTTTTCTCCACCGGCGCATTGAGCGCCGCCCAGTTCATCCTCGACAAACCGGCCGGTTTATATGACATGAACGACCTGATCAAACAACTATAGCTGATCAAAATATGTATTTGCGCTGACATTATCCAATTTTCTATTAACATAAGGGGGATGCCATATGCACGGCGTATCACAAATTGACATATGTGAAGATGTCACTGTGGTTACTTTGACGAACATGCCACTGAGCCTGGGGGTTGCAGTTGAGGCGTTTAGCCGCATAGCAGACGCAAAAATCGACATTGACATGATCTCGCAAACCTCGCCGGCCGGCGATCGGGTCAATCTTTCGTTCACCTGTCTTGACCAAGATTTGCGCAAGGTTTTGGAGATTACCAAGGGCATTAAAAAGCGCTACCCGAAGATCGAGAGCCTGGTCAGCAGCGGAAACGTTAAAATCCAGTTGTTCGGTGAAGAGATGCGCGGTATGCCCGGCGTCTTTGCACGCGCATTGCATGCGCTGAGTGACGCCAAGGTCGAACCACAGCTGATCACCACCTCCGAAATAGACATTTCGCTGTTAATCGTAGTGTCATCTCTACCCGCTGCCATGGAATCTCTCACATCTGCTTTCAATATTTGAGACCGATCATACTCAAATATTGTTGATGATTATACACGTTTTTTTACAACATCACATTATTGTTACTATTTCCGCTCTTTCAATCTGTATGGTTTTTTGATCCTCTATCTTATTTTCAGCGCTAAACCTCAACCATTGCGAGGTTTAGCGCTATAATAATGTTTCTATGACAATTTCAGTAATATTTCGTGAGTATCACAATGCTTGATGACCAATTCAATTGCTTTCAGATATTGATATCACTAGCATGTGAGATTTCAACATATCAGTGCTCCAATGTTTTTGTGACCTGTTTTTGTTTACATAATCCTATTATTATCACGTTTTTTCCACGTATAAACATTTCTATATATTCTTGTGACTATAGAAATCAGAATTTGAATTCTGATCGTGACAGAATACTCTCATAATCCTCCTTGCAATCAATCATACTTGGCATTTTCCTGTGCTTGTCACATATACTTGTACGGGGGTGGTTGCGTGCAATTCCCGGAGGCGCTGACTTTATCGATCACGGTGGCTGCGATCAACATATCCAACTCCCTGCCCGACGAGGACGTCGAACTGCTTGCCGCCATTTTTTTACAACTTGGCGACACACTGACTACTATAACGACCGCTAGGCAGAGGGAGGTTTCAGCGGCGAAATCAGAGAGTGGCGCTTGATTTCTTTATATATTGATTTTGTTATTATATAATTGTATATTCAATTATATAATAACTTAGGGTATTGATTATCAAAAATGCTCGTCCATTGAATGGACGAGCATTTGCGTATCTTCTTGTCTAGCGGTTCTTCTTGTTGAACAGTTCCATGATGTCGTAGAAATCCTGGTCATCCTCTTCGGCGGCCGGCTCTTCTTCGGCAGCCGGCTTGTTGGTGAGCGTTGCCACGGCGGCCGAATCGACCGGTGCGAAGCTGGGCCGCTGTTCTGCCTGGCTGTCAAAGCCGGTGGCGATGACGGTAACCACCATCTCATCCTGGAGGCTGGAATCGAGCGCCGCGCCCCAGATCAGGTTGACGTCGGGGTGAGCCTGGGAATGTACCATAGAGGCCGCGAAATCGACGTCGTCCAAGTCCACATCTTCGGAGGCGGTGATGTTGATGATCACCCCGCGCGCACCCTTGATTGAGGTTTCAAGCAGCGGGGAGGAAATGGCCTGGGCTGCGGCGATTTGCGCTTTGTCCTTGCCCTGTGCCCGGCCCACGCCCATATGCGCGTAGCCCGCGTCTTTCATAATGGCGGTGACGTCGGCGAAGTCGAGGTTTACGATACCCGGCACATTGATCAGGTCGGAGATACTCTGCACACCTTGGCGAAGTACATCGTCGGCGGATGAGAACGCGTTCTTGAGGGTGATTTTTTGCTCGGAGATCAGTTTGAGCCGCTCGTTTGGAATGACCAGCAGAGCGTCCACACTTTCTTTGAGGGCGGCGACGCCCATTTCAGCCTGCTCCATCCGCCGCTTACCCTCGAAAGCAAAGGGCTTGGTCACGATCCCAACAGTCAATATCCCCATCTCGTGGGCGATTTCAGCTACAATGGGTGCGGCCCCGGTTCCGGTCCCCCCGCCCATGCCGGCGGTGATGAAGACCATATCCGCGTCTTTGAGCGCGGCCGCGATCTCTTCGCGGTTCTCTTCGGCCGACTTCTGCCCTTTTTCGGGGAACCCGCCGGCGCCCTTGCCCTTGGTCTGTTTCCCGCCGATGTGCAGTTTATACGTCGCCTTGGATACATTGAGGGCTTGGCTGTCCGTATTAACCGAGATGAACTCAACACTCTCCATCTCCGAGTCGATCATTCGGTTAACGGCGTTGCCGCCGCCGCCGCCGACCCCGACCACCTTTATACATACAACCTTATCCGATTCGTTATCCATACCAAAATTCATCTGCACTTTGGCGCCTCCTATATCTTGAAACTTTTGATTCTCATCTATTTTGGATGTCTTGCAATTTTCCCCATACTTACCCATATTCTATTACTTTAACAAATTCACGCGCAAAACACAAGCTTGAGACGATCTTTTTCCAATGTTTTTGGAAATAATTTAACCATTGTTCATTTTCTTCTTACGATGTCAACAGCATTTTTGCTGTATTTCCATAATTTGTTAGTGGTCATTCTTCCGGCTCGAGGTTGGGGTGTGTGAACAACACATCTGGCACCGCGATCTCAAACGGGATAAACTCGCCGTTCTCTACCCGGCCATCCCGTCGGATCAGCCGCCGGTCACGGGCGTTTGAAATATCCAGCCGGGCCTGCGCGTTCGCTTCGACCTCATTTTCAATGACATGGTGAAGAAATGTGAGTTTATAGTGCAGGTCAGCCTCACTGCCCAGTTCCAATATCAGCCGCGCCTCATGCAGGATGCGCATATTCAGCCGGTCGCGGACATCTACGTTTGTGATTGGCAGAAAGCCGACTTCATCCGCCGCTTCGAACAGGTACCTGAGCATAACCAGCCGCTCCTGGTTGTCGGGGTTTTCAGCCCCGCCCAGCCCTTCGCCCGGCTGGGTATCGCCAAGCGCGATCCCGCGCACAAATGGCAGGTAGTGCGGAACCAACAAGTCCCCGCGCTCGAGCACTTTGCCATCCAGGGTGAGCAGTGCAAGCTCACCGCGCTCGTCCATTACCGCAATTTCGGGGTAATACTGGGTGATCACCAACTCAACCCGGGGCGGAAACCGCCGCTGTACATTCACAGTGGCCAGGTAAGGAAACGCCGCAAGAAGCTCAGCTTCGATCTCATTCGCACGCAGCCGCAGCATATTTTCACCGACTTCGATTCCGCTGAGTGCGATAATCTCTTCGGGGCGGTAGCGCTCACCGCCGGTTACCGTGACCTCCTCGATTTGAAAAAAGACGGTCAGCGAGAGTATCACACCCGCCGAAAGCACAAAGATCAGCAGCAGTAAGTAGTGCAGGGTTCGTTTGCCCCGCCGCCTGCGCCGCCGCGGCTGCTGGCTGGCCGGCCGGGTGCGCCGCACAGCCGGCCGGGCCTGACCGTCGGGCCGCCCCCGCGGGGGTGCTTGTCCGTTTTGGCGCCGGCGCTGCTTATCCGGTTGTGGCCGCTGTCTTCGGTTACTTTCCACCATCATCCTCCAAAAACGGAACCCGGCTTGTCCGAACGCGGAGGTAAGAAGCGCAGCGACGGCAGTTTCCGTCTTCCCGCTTCTTGCCTCTGCTCAATCGTCGACCGTCTCCATTATAGCGCCCAGAGATTTGAGATTTTTGTCAAAATCCTGATATCCCCGCTCGATGTGATAAATATCTTTGATCTGGCTGACTCCTTCGGCTGACAGCGCCGCACAGGTCAATGCGGCTCCCCCGCGCAGGTCGGTCGAGACCAGCTCGGCCCCGTGAAGCTTTGGAACGCCCTCAACTACGGCCACCCGGCCCTCTACCTTGACCTTTGCGCCCATCCGGGCCAGCTCGCCGGCCTGTTTGTACCGATTCTCGAAAATATTCTCGATAAATATGGTTGAACCCTCGGCCACACAGCTGACCGCCATCAACGGGGACTGCGCGTCGGTGGGAAATCCCGGGTATGGCATTGTCCGGATCATCTTGGGCGCCAGTATCCGCTTTGGCGCGTGCAAAACAATGGTGTCCGGTTTTATGGCAAGGCCACACCCCGCCTCTTCAAGGATCGGGAAGATCGCGTTCATGTGGCTCGGGATTACCTCGCGCAGAACAACCCGGCCGCCGGTGATGGCCGCACAGCAGAGATAGGTGGCCGCCTCGATCCGATCAGGGATGACCCTGTGCTCAACCCCAACGAGATCGGGTACCCCTTGTATGTAGATTGTACCGTTCTCACCAATCTCAATCTTTGCCCCGGCCTTTTGTAAAAACGCGGCCAGATCAACGATTTCCGGCTCGCGGGCCGGATTGTGTATGACGGTCTCTCCCAGTGCGGTGCAAGCGGCCAGCATAATGTTCTCGGTCGCGCCCACACTCGGGAAGTCGAGCGTGATGTTTGCCCCCCGCAGCTTGTCGGGGACGGTGCATTCGAGATAGCCGTGATCCTCCTCAATCTTGACCCCAAGCTTTTCGAACGCGGAAAGATGCAGGTCAATCGGCCGCGGGCCCAGCTCACACCCGCCCGGCATACTCACCCGGGCTTTCCCGCACCGCGCGATGATCGCGCCCAGAAAGACAACAGACGAGCGCATCTCCCGCATCAAATGTTCGGGAATGGTACTGCTGGTGAGCTGATCGGTCAAAACCTCGATTCGGTCGGCCTCTTTGGTAACCCGCGCGCCCAAATGCTCGAGAATGGCGCAGGCCGCCGCCACATCCGAGAGGCTTGGGCAGTTGAGGATTGTGCTTTTACCCACAAGAAGGGTTGCCGCTAAAATCGGAAGGACGGCGTTCTTTGCGCCGTGAATCTCTACTTCGCCGTCCAGGCGCCTTCCGCCTTCGACGATATACTTGGCCATTCCTTTCACCCCTTTAAGTAAGACGACAGGGATGAAAAACACTCCCTGCAAGTCATACTATGCGAAAGGGATGGCACTGGTGATTGTCGCCGGCTAGGTGCGGCCGGCGGCCGCAAGCAGCGCCTCAATTTCGGCGCAGATACGCGCACAGGCGTCCGGGATAGCCATTCCGGCGGCGCCTCTGCCAATCTCAGCCAGCTTTTCGGGGTGGACAGACAAATCAGCAACCAGCTCTATCAGCTTTTGGCCGGTCAGGTCTTTTTCTTCAAGCAGGATGGCAGCGTTTTTGGCGGCCAGTTCCTGCGCGTTATGGTACTGGTGGTTTCCGGCCACATTGGGGGAAGGGATGAGTATTCCGGCCCGGCCGGCGCCTTGCAGTTCACTGATGGAGATCGCGCCCGCCCGGCAGATAACCAGATCGGCCGCGGCCAGACAGCGGGGCATATCCTCGATATAAGTGCGCAGGTCAACCCGCGGGTTTCCGGCCACGTTTACACCTTTTTCGGCCAGCATGGCGGGGAAGGATTCAACCCCGTACTGCCCGGTGGCGTGAATGTGGTGGATGATCTCTTTGCTGTGGTGCCAGGCGATCAGGTCGGCGACCGCCTCGTTGATCTTTTGTGCGCCCAGGCTGCCGCCAAAGCTAAGGATGCAAACTTTTTGGCCGACGCCCAGCTCACGGCGGGCGGCCGCGCGGTCAGCGGTAAATATCTCAGCGCGGATTGGATTTCCGGTCACGGTGACGTCTATTCCCTCCGGCAGATAGGATTGCGCCCCCGGCAGTGCCAGCAGAACTTTATCCACATGTTTGGTCAGCAGTTTGGTGGTCAGGCCGGGGAACGCGTTTTGTTCGTGTGTGAGGGTTGGGATTTTCATTTTGGCCGCCTGGCGGATGACCGGGCCGGATACATACCCGCCGGTACCCATGCAGACATCCGGCTTAAAATCCCGGATGATGGCCGCCGCTTTGCCGGACGCAGTGAGCAGATATCCGGCGGCCAGCAGGTTGTTTTTAAGGTTGCGCAGATTTGGTTTGCGTTGAAAACCGAGGACTTCGATGGGGGCGAAAGCAAACCCCGCCGCCGGCACCAGCCGCGATTCCATCCCTTTGGGGTTGCCGGCGAAGAGTATCCCGGTGTCGGGCCGGCGCTCACGCAGCATCCCTGCTACCGCCAGCGCGGGGTTGATGTGGCCGGCTGTTCCGCCGCAGGCGAATAGGATTTTGATGGTGGCTCACCGCCCTTTCTGTTTTCGAGGGCTAATTTCCTTTTCGAAAGCTGCCTCCGCCATGATAGGTGTCAACTGTACAGGTAAAGTGCTGCCCGCATGTTTTACACCGCAAGACATGCCTGATTGTGTCGTCTACCCAACCGCCCCGCTCGTTTTTTATTTGATCAAGCGGGGTGGAGTCAGAAGTCAGTTCAAACCCACCCGATGATATAAGCGCCCGCAAATCGTTGTTGCACGCCATATACATCCCGGGGGAGGAGAACTGCTCATACAGTTTGACATCCATGCAGGTTTCGCACCTTGCATCGACCGCCGGTTCCTTCGCTTTTTGATCGACCACGATCTCCATCTGCTTTGCGATTACCCGACCGGTCAAACCGCAGGATGAGTCAACCGCAAAGATTTTGTATTCATTCTTTTGTAAATATTCAATAAGTTCATTTTCGGTTTTATAGCAGATCGGCCAACAGTGGTTCTTATTTTTCTTAAGCAGTTCAGATTCATTCTTCACAAACAGATGCATCGGATATTCTTCGATGTCGAAAATAATGTTGTGTGTTATTTCGTGCTCAAAGCAA
This sequence comes from Oscillospiraceae bacterium, assembly GCA_009784625.1. Lineage (GTDB taxonomy): Bacteria > Bacillota > Clostridia > Oscillospirales > Ruminococcaceae > WRAV01. The sequence continues at coordinate 33,369 of WRBI01000018.1, read as the reverse complement.
TGTGCCAGATACCCCGTAAAAATTACGTCCGTATCTTCAACGACTTTATTGATGTGATCATCGTAAAACGTGTTCATAACAAGCGTTTTTGCCTCAAAATCGACTTTGTACGCTTTTATGATGTTATCATGCACCCATGACATACAGTCACCTCCAAACAGCACTCGCGGTCACATCGGTACGCTACGACTTCTCCATCGTTGTCTGCCTTGAAATGGCCAGTACAACCCCCATCTGGCAGAGCAGCATGACCAGTGACGAGCCCCCGTAAGAGAAAAAGGGCAGCGAGACCCCGGTGTTTGGGATTGTGTTGGTGACTACCATGATATTGAGCACCGTTTGCAGCCCAACTTGTGCGGTCAGGCCGACGGCCACCAGTGAGCCGAACCGGTCCCTGCATCGCATTCCGATTACAAACCCCCGCCAGACCAGCAGTGCAAACAGCAGGATGATCAGGCTTGCGCCGATAAACCCAAGCTCTTCGGAAACAATTGAGAAGATAAAGTCGTTTTGCGGCTCGGGCAGGTAGAGGAACTTCTGGCGCGAGTTGCCGATCCCCACCCCCATCAGGCCGCCTGAGCCGATGGCCAGCAGTGACTGAATGGTCTGAAACCCGGCGCCGCGCGGGTCAGAAAACGGGTCCTGCCAGGTGGCCAGGCGAACGGTGGCGTGTTCAAGCATACCCGGAACCATGATCAGCCCGGCGATTCCGGCGATCCCCAGCAAAGCGGCAAAGACAAACCACTTCATGTTTGTGCCGCCGCAGATCATCATGATCGCGCCGATCGCGAGCACGAGTATGGTGCCCGAAAGGTGGGGCTGCATAACGATCAACCCGGAAAGAATCAGAAGTATCGGAAGAAAGGGTTGAACGCCGTACCGGAATGTGTGCATCTTGTCATAGTTTTTGACCGCGATTTTAGCAAACAGGATGACGACGGCGAACTTCGCGATCTCTGATGGCTGGATGTTAAAGAAAGGGGTGTGAATCCAGCGCTGGGCGTTGTTGATGGCCGGGAAAGCAAAGACCGCCGCCAACAGCGCAACAGTAACCCACATGATCGGCCAGGCGAACTTTTGCAGCACTTTGTAGTTGACGGTTGTGACCAGCATCATCAGCACAACCCCGGCCACCGCAAAGACCAGCTGGTTGATGATAAAGAAAAAGGAATTGCCACGGTAATAAAGCGCATTCGGATAGCTGGCCGAAAAGAGCATGACCAGCCCGATCGACAACAAAAGCATTACAAGAATCAGGAAAGTGAGGTCGACCCCGCCCGCCTTAATGTTGAAAAGCGAAAACCGGACCCGCTTTTGCGGCGCGCTCAGCCTGCCTTGCATATCTCTTCCCGCTGCTTCACCGGCCAAGTCAATCCCCCCTTTGCGTTGTTGTTTCCCGTTATAATCTGGTGACGGCAATAAAGGCGGCCACGCACGCGATGATCTGTACGATTGAGAAGATGGTAACAATCCGCCCCTCGCTCCAGCCTGACATCTCGTAGTGGTGGTGGATCGGACTCATCTTGAAGACCCGCCGGCCCTCGCCATATTTGCGTTTCGTGATCTTAAACCAGGTTACCTGGATGATCACACTCATCCCTTCCACAATGTAGATCGCGCCCAACAGCAGCAGGAAAATGGGAATCCCCAGCCCGAAAGCAAGGGCAACCACCAAGCCGCCCAGAAAAAGTGAGCCTGTATCCCCCATAAACACTTTGGCCGGGTAAAAGTTCCAGATCAGGAAGCCCAGGCAGCCGCCGGCCAACGCCGCGGCGAACATGGACATCCCGTGCACGGTCAGGTAACTTGCAATCACCAAAAAACCCAGAGAGACGATAAAAGTAACCGATGAACAGAGCCCGTCAATCCCGTCGGTTAAGTTGACTACGTTGACAAGATAGACAATTCCCAAAACAGCCAGCGGATAGTAGCTGAGCCCCAAATCCATCTGCCCGCCGAATGGGATAAATACAATGGTCGAGCGCTCACCGGCCAGCCAAAGCCCACCCATATAAACAATGGCGATGAACACCTGCATGACCATTTTCTGTTTTGCGCTCAGGCCAAGATTTCGCTTCTTGACCACTTTTACGTAGTCGTCCATAAAGCCGATCATCCCGAAAGCCAGCGCCATGATCAGGCCGAGTATCACCCCCATCCCCTCGCGGATGGATGTGGTGAAGCTGATGGTCGGGTCACTGGCCAGCATAAAGAACCCGGTCAGGACAGCGACCGTGATTCCCGCGATCATCATCAGCCCGCCCATGGTCGGGATTCCCTGTTTTTTCATATGCCACTTGGGGCCGATCTCTAGGATGGTTTGGCCGTACTTGAGCCTGCGTAAAACAGGAATCAGCCAAAACCCGGTCAGGGCGGTGATGCCAAAAGACAGAACCGCGGCCGCAACCACCGGCATATTACTCATCAGTCCCGCTCCTCGTCGTTGTTGTCGTTTTCACAGATGCCGCACACTCTTTTACAACTCTTGGTAGAGTCTGTTGATCACTTGTTCAAGTTTCATCCCGCGGCTGGCTTTAAACCAGAGGGTGTCGCCCGGTTTCGCGATTTCTTTGATGGCAGCCAGCAGCGCCTCCTGATCTTGATAGTGCCGCGCGTCCAGCCCAGCCCTTTGTCCGCCCGCCGCGTACTCAGCCGAAAGTGTGCCGGTACAGAGCAAAAGGTCAATTTTACACCCGGCCGCGAAAGCGCCGATCTGCGCGTGGTCTTCTCGTTCGGTATTGCCCAGCTCAAGCATGTCGGAAAGCACCGCGATCTTTTTTCCGCCGCCGGTCATCCCGCCTAGAGTGGCCAAAGCGGCCTGCACAGAGTCAGGGCTTGCGTTGTAGCAATCTTCAATGAATGTAAAGCCGGAATGCTTTACAGTTTTTTGACGCATCCCCTCTGGTCGATAGTCTTTAAGTGCGTAGATCGCTTCTATTGGATCAACGCCAAAGCTGATTCCTGTCGCAAAAGCGGCCAATGCGTTTAGCACGTTGTGCCGCCCGATCGCGGGTATTTCGGCGGAGTATTTTTCGCTCCCCAAGGATATAACAAATTGTGTGTTTCCATAATTTTCTTGCAAGGCATTTGCCTTTACTTCACATTTCGGATCATCCAAGCCGTAGCGGAGAACGCGAAGCCGGTCGTCCCGGAAATCTTTGAGCAGGTCGTTGTCTGCGTTGATTAAAAGCAGGCCGCCATCCGGCATTCCGTCCCGGATGTGCAGTTTCTCCTCCCGGATGCCCTCGCGGTTTTTGTAGTTGGCAAGGTGGGCGACGCCGATGCCGGTCAGGATGGAAAGGTCGGGGGCGGCTGCCATCGACATGGGCGGCATCTGCCCCGGGCCGTCCACCCCAAGCTCAAGCATGGCCGCTTGGTGGTCGGCCTCCAGCATGAACAGTGTTTGGGATAGTCCGACTTCGTTGTTGAGATTGGCCGGGGTCTTTAAGGTCTTGAATTTGCGCTCAAGCACACAGGCGGTCATCTCTTTTGTTGTGGTTTTGCCCACACTTCCGGTAACAGCCGCGACTTTTGGCGCAATGATTTTGCGATAATAACCGGCTATATCAAGCAGCGCCTGCCGGGTGTCGGCCACTTGTAAAATGCGCGGATTGTCGTCTGGCCGGTGAGAGACTGCCAAGGCCGCGCCCGCTTCCAGCGCTTGGGCGATGTAATTATGCCCGTCAAAATGATCGCCCGAAAGCGCGACAAATAAACAACCTGGCACAAGTTTTCGGGTGTCGGTGCAGATTTCATCGACCAGAAAGTCCGGGCCGGAGTACTGCGCGCCTATTGTCTTGGCGATCTCACAAATTGACAGCGGCTTCATTCGTTCTTCCTTTCAGTCGCAAAATTATATAAATGCACATTCAATTATGTTATGTTTTAACCATTATTCATTGAGCGCAGCAGCTGCTCCACTACGACTTTCTCGTCAAAGTTGATCGTACCAAAATCCAGAACCTGGTAGTCTTCATGCCCCTTGCCAGCCAGGAGAAGGACGTCATCCGGCCTTGCGTTTTCGAGCGCCCACTTTATGGCGTCGTACCGGTCGACGATCACTTTATAGGGCGTTTTGTGCTTTTTGATACCGGGCAGCACGTCGTCTACAATCTGATTGGGGTCTTCATCCCGCGGGTTATCTGAGGTGAGGATGACGAAGTGCGCAAGTCCGGCCACAATTTCACCCATCGTCGCGCGCTTGGTGCGGTCGCGGTTTCCCGCCGCCCCAAACAGGCAGACCACTCGGCCGGGCGCGAACCCCCGCACGGTTTCGAGGATTTTTTGCAGCCCATCCGGCGAGTGGGCGTAGTCGCGGATGACGGTGTAATCGGTGTTTGTGGGCAGAATTTCGATCCGGCCGGGGACGCCCGGGCAACCGGCCAAACCATCCACGATTGCCTGCATCTCAATCCCGAGCGCAAGGCAGCAGCCGGCGGCGGCCAGCGCGTTGGATACCGAAAAATAACCGGGCATCCTCAGTTTGACCCGGTAGAGCTGATCGGCGAGCATCAGCACAAAACGGCTCCCCTGCGCTGAAAAGTTAATGTCGTGGGCGGTCATATCGGCGTCTCGGCTTTCTTGCGCGTAGCTTGTGCAAGGGCAGGCGGCGCCCGCGAGAATCCGGCGGCCATATTCATCGTCATGGTTGATCACGGCTTGATCACAGATATCGAACAGCCTGCGCTTGGCCGCAAAGTAAGCCTCCATCGTGCCGTGGTAATCAAGATGATCCTGGGTCAGGTTGGTGAAAGCGGCGACCGAGAAGCGGCAGCCGGTCAGCCGCCCCTGATCGAGCGCGTGGGAACTGGCTTCCATCACCGCGTACTCGCACCCGGCCTGCACCATCCGGGCAAACATGGCGTGCAGCCCGACCGGGTCGGGCGTTGTGTATCTGGCGGGGAGCGCAAGGTCGTCGATCTCGTTGCGGATTGTGCCGATCAGCCCGGCCTTTTTGCCCGCCGACTCCAGGATGTGCTTGACAAGATAGGTTGTCGTGGTTTTGCCATTTGTGCCGGTTATCCCGACCAGTTTAAGTTTTTCGGCCGGTCTGCCAAAGAAATTGGCGGCGGAAAGCCCGAGGGCGGTGCGTGTGTTCTCAACCAAAATCTGATTGGGCAGACCAAGATCGCGCTGGCAAACGACGGCGGCCGCCCCGGACTCAAGTGCGGCAGCCGCGTGGTCGTGACCATCCGTGCGCAGGCCGGGGATACAAAAGAACACACCGCCCGGCTCAAGCTGCCGGGAATCACCGGTCAGGCCGGTGACCTCGCGCTCGGAATCGGCCAGGCTTTCGATTATCGCAACATCTTTAAACAGGTCACCCAACGTCATCCGGCTCATCCCTCCGTTTATATTTCGTAAGTGTAATTATATATTTGTAAGTTCAACTACAAATATATACTCGCAAATATACATGTACTAGCCGGCCGGTACAACCGCTTGGTAGTTGTCGGCGGTGATTGCGCCTTCAGTCTGCACGACTTCTTCCTGTACAACGTTGATGTGCAGCACAACCAGGTCACCGGTGGCCATAACTTCACCGGGCAGCGGCCATTGGTCGGCGACTACGCTGACCGCGCCGTCCACAGCGCCGCGCAGCTCGATGTTCAGGCCCATCCCAACCAGCCGGGTATTGGCCTCGTGCGGGGTCAACCCGCGCACATCGGGCAGTGTGATGTTGTCGCTCAATACTTCCTCCTCTGTGTAGAGGAAGACCGTCGAGCCGCGGTTCATTCGCTGACCCGCGATCGGGATCTGCCGAAGGACCGTGCCGCCGTTTCCGATCACCCGCGCGTCCAGCCCGCGGTTGCGCAGCACCGACTGTGCTTCGTGCAGGCCCATGTTCGCGAGATTTGGCACAATCGCTTCGGTTCGAGCCAGCTCTTCGGCTGTAAAGTGGGGCTGAATCCCTAAGTATGGCAGCACTTCATTAAAGACTGCGCCGACCACCGGGGCCGCGATCACCGAGCCGAAAACATTGTCAAGTTCAGGTTCGTCCAAGGTGACCAGAATCGCAATCTGCGGGTCATCCATAGGCGCGAAGCCCACAAAGCTGAGTATATGCCCGGCGTCAATCTGATCCAGTTTTTGAGAGGTTCCGGTCTTGCCGCCAATCTCGAACCCGGGGACTGCCGAAAGCCGGCCCGACCCGTCGGCCACAACCGCGTGGGCCAGCTGGCGCATAATATCCGAAGCTTCGTGAGAAATAACCTGCCTGCGAACGGTGGGCTGACGGGTCTGGATGACATTGCCGACCGGGTCGAGCACTTGTCGGACTACAAACGGTTCCATCAGATAACCGCCGTTTACGGTAGCTGCCGAAGATGTGATCATCTGGATGGGGGTAACGGTCATCGACTGGCCGAATGAGGTGGACGCCAGCTCGACCCGGCCTTCCCGGCTGAGCATTGCGCGGGTATGGCCGATGCCGGGGGCTTCACCGGGCAGATCGATCCCGGTCACTTCCCGCAGGCCGAACTTCTCGATATAGTCGTAGAGCAGCCCGCCGCCGATCCGCTGGCCGATCATGATGTAAGCGGGGTTGCAGGAGTTTTGCATGGTCTCCATAAAGTTTTGGTTGCCGTGGCCACGGCGCTGCCAGCAATGGAAATCGGTGTCCGACACCCGGAAGACGTGGTTGCAGACAAACTGATCGTTGAGCGAGACCAGGTTGTTGTCGACAGCTACCGCCGCCGTGATCAGCTTGAACACACTCCCCGGCTCATAGGGGTCGGAGATCGCGCGGTTCCGCCATTGGTCAAAGCGCAAATTCTGCCGCAGCTCGATAAACGCGTCACTGTCCTCCCTTTCATGGCTGAGCCGCTCGATGGCGTGGGGGTTGGTCAGGGTGAACGGGTCGTTTGGGTCGAAGTCAGGCATTGTTGCCATAGCCAAAATCTCACCGGTGCGCACGTTCATCACAATACCGGTAGCAAATTGCTGTATGTTGTGCTCGATGACGGCGGTCTCCAGGTGCCGCTCCAAAAAGTGCTGGACAGTTTCGTCAATGGTCAGAACGATCGAGTTCCCGTCTTCAGCCGCGTAGAGCTGGGAGTACATGAGGGGCATGGGTGCGCCTTTGGCGTCCCGGGTAGAGACAACTCGGCCGGGCGTGCCCGAAAGCACGCGGTTGTAAAAAGCTTCCAGCCCATAGGCGCCGTCCCCGTCCGAGTTGGTGAATCCCAAAATGGAAGAGGCCAGCCGGCCATAGCGGTAGTTCCGTCGGGTGGTCTGTTCGGTAAAGACGCCGCGCACCGGGGCTTCGGGGTCTGTGATAAAAGCGAGGACTTCATCCACCAGTGTTCTGTCCACACCGCGGGCAATCACCCAGTAAAAGGTATTCCGCCGCTCAGCCGCAGCCAGAATCCTTTCCTTATCGGTATGTGGGGCCAATATTTCGGCCAAGCGGCCGGCTACGTGGTCTAATGTATCCTGGTCCAGTTCAGCCGGGGATATACAGATATTCCAAACAGTCGTGCTTTCAGCCAGGGGGTTCATGTTGCGGTCAAAGATAATCCCGCGGCTTGCGCCCAGTATGTTCGCGCGGGTCTGCTGGTTCATCGCCCGCTGCTGGAGTTCCTCTCCCCGCACGATTTGCAGCATAAAGAGCTGAAAGAAAAGGACGCCGAATCCACACACCAAAAAGAGCAGCAGTACAACGTACATGCGGACAACCGTTCGGCTTTGGGTTGCTTTTTTCATGGCGGTGTGGCGCCTCCTTTTCTTTGATTTTGCTTTGGTCGGGATGCGCCCGGCCCGCGCAGCTGTCGCGCCGGCAAGGCGGCGCCACCACGCGGGCCGGTTCATCCTATATATTCGCGGTGGCAGTGTGCGCAGTGCGCACGTTACAGCGTATTTCAGCTTCTCGAAATATATTCCATTGCGCCACTAATAATCGAGGCGAACATGGCCAACAGGCCTTCGGCCGGCGCGGTTTCCTCCGGCTGTCCGAACAGGACAATCCGGTCATTTTCAAAGAGGGACACATGCACGGTCCGGTATTGGTCCAGCCGGACCATCCCCATCTCCTCGGCCTGTTGGGCAACGGCGCGCAGTGAAACGGTCGATTCAAGCAGGCTGGCATAGCGAATGCTCTCGCTTTCGAGGATGGCCAGTTGGCTGTTGAGGTGGTTGACCTCGCGGGTAACTTCGTTTAGGGCAACTTGATTGTAGATGATCAGGGAGGCAAGGGTGATGATAATCGCAAAAGCGGTGAGTACGCGCGGGGTGAGCGCAGTGGCGAACGCTTTGCTCTGATTTTTGAAAACCCGCAGCTGTTGTTTCTTTTCGGGTTTAAGTGAAGGTTCCGGCGCAAAGGCCGAAAGGTCGTACGCCGCACTCGAATTGGCCATCCTTGCTTCTCCTTGCTATCGCAGTTTTTGAATTGTCCTTAGTTTTGCGCTCTTGCTTCTGGGGTTTGCGGCCAGCTCAGCTTGGGAGGCAGTCTGAGGCTTGCGGCCGATTAACGCGCCGCGCGGAGTTTGCCCGCAAACACAGACAGGGAAGTCGGCGGGGCATCTGCACCCTTTCGCGTACTCGGCGAACGCCCGCTTGACCATCCGGTCTTCGAGCGAGTGAAAGGTGATGATGGCAAGCCGGCCGCCGATATTCAGCCGCTCGAACGCTTTGTCCAGCGCAGTTTCCAGCCGGTCCAGCTCGCTGTTGACCGCGATCCGCAAAGCCTGAAAGACCCGCTTGGCCGGGTGGCCGCCCTCCCGCCGGGCGGCGGCCGGAATGGATTGCCGTATGATTTCGGTCAGCTGTGCCGTGGTCAGAATCGGCTCAGCCGCCCGCCTTAACTCGATGTTTTTGGCGATTCGGGATGCGAATTTTTCTTCGCCATACCGCCGGAAAATATCGGTCATTTCTTGTGCGCTCGCCCGGGCGATCAGCTCTGCCGCCGTTCTCCCCTGTCCGGACATCCGCATATCCAGCGGCGCGTCCAGGTGATAAGAAAACCCGCGCTCGGCGGTGTCTACCTGATGGGATGATATCCCAAGGTCGAGCAGGATTCCATCTACCTTGTCCATCCCAAGGGCGTCTAAAATGTCCGCCAGGTCGGCAAAGTCCCCTTCCACCACTTGGGCTTGGGGGATTTCTTTCAGCCGCTGTCTTGCGGCGGCCACCGCCGCCGGGTCTTTGTCGATCGCGATCAGCCGGCCTGTTGTCAGCCTGCCGGCGATCAGCAGCGAATGTCCGCCGCCGCCGGCTGTGCCGTCCAAATAAATTCCGCCCGGCTGAATGTCCAGCGCCGCGATCACTTCATCCGGCAGAACGGGAATGTGATGAAAAAGCAATGTCTTCCCTTTCTTAAAACCCTAGCTCGTCCATTGTTTCTTCCATGCGTTTGATGTCGGTGGTCATTGCGGTCAGTTTTGCGTTCCAGTTTTCGCTGTTCCAAATCTCCGCTCTTTCCGAAACGCCGATGATCACGATGTCTTTGTCCAGCCCGGCGTACTCCCGCAGATTGGTGGGGATTAGAATCCGGCCCTGTTTGTCCGGCTCAACCTCGCAGACCGAGGCCAGAAAGAACCGCTGAATGTCCCGGGACTTGGAGATTGGCAGCGCCCTGAGCTTGTCCTCAAGCGCGCCCCAACCCTCAGCCGAATAGACAAAGAGGCAGCCGTCCAGCCCGCGGGTTAAAAAAAACCGCTCGCCGAGCGCGTCGCGAATCTTTGACGGGAAGTTCACGCGGCCTTTGGCGTCCAGTGCGTGATAAAACTCACCGCGCAGCATTTCCCCACCTCCGATTCACTGTTTGGGGCAAAACACCACCTGTCCCCACATTTCCCCACTACATTGAGTTTTATTATAACTGCATATCGCGCAGAATGCAAGCGGTTTTTTGCCGCTTAAAAGTAAAACAATCCGGGCAAATGTGCTCCGGATTGTACATGTGTCTATATTTTGTATTGATCTGTAACTGTTTCTACCAAACCTTGTGCCCGCCCCAGGCCCTATTCCTTTTTCCATAAATAGTTACAGTTGGTATCAATTACCAAGCTTCCGGACTCTCTGTCAAAGATGTAAAAAACGCTGAATGCCGGCGTTTAGCGCTGGAGAAAATTGGGGCGGAACCACCCGACATAAAGGGTGTAACAGCGGGTGAGGATGTAGTCGTAGATCAAACACAGGATGTTGCCCAGCCCGACCGCGAAGAGCAGTGCGTACCCGGCCAGCTCGCCAAAGCTGTCCAGCAGATCGGTAAGCCCGAAAACATAGATGACCACAAGGTAACTGACCGCAATTGTAACGGTGAACAAAGCCAGCTTACAGGCCAGCTCGATCAACCGGCTCGGCAGCTGCTCGAGCTTTTGTTTGACAACAGGATAGTAGCCAAAAAAGACAAGAAAGAGCACCGCCGCGCTCCGGTCGGGGGAGATGAGCATGGCCAGCGCGGCAACCGCCGCGTAAACGACCAGTGCCGGCCTGTGGCCAAGCTCAACCACCATTACCAAAATCAGCGCACCGGACGCCATTGGCAGGGCGATCCCGCCAAAAGGGAAGAGTCCGGTCAGCAGCATCAACACCGCGCACAGCCCGGAAATCAAGCCGCCCAGCGCGACCTGTTTGCTTCTTTGGCTATTCATTATTTAACAACACCCGTTCCCGCCCAGGCAGCCGCAAAGACAATCGGCGCACATGCAAGCGGCACAGACGTCACAACAGCTGCACCCGCCCATACGGCCGCCGGTGTGGTAAGCGTTCTGGGGCCGGCCGTTGTTTCTCTGCCACTGCAATTGACTGAGCGCCGCCCGGTATTCTTTGTTGTGCGGATTCATTTCACAGGCACGGGAAAAGCTGTCGTAAGCGTCTTCCATCCAGCCTCTGGCATATTGGATGCTCCCTTTTAAAAAGTGCCATTCGGCATCGCGGACGTGACGCTGAACACCGTCCAAAAGTTCTTCGGCCTCTGAGATTCGCCCCTCGTTGATCAGGCGGCGGATATCCCAAAACTGAGATGAGGACGCAGAAGCTGTCGACTGGGCAAAGCCGCCCCGCCCGCCATTATCTCTGCGCAGCGCCATAATCTGATCATAGGCCTGATTGATCTCCTTCATTTTTTCAGAAGCGAGGTCGCTCAGCGGGTTGCCGGCGTAGGAGTCGGGGTGGTATTTGCGCGCAAGCTCGCGGTAAGCGGCCTTGATCCGCTCATCGCTCTCGCTTGGGGAAACGCCCAGCACCTTATAGGGATCGCTCATTCTTCGCTTCTCCTTCAGGGACTGTACTGGCTGACAGTCCGCCATTATGCTCTGTCCGGCTGTCTTGCACACCGTGGCCGGGGCTGGCGCCTTGATCCGCGCACATCGGCCGATTGTCGGCTTTGGGCAAACGCCGCTTTAAGATATCGTCGGCCCCCGCGGCCAGGCCCTGGTAAAACACATTGTCTAGGATCGGGCCAAAGCAGCTTGGCTCCAGCAGCTGATAGGCCTTGCCCGCTTCACCCGCCGTTAAGTACAGCGCCTGTTTCCCGCTAATAAACACACTTTCAAGGTCAGCCGGGCCCGCGTCTTTTTCCAGCTTATAACGGTAGATAAACGGATTGTACGCCCCGGCTTTCAAGTCTTTTGGCAGGTCATCCAACGCATCACACAGGTAAACATACCGCCCAAGCAGGTAACCGATTCGCTCAAGAATCCGTTTTTTTCCGGGCTGCGTGTTAATCTGGCCACAGATGGCCTGCATGGCCAGGGCAGTCGGTTCACAGGCGGCGTCCACACTGGCTGTTTTGTTTTGTTCAAGCGTTTGTTGTCTGCCCATGGCCGCGGCTACCGCAGCGTCACATTCGGGGCGGCGGGCGGCCGCTTTCCTCCGGACGCCGGCCGCGAAGGGCATTCCGGCGCTCCAAAGGGCGCGCTTTGCTATCCGCGAATCCTGCAGGTTGTCAATCAACTTGTAGTAGAGCATGATAAGCGCGGTATCTGCACTGAAATCCAGCCCCTCGCCGGACACGCACATCGGCAGTTTGCGCAATGGGTTTACATGACAGCGCCGCTGTTCAAAAACCGGGGTTTCATCCAAAGCGGCGAAGTGCAGGATGGACAAAAAGGCAAAATCGTAGCTGAGCGTCAATCGGGCGGCCGGACCAAAGCGCTTGCCCAGCTGCCCGCAAAGCCCGCAGTAAACCGCCTTGTAGGTCTCGAACTCAGCGATTCTCAGATCCGGCTTATACGGTCTTACATATCCAAACAAACTACATTCATGCCCTTTCTTACACCACTCTGTTCAACCTGACCGGCCGATCTTTTACGCGTATCATTGTACTACAAATCGCACGGCACTTCGTTAATAAAATGTGAATACTGCTTTCCCGCCGCTTATACACACAAACCGGACACAGTGGCTCTCGCAAAGAGCGGCATTTTCCACAATTTTTAACCAAATTTCGGCCGGCTTAGCTAGCTTTTTCCCGCTCAATCTGATAAAATTAATATAGGCGGCGACACCGGCGACAATTTTTTGCCCTTTGCCTTTTGTCGCGCCATTCTAACAGTGATCAGGGAGCTTTTTATGATTTTGCGGGTGGGTATTGATCATCTTGAAATAAAGCGGATGGCAAGGGCCATCGAGAACCCGCGGTTCTTGACCCGCTACTTTGGCGCACAGGAGCTTGCCTACCTTGAGAGCCGTGGATTCCCGCCCGCGTCGGTAGCGGCGGGTTTTTGCGCAAAAGAGGCGTTCGCCAAGGCGCTCGGCACCGGCCTGCGGTTTTTTGAGCTGTGTGAAATCGAGCTGCTGCGGGAAGAGAGCGGCCGGCCCTACCTTGTTTTTTCGGGCAAGGCAAAAGAGCTGGCCGATGACAGCGGTCTGACTTTCGACGTCAGCATTTCTCACGACAAAAAATACGCGCTCGCCCAAGTAATCGGGTATAGGGGATCGTGATCGTTCCCCTGCCGTTCGCTCTACTATTTTCTGTTTCCTAGTTCCTAAAAATTACAAGGGGGTCGCCATCTGTGAAAGTGGTCACCGGCAGCGAGATGAAAGAAATCGAGGGTCGCTCCCTTGACTTTGGGCTGAGTTTTATGCGGCTGATGGAAAACGCGGGCAGCGCGGCGGCCGCCTTTGTAAAGCGCAACTTTAAAATCGAGCGCCGAAACTGCGTCATCTTCTGCGGGAAGGGCAATAACGGCGGGGACGGCTTTGTAGTCGCCCGCAAGCTGGCCGAGGGCCGGGCAAACGCGCTGGTTATTTTAATGGCGGGCAAGCCGGCCGGCCGGGAAGCGCTGGCCATGTACGAACAGCTGGACGCAATGGGCGTGCCGATTCTGGCTTTTGACGCGGCTGAACAAAAACTGCCCGGCTGGCTGGCGCAGGCCGATCTTGTGGTAGACGCCATCTGCGGGACCGGGTTTTTGGGTCAGTTGCGGGAGAAAGATAAGCGCGCCTGCGCCCTGATTAACGCCGCGGCCGCCGCCGTGCTGGCGTTGGATATTCCAACCGGGGTCGAATGTGACAGCGGCAAAGTTGCCGATGGCGCGGTCAAAGCCGATTACACCCTGGTTTTTGATTCGCTCAAGCCCTGTCACGTGGCCGAGCAGTCATTGCCGCACTGCGGGACAATCGAAGTCTTGGATATCGGAATCCCCGACGAAGCCAGACAGCCCCAGCCGCCCCAAAGGGACGAAGAAGAAAACGATGCGCCGCCGCCACCGCCGCCCAGATTAGGCGCGATGACCGTCGCCGATGTTTTTGCGCTCTTGCCGCCCCGCCGGCCGGACGCACATAAGGGCGACTTTGGCCGGGTAGTCAACATCGCGGGCAGCGCGCGTTACCGGGGGGCAGCGGTGCTCTCAACGCTGGGCGCGCTGCGCTGTGGAGCAGGGCTGGTTACCCTCGCCTCCACTGAGGCGGTCTGCGCCTGTGCGGCTGTTTCGGTACCCGAGGCCACTTTCCTGCCCATGGACGCAAACGACATCGGCACCATCGACGGGATGTCACCCATCATTGAGCTCACCGATGCGCTTCAAACGGCGAGCGCCGTCTCTTTCGGCTGTGGGCTTGAGAACAATCTGCACACCGCCCGCCTGCTTGAGTCTGTGCTCAAGCAGGTCAGCTGCCCGATTTTGCTGGACGCGGACGGCATAAACGCGCTGTCCGGGAATATACATCTATTAGATGAGGCGAAGTCGCCGGTTGTCCTCACCCCGCACCCGGGGGAAATGGCCAGGTTGTGCGGGACCACCGTCGAAGAAGTGCAGGCTGACCGGGCAGGCGTCGCTTTGGCTTTCGCGGCCAAACACGGCGTTATCCTGCTTTTAAAAGGGCAGGAGACGCTGATCGTCACCCCGGACGGCCAGCTGATTAAAAACAAGACCGGAAACCCCGGTCTTGCCAAAGGCGGCAGCGGTGACGTCTTAACCGGAATAATCGCCGCCTTAATCGCTCAGGGGCTTGACCTGGTAGACGCCGCCGCGTGCGGGGCGTTCCTGCACGGGATGGCGGCCGACCGCACAGCCAAACGCCGCTCACAGACAGCCATGCTGCCCCATGAGATCCTCGACGACTTAGCCGGCATCTTTTTGGAACACGGGCGATGAACAGTTGAAAGTTGACAATTGAAAGTTGAAAGTTATGGTGTCGCTTCGCGATGATCTAAATATTGTCCGCGCAGCGGACTCCTTCACTGTCAACTGTCCACTGTCAACTGTCAACTGAAAAAAGGGGGCTTCACTTGCGACATATCTGTACTTTGATGGCTGCTGTCTTGTTGGCTTTTGCGCTAAGCGGGTGCGCGGCTTTGCCTTTTACAGATGAGGGGCGGGCGCAAAATCTTTTGGATGGCCTTTCTCAGTTTTACCGAACCGAGGCGAGCGTGCGGACGGGTGAGATGGATTTGCGGGTGCGGATTGACCGGCCTGACCCGCTGAACTTGACCGTCGAGCTTCTTTATCCCGAACGGCTGGCCGGTTTTACCTACACCCTTGGGGAAGGGATGGTCGGGCTGAGCTATAGGGGGCTTGCCTTTCACCTTGACCCGTTTGGGGCTACCCGCACTTCCCCGCTCCCCCGAGCGGCGGGCGCGCTTTCCGCGCTGCTCATCCCGGACGCGCACCGGCCACTGCCCACCCTTCAAAATGGTGTGTGGCAGCTGGCGGATGAATTCGACGGCGAAAGTGTCCTGCTCTATCTGAACGAGGAAAGCGGCGTGCCTACCAAACTTTTGCTTGTGCGCTCAGGCGTTGAATTAGTCTTCGAGAATTTTGCCTTTTTGCCTTGATTTTGACCTTGCCCCCTCCTTTCGCGGGAGGGGGTTTTTGCGCGTTTTATGGCGAATTTATACCGCTTGCAATAAAATGGTTTGAGGTCTGTTTATCCTACCTCAGATTGGGCAAGACTATTTTTGACGCCGAACGGTGAACATAGCAAGCGGAGCGTGATCTCAAATGACTGTGAAAAGAGGAGATATATACTACGCCGATCTTTCCCCTGTTGTCGGTTCGGAGCAGGGCGGGATCCGGCCGGTTCTCATTGTCCAAAACGATGTTGGCAACAAGTTCAGCCCGACCGTGATCGCCGCCGCTATCACCAGCCAGAAAGAGAAAT
Organism: Oscillospiraceae bacterium; assembly: GCA_009784625.1. Lineage (GTDB taxonomy): Bacteria > Bacillota > Clostridia > Oscillospirales > Ruminococcaceae > WRAV01. The sequence goes on along the minus strand of WRBI01000018.1, from coordinate 17,823 downwards.
CCCGGCTGCCCACGCACATCTCTCTGCCATCGGTCGATTGTGGGCTTTCACGCGATTCGGTCGTTTTGTTGGAGCAGATACGCACCATCGACAAAAAGCGGCTAAAGGAGCGGATGGGGCGGCTGGACGAAGTTTCAATGAACGAAATCAACCGTGCCCTTTCAATCAGCTTTGGACTGGGCGCCGAGTAACCGGAAGAGACACCCGACCATCATATAATATACATAGCATGGTGGTCAAAGTCACGCGTTTAAAAAATCCGATATAACGAGGCGAAAGTTCCTCGTTATATCGGGTTTTATTATGACTTATGATTGTACGGTTACTTGACTACTGTTGGTTGTTGTTGCCGCCTTGTCCGTTGCCTTGTCCGTTACCGCCGCCCTGGCTGTTACCACCGCCGCCGGAAGAGCCGTTGCCGTCGTTGTTGCCAGGTGCGGTACCTTCCGGACCGTTTTGGTCGCCGCAGTAGTCCTCGTCGCCATTGCTTTGATCTTCGTCTTTACACTTGTCGTCTTTATCTTCGCCATGTTTATACAAAATACTGCGAACCGGTCATCCGGTCAATATAACTTTTCGCAATGTTGATTTGACTTTATCGCAATGTAGTGTAAAATGTTAAACATACATCTATAATGGTAAGCGCTGTGAATAAACCAAAGACAACGAGAGCAACATCTCTGCGGAGGCTGCCCTATGAACCAAAAGCTTAAACCGTTGATACCCTACCTGTCCCTGCCCCTGATTTTGCTGTTAACGCTTTCTCTGTGGCAGGGGCTGCCGGAAGATCAATTCTCTTCTGTATACAGCAGCAGCGGAAAATGGGATTTGCGGGAGTTTAATTTTACCAATGCCGTTGCCAGCCTGTATGGCCGTGTGGAAACCATACACAGCCCGCTGTTGACCCCGGAAGAATTTGCACAGCGCGAAGATGAGGCCGCACTCGTATACCCGCGCCTACCAAGCGCCCCCGCCACTGTCCGGGTGCGCATATTGGTTCCCTATGACGAGTACTACGCGATCACCCGGATAAGCACAGGACCCGCGGACAGAATTTACGTCAACGGAGAGTGGCTGCGGGATGTGGGGAATTCGGAAGACGGGCTTGGCGGCCTGTTTTCCCCTGCTTTTACCTTTACAGCCAAGCCGTCAGACGGCGTGATTGAGATTGTACATCAGCAGTCTAATTTTATATATCATGTACATGGCGTTTATAGGGGCGGGGCGATTGACGAATACTATATCGGCAACGCGATTCGAAGGGTAGAGCTCAACACAAGCATCATTCTTGGCATTCTGCTTTCTCTTGCGGTTGTTTCTCTGCTGCTGTTTTTGCTTTTGTATAAGTTTCGGCCCGCGGTCTTGTTTTCGCTGCTCTGCTTTGCCTGGTTTCTTTACACAGGGGCAATGGGCGCAAGGGTGTTTGTATCCATCGCTCCCTGGCTGACCGACCCGCTCAGATTCCGGCTGATGACCATTATCACACCGGTCACCCCCGCTTTGGTATTCGCCATTATAGCCGACATGTTTCCCGGGATCTTTCACAAATATTATTTGCGCAGCATGGTGACTCTGTTTTCAGCCTGGACAGTCTACTTTATGTTTGCCGACATCGGATTCATATTGAGCCATGCCTTATGGATTTGTATGGGCATGGCCGCGGTGGCCGTTACGTATGGAATTGCCGCCATGATCAGAAAACTTCGCGATCCGGATGTATTACAGACCATCTTTGTCGCCGGGGTTATCATTGTGGGCTATGCATCCGTCAGAGATATTTTCACCTACCTGAACATCAACGTACCCGGCTTTGGCCTTTTGCTTCCGCCATTTGAAGGGGCGAACTTCGCAAGAATTGGCGCCATTTCGTTTTTGTTCTGTCAGGCTGCCGCCATTTTCATTACCACCATGCGAAAGATGACGGATTTGCAGGATAAAGAAAAACGGCTCGCCGCTGAAAACGCCACCAAAGAAAGTCTTTTACAGATGCGGAGCACATACTTTACAGATTTAAGCCACGACACCAAAACGCCTTTGACCGTAATATCCGTCCATGTACAAAGGGCAGCACATCGCTATAAGAAAAACGGCGGCCAGGATGAGATCATAATTGACTCGCTAAAGAAAGCGCAAGGCGTTGTCATGCAGGTGGCGCACATGCATGACAATACCATGAACCGCTCGTCCGACCAAGAAAGTGTGCCTTTGAAAGACACCGAAGAAAGTGAGGTCAACACCGATGTATAACATTCTCCTTATAGAGGATGATGCAGACATTCAAGACGCCAACAAGTATATCTTAACCGAGCGCGGCTACAATGTGGCTGTCGCGATGGACCTTTCTCAGGCAAGGGAGCAGATTGCCTTGTTGTTGCCCGATATCATTGTTTTGGATATTATGCTGCCTGACGGCAGCGGCCTTGACTTTATGACAGAGCTGCGCGATGGCGGCTGCGAAATGCCCATCCTGCTGCTCACCGCTCTGGGCACTCCCAGGGACAAGGTGGAGGGGCTGCGGCTGGGCGCCAATGACTATCTGGCAAAACCATACGATTACGATGAGTTCTTAATGCGGATAGAGGTCATGCTCCGCGGCAAACAGCGGGAAGAAGAGCGGGTGCGGATGGCGGTAGAGGCCGCCGAGCGCTCACAGGAAGTGTTGACCTTCGGCAGCCTGGCCTTAAACAACACTGCCCGCAGCGCAGCGATAGACGGCAATGTCCTGGGGCTTTCGCAAAAGCAGGTGGGGCTGCTTTTGCTGCTCGCGCGGCATAAAAACGAAACACTCACATATGACAGCCTTTATGAAACCATATGGGAACAGCCTTTGGTGGGGAACAGCCATGCTTTGAGAAGCGCCATATCGGAAATTCGCATCCAGCTTGCCGGTTCAGGGTGTTCGATTACTTCGGTACGCGGCAAGGGGTACCGCTTTGAGCCCTGTGAATGACGCCCCGGCTTTCGGCTTTGACAAACTTGTTTTCACTCACAATATCCATGAGAATTGTGGCGATTCTCACACACTTCTCACAAACACTTTAAATGGCCCGCTGAAAATGATATGATTGCTTTTGAACTATAATATGTAAGAATTTTTTGGCAAAACATAAAGTTGCCATTGTGATTTGTTTTGCGGCAGTCGTTCACAGGCGCAGGTCATTTATTCCACGAAGGAGCAGCGTAGGCGCGAGGAATGATGAGATTGGAATCTAACGCAACACAAGGGCTGGCAGGTGAAGAGCTCTATCACCGCTTCGCCAACGGTGACAACAAAGCTTTTGAAGAGCTTGTGTTGTTGTACGAAGATGAGCTGTCCCGCTTTATATATGGTACTGTCCGAGACCACCACGAGACAGAGCACCTGACCATAGAGACATTTGCCCAGCTTGCGCTCAACCGCAAAAAATATGAGGGCAAGTCATCTTTCAAAACATATTTGTTCTCGATTGGCAAGAATTTAACTATGCGGCATATCAAAAAGCGCGGGCGCGAGCAGCATCTTTCGTTTGAGGATGCCACAGCCATACCAATCGACGACGATCAAACCCTGTACGGCGCTTTGGAAAGGGAAGAAACCAGACAATATCTGCAAAAAGCCATGCAGGAGCTGAAAAAAGAGTATCACGCCGTTCTGGTCCTTCTATACTTTGAGGACATGAGCTATAAACAGGCCGCGCAGGTCATGAACAAAAGCGATACACAGATCAAGCATCTGGCATACAGGGCGAAAGCGGCGCTGAAAAAGAACCTCGAAAGCAAAGGGTATATTCGGCTGATATAAAATTTTGGAAATGGTGCGACTTTTTCGATTTGAGAGACACTAACATGGTGTAAGAGAAAACAGGTGAAAGGGGGGGATTGCATTGTACGACGCAAATAAAGTCGCGGGAATGGCTCTAAGGCACGCCGAAGAGCTTGAAGCCCAGGCGAAAAGCCGGCGGGCCAAGCTGAAAATAGTCACAACCTTTAGCGCTTGCGCAGCGTGTTTTGGCATTTTCGTTTCCGTGTACTTTTCAGGCGCATTGTCGGGGAACGGCGGGTATATCATAATTGACGAAGCGCCGATCCCTCTTGCAGCGTTTGCCCCTACCGGACTGCCAAATGAAAGCACGCTGATAACCGTACCGGTCTTTGGCACCCTGATCGTTCCTGTGGGTGAGACAGACACCGAGACCGGTATAATAAACCCCAACGCCAACGCACATTACCTTGTGTTCCAGATTGTTCTTAAAGACACCGGCCAAATCGTTTACACGTCAGAGGAAATCGCACCGGGTATGTCCACCGGAAACATCAGGCTGTCCAGCCTACCGCCGGCCGGGGAACATATGGCTATCTTGACCATCACACCGGTTGGAGTAGATTCCCAGACGAGCCCGGGCGTGATAAATTCCACCTTTCTGATGGTCGTGAAGTAAGTCAAAACGACGAGACCTTACTCTTTATTAAAAGGCGCTTAACCACATTGCGCGAAAGCAATGCGGCTGAAAACGGAGGACCCCAACTCCAGAACAAGAGAGGCTGAAAACGAAGAACCCCAACTTCATAATAAATGTGGAACATTACATTTACTTTAGGGGGTTACTCCAAATGGCCGATTACGAAAGAGATAACACACCGGTAGAAAGAGATAACAGCCCGAGCCCAAGCAGTGACAGCATCGAAAGCACCAGCGAAAGTGTACGTGAAAGACCGGAAGACCGCCCGGTTCCGGAAACCGTTGACGATGCGCGCGAAGCTTATGAAAGCGCACGCGACGAGTACCTGGAAGCCAGAGAACCCATTGAAGAAGAGGGCGGCCTCCGGGATCAGTACGAAGCTGCTGAAGAAGCCCTGAATGATGCTCAGGAAGAGTTTGATGGCCTTTGGAGCGACTATGAAACTGCCCGCGACGCGTATAAACTCGAGAATGCAGAATACGCCGCCGTCCGCGATCAACTTAAAGAGTTGAAACAGGAACTTGAGGATGCTTACAATGCTTTAACAACCTTTAGCGGCACTGAGGGCGTCGACAACGCTGAGCTTCAAGCGAGGGAAACTGCCGCAGATAATGCACGGGATGCGTATCAAGATTTCCGCAACAACGAATATGCCGTCGCGAGAAGCGCTTATGAGAACGCGAAAGACGAATTGGAAGCCGCGGTTGCCGCATTGAATGCACAGGACGCAGCCGGTATGACCGCAGCAGACCGGCTCGAAGAAGCTTGGAACGACTATGTAGAGGCCAGAGACGATCTGGTAGAAGCCGTTGAAGGCTTGGCAGACTTGAGAGAAGAATACGAACTCGCCAGACAGGACCTTATCGACGCGATTGAAAGCTACGCACCTGGCGAAGGCGGCGGTGAAGACGAGGAAAGCGGTGGCGGTAGCGAAGGCGGCGAAGGCATAACCAGCACTGACCCAGTACCTTTCCGAAATGGTTGGGGTTCCGGCTGGACCAGCCAAATACACAGCAACAACGGCCAATTAACAGTAGCAGGCGGACCGAACGCGGCTTTCCATGTGTTTGTCACCACAGACAACCACGGAACATGGCAGCTTCACGCAACAGGCAATGTGCCTGCCGGAATGGAAATTCAACTGTTCTTCCAATACGGTTCTCAAGGAAATACCAGCATCCACAGCGCAGTATTTACCATCCACTCCGAAGGTGTTCTTGACATTGTTGATCAACACGGCGTAGGTTCACAGTCGATTAACGGTGTACGGCTTAGACAAAATTCTGTTACTATGCCGCCCAGCGAAGATGGTGAGGGCGATACAGATTTGACACCGCCCGGATATATTCCCGAGCTTGAGTTTGAATCAACCCGTGAAGCACCGAACCCTGGTGCTCCGGTGACAGCAGCTGAGTTTCCCGATCAAGTTGAGAGCAGTTATTACACAGAATGGTTCGTACCGGAGCTGGATCCGGCTCCTCCCACACCACCCACACCACCTACGCCACCCACACCGCCCGAAGATGGTGATACCGGCGTTGGCGGCGGCTTCGGCGGCGGTGGCAGCGGCTCGAGCGGCCCGCCCACCCCGATGGCTCCGATTGGCCCTGGCCCTGGTCTCGTAACCATCGACGATGCCGCAGTTCCTCTGGCAGCATTCGCAGCATTCAACGATCTCGTAATGATTGACGACGCCGCAGTTCCACTGGCATCTTTCGATGACTTCGACTATGTTATCATTGATGACGATGGGGTTCCGCTGGGTGCTATGCCCGGTACCGGGCTGGCCAACACAGCAGACTTCATGGCCACCGGCTTGATTCTCGCGTCCCTACTGGCGGCTTGTGTAGGAACAGCGATCAAAAAGCTCAAAGATGAAAACGCACAATAAGGTTGATGACAGTGATAGATCAGCGCGCATGTAAGTTGTAAAAAGTCGTAGGCCTATGGTGATTTTCGCCACAGGCCTGCTTGTTTTATAAGCAATCCGCCCTGCACCGCGCACCGGCCAAAATAATAAAAAACGGGAGGCAAAATCAATGAGTGAAAAAGTCCCTGCACAAACACCATCTGAACAAAACGATATCATGCAAAGCGTACAGGGCATGATTGGGGACCTTTTAAGGGAAACCGTTGAGAGGATGCAAAGAAAGGAAATGGACAAACAACTTGGCGGCGCACATGATGACGATACAAGCGGCAGCCAGGCCGGGCCGCCCGCCACCATGGATATATCGGATATAAAGAATTTTGTAAGCGTTATGCAAAAATATATTGACAGCGTAAAAGTTATGATTGCCCAGCTTGAGAGCGGCAGTAATGAACCCGTCAGCACAGACGAACAATTTCTCGATGGCTATATGGCCACCGCCGACAGTGTTTTAGAGATAGCGGCCTTTAGCATGAAAGATGATCTGACGGGATTGTCGAATCGATATGGCTTTGACAACCGCATTATGCTGGAATGGAACAGGGCGGTCAGGGAAAAGTCATCGCTCAGCCTGTTAATTTTTGGCGTAGATGGTTTCGAAGATCAAGAAACCGGCAACAATAAGCAGCTGAGAAATAATATATACAAGGCAATCGCTAAGACGCTTGATCATTCAATTAAGCGTTCCACCGACTTTACAGCGCGCTGGAGCGACAACGAATTCGCCGCATTGCTGCCAATCACCGAATACAAAGGCGCAATGATTGTTGCCGAAAGGATTCTCTCAGAGATAGAAAACATGGATACCTTTGGCAAAGGCCTATCAGCATATGTTGGTGTAAATATCCGTACGCCGGATTCGAAAGAAGAACTGGCCAGCTTTACCAGCAATACATATAACGCATATCAAAAAGCGAAAGAATCCGGAAAGAACATGGTCACTTTAGAGTGCTGATGGGTGTTCGGTGACGCGGCGACAGCGTGTCTCCGGTATGCCAAGTCAAAACCAAACGGGAGGCCTAGGCCTCCCGTTTGGTTTTGCGCGGGTCTATTAGTCGCGGACGCTATCCCGCTCTCTTTCTCGAAAGAGCAGTGAGATGGCCCAAATACCGCCTAACGCGATCAGGGTGTAGACTACCCGGCTGAGTATGGCTGCTGTTCCGCCGAACAGCCAGGCGACGGTGTCAAACTGAAACAGCCCGACCATCCCCCAGTTAAGCGCGCCTACAATGACAAAGAAAAGTGCAATTCTATCCAGCACAAGAGTTCACTCCTTTAGTAAGGTGATTGCCTTCCCACTTGGCCGCTAAGTCCGGTCGGCCGATAAATGAGAAAGCGGTGCGCCGATTCGCTTTTAACCTGTGCGCAAACTTCGCTGACGCAAAAAATGCGCAAAGATTCAAGCAAAGTTAGTCTTGCCGCACTTGCGCCGATTATGCAACTTGTAAAATTTCTATGGCGTATCTGCTATAACGCATAAATCATATGGCCGCTGTCAAAAATATTTCCGGCTTTATACTTGCTTTTCTACTCGAATAAGTCCGAACAATCGGACTGTTTGCGTTTGCGTAAAGTGTAAAGCCGCCCGGCCGCGCGGCTTCGCCGCTGTGGCCGGTTTTTTTGTTGCTAAAGCCACTAAACGTTTTCTCCCCCACCCAATGGCGGGAACGAAAAGCAAGACTTATCACGCGTTTTTTGCACTTGGCACTAGCCCTCTCTTTGTTTGGCTAGCTCACGCAATTCACCCGGGTTAAAGCGGTATATCTTGGGGCAAAAGTGACAGGTCACCTGTGTTACCGGTTCCTCGTCGGCCATAGCGCTTAGCTCATCTGTGCCCAAAGTGATCAGTGCGCGCTCGACCCGCTCCCGGGTACAGTCACACTTATAACCGGGCGCGCGCCGCTCAAGCACCTCGTATTCAAAACCCGAAAGCAAATCGCCCGCTATCTCGTCCAATGTCTTGCCATCACTGAGAATTTCGGTGATCGACGGGATGACGCCTATGTTTTTCTCCACCCGCTCGATTACGTCATCCCCCGCACCGGGCAGCAGTTGGAGTATGAAACCACCCGCTTTAAGGACAGTCAGGTCGGTATTGACCAGCACACCGAGTGCGCAGACGGTTGGAATCTGCTCGCTGGCCGCGTAGTAATGGGTGATGTCTTCGGCAATCTCACCTGACACGATTGGGGTATTGCCGATATAGGGCTGGCCAAAACCGAAGTCCCGCATTACGTGCAAGTATCCCTGATTGCCCACAACTCCGGCTACATCCAACTTGCCATGCTCATTGAGCGGAAGCTCGACCACAGGATTTTCAACATATCCGCGCACGTCTCCGGTAGGGGCCGCCACCGCCAGAACTGACCCGACCGGGCCATCCCCTTTGAGTTGGATGGTGAGTGAGCTTTCTTCGTTTTTCAGCCTGCACCCCATCAGTGAGGCCGCGGTCAGCAGCCGGCCAAGGGCCGCGGTAACCGCAGCCGATGTTTTGTGTATCTGTTCAGCGCGGGCCACAATGTCGGTGGAGTCGATCAGATACAGGATCGCATCCCCCGATTTTGTCATCGCGCTCATGTAATTGGACATACCCAGACCCCTCAGTTGTTTTTGGTTATTGTAGCATAAGTTGCAGAGAAATACCAGACGCGGGAACCCCCACCGTATTTTCGCGGCGGGGGGGGTGAGTGTTAATTATGTTGTCGAAAAACGTTTAAATATAAATCTTTCAGTCGACGTTAAGATGTATAACTACAGGCAAGATGACGCGAAGAGATTTTCCGCCCCTATTATCAGCTTAAGCAGATACAAGACTTTTTCAAAAATATCTTTTTCATGTGAGCAGAAAGAGAGGAAGGAAGATAAGAGAGAGTGTGCGAATTGCCTTTAAGCAAGCGCAGGATACCCAGCTTTTATGTAAGGAAGCCACTGAGTAATAAGAAACTATTCGCAATGCGCCACGCATCAAACCCCACCGGAATGAAACCGGTGGGGTTTGTGTGTTCGCGACGACGAAATGATTACTTCCCCGCCATGACCTGTGCGGCCTGCGCTTTGTCAAAACCGGGATTGAACGCGTAAAAGTTTTTGCAATCCAGCCGGTCTTGGGTAATTCGCAGCGCTTCGCCGAAGCGCTGGTAGTGTACGATTTCCCTCTCACGCAAAAATCGGATGGCGTCTTTGACGTCGGGGTCGTCGGCCAGGCGCAGGATGTTGTCATATGTAGTTCGGGCTTTTTGCTCTGCTGCAAGGTCTTCATGCAGGTCGGTTATTATGTCTCCCTTAGATGCTAGGTAATCCACCTTGAAAGGGATGCCCCCGGCCGAAACCGGGTAGATGCCGCTTGTGTGGTCGACAAAATATGCGTCAAAACCATCTCGTTTGATCTCGTCCATACACATGCCTCTGGTTAACTGATAGACGATGGCTGAGATCATTTCCATATGTCCGAGTTCGTGCGGATACTGATGTTATCACTGACTGCGCTCATACATGGGCAGCTTCGGGTATACCGTCAGCTCAAAATTGTCAGGGGAGTTATGCCACCGCCCACTTTTTTCTTTTATATAAGTGACTTTTTCAACTATGTCTTTGAGCAAATCGTTTTTGGCTGCCGGAGATTGCAAGCTCCAATAAACATCAAAGAGTTTTTCGACTCGCGGTATGATACCAGCTCGGCTCTCTTCACGTACTTCTGTCTGAGCGGCGTTTCGCTTATCCTCTGCCTTTTGTATGCGCTCCCCTATTTCTTTGGTACGATCAAGGAAGGTGTCGGTATCATACACGCCTTGTTCCAGGAGGTCGTGGGCTTTGCTCCGTTGTTTTTTGAGGGTTTCAATCTCGGATTCAATCTTGTCAAGCGCTTTGCGTTTTAGCTCGATTTGCGTCTTGCTTTTGTCGGCTTTTTTCTTTCCGCTGTCTGGCCCTAATTTCAACTTATGCCCGCCCAGCCATGTTTCCAAAGCCTCCAATAACCGCTCTTCAACAGAACTCAGCTTGACGCTCACATTCTTACATGTGGGAATAACACACATCAAAGTATCCGCGCAATTATTATTTGGATATGCCCGCCTGACCATACTGCGCCCACACATGCCGCAATAGACGATTCCGCTAAGTGGATTCTTCACAACCCCGCGTTCGCCGACAGGGCGCGCGGGGCTGTGTTTCATAAATTCCTGTGCTGTCGTGAATATCCCCTCATCTACTATTCCCTTGTGCAGGCCATCAACAATAACACAATCACCTGTTTTTGAGCGTGGGCGCTCAATCTTTATTTCCCCGCCTGTCATCTTTTTAACTGCCGGGCGAAAGTTCCAGCGCACTTTCCCAATATAAACCGGATTTATCAAAATATCCCGCACAGACGCCGCAACCCATACTCCGCCCTTTTTAGCCGGTATATCCATGCGGTTTAGCCATTTGACAATAAGGCCGGCGCCAAGCCTTTTGTAACTTCCATCTTCTTGCAGTTCTCCATGTGTATATAAGTCAAATATCGCTCGCACAACCTCGGCTTGCTGTGGGTGTTCTTCCAAAGTCCAGCCTTTTTGTTTTTCAAGTTTTACGCGCACATACCCGTATGGGGGCTGATTCGCGACGTATTTACCCTCATTTATAGAGGCTGCCCGCCCACGCTGCATACGCCGATTGATTGTTTTGTATTCTCTGCGCGACATAAAAAGCGAATACTCAAAGTATTCCTCATCGAACTCGTCCCGCGGGTCAAAGGTTTTCATGGGGGTTACAATTTTTGTATCTGAATACTGAAAAGTTTTCGCAACCGCTCCCTGGTCTGATGTATCGCCTCGGGCCAATCGCTCGACTTCCATTACAAGGACGCCGGCCCATTTTCCTGTTTCGACATCCCGCAAAAGGCGCTGCATTTCCGGGCGGGCGGCTATGGTTTCGCCGGATACTACCTCCTCATATACCTCGCCGACACGCAGTTTTTGAAGGTGGGCGAGTGCAAACAAAGCCTTTTTATGCCTTGCAAGCGTCTCGCCCTCTCCCCGGGCTTCGGCTTCGTTGTCTTGTCTGGATTTTCGAAGATACATGCAGTAATGTTCCACCTGCTCCACCGCCCTTTAAAGCACGGAATAAAGTTCATTATAACAGGTTTATTCACTGCTTTTATCATCAATGCCGCAATTGTTCAACCACCTTATCTATTGTTTTTACGATAACCAAAACGGCGGCAAGCGTGAAAATCCACTTGTCGCCGTTAGCCGGCCCATATGTGTCGTTGAATATCTTGAACTTGTCTATTTCAATAAACAACATCCCAAGACACTCCTTTTCATGCAAAATCACGGCTCCACCGTAAGCAGCAAATAGAGAGTCACCTGTACAGGTGACTCTCTATTTGCTGCTTACTTTTCCTCAAGACATCTTATTATTGACAGAGCCTTTTATACCGGTTTTATAAATCTGCTAAAGAAACATGCATCGCTTTGGCTTTTCGCCCCTTGCCCAACCATTCCGACAAACACCGGTACAACACTGCGCAATCTATAGGCTTGGTAATGTGCGCGTTCATGCCCGCTTCGCAGCTCTTTCGGCGGTCTTCTTCCATTACGTGGGCCGTTAACGCCACGATCGGCATCCAGCTTAATTCGTCTCTTTCCCTAATACGCTTAGACGCTGTCAATCCGTCCATTTTGGGCATCTGTATATCCATAAGTACCAGGTCATACTCTTGTTGATTTAAGGCTTCCAAACCCTCTATGCCGTTATTGGCGATGTCTACAGCTAAGCCGGCCTGCTTGAGTATTTCTTCTGCCACAAACTGATTAACAAGGTTATCCTCCACCAACAGGATACGGCTTTTGCCGTAAGGCTTAAGCAGATTTAACGCGGCTTCTTCCGCCTCCATGTTTTGGGTGTCGGCTTTCGGATCACTGCCCTGTGCGTCGGGAGCGGTGCCAAGCCGGATTGTAAAAGAAAAAGTGGAGCCTTTGCCAATTTCACTTTCGCACCAAATGTCTCCGCCCATAAGGTGAACCAGCTTTTTACACAGCGCCAAACCCAAACCTGTGCCGCCATAACGCCGGGTAGCGGAAATATCGGCCTGGCTGAACACAGAAAAGAGCTTTTTCTGTTCTTCTGTGGTTATGCCTATGCCTGTATCTGAAACCGAAAAAAGCAAAGCAGCGTCTGTACTGCCTGTCGCTTGCAGTTTGACAGCGATCACTACAGACCCTTTTTCGGTAAACTTTACAGCATTGGCGCACAAGTTGGTCAACACCTGGGTGAGCCGCAGGGGGTCGCCCAAGTACTGGCCGGTCAGTGCAGGGTCATATTCAACAGAAAACGTTAATTCTTTTTCTTCCGCTTGATGCTCTGCCATGCCTCTGACGCCGCGAATAATATCCTCCAGGCAGATCGGAACTGCCTGGATCTCCATCATGCCGGCCTCTAATTTGGAAAAGTCCAAAATATCGTCCACAATACGCAGTAAAGTTTTTGTGGAAAAATTTATTTTGTCCAGGTATTCGCGTTGGATGGATGGCATATCCATCCGCTGCACCATCCGCAATATTCCTATTATGGCGTTCATAGGGGTGCGTATCTCGTGGCTCATGTTCGCAAGGAAATCGCTTTTGGCTTCATTTGCCAGTCGTTCCTTTTCAGCAAACTCTCGAATTTTTGCCTGCTCAATCAGTTCCATATGCAGGCCCACACGCATGTGAACAATCGTGTCAGCAAAGGGTTTGCGTATAAAATCAACCGCGCCCAGAGAAAGCCCTTCCAGCTCGTCGTCATCCGAATCGCTGCCGGTGATGAAGATGACAGGTATATCCTTGGTCTTTTCGTCTGATTTCAACTTAGACAGCACTTCAAACCCTGACAAACGGGGCATATTCAGATCAAGCAAAACCAGGTCAGTTTTGTTTTTATGCGCCAATGTCAGCCCTTCCTCACCGCTTTGGGCTATGATCACATCGTAACTGGACGATAAAATTTTGCTCAAAGCCTTTAGCTCCATGGGGGTGTCGTCAATAATTAAGATACTCCTCTGTCCATTCACCGCTACACCTCCAAATCTTTCCTCAACTTACTCAAACGCTCCAAAGCGGCTTCAAAAGCCAAATCCTCTATTAAAGCAATCAGCCCCTCTGTTTGGGGTATAGCGGCGAGTTCGTCCGTCATATTTATGACCGCGCCGCGTTTTGTCACAAGCAGTTCCGCTGCTTTGTCAAAGAGCGCTCCCACCGCCGTCTTGTCAAGATCAGCGGCAGATACCGTATTTTTAGATACAGGTATCTCTCGCAAATATATTTCAATTTTAGCCAGCACCTTTTCGAGTTCCAGGTTAAGCTCGTCTATTTCCATCGGCACATTTCCTGCCCGAAACGAATCTTCTGCCATTCTCGCAAGCTTCACGAGATTTTTCTCTTTTATGATCGCCGCCAAACCTTTTAATGTATGTGCCAGGCGATGGGCGGTTTTGATATCGTTTGCCTGTACAGCGCGAAACATCTCTGACATGACATTGCTTTGAGAGCGGGCAAAGTCCTTGTATGCTGTGAGAAGAAGGTCAGGGTTGTTTAAAAATTCACCAATGGCCGCGCTTGATCCTTGTGCTGTGTTTTCTTTGGCCTGCGCCCTTACTTTTTCCAACACTTCAATGGGCTGTTTATCACGGATAAATTTAATGAGTATAGAATTCAAACGCACAGTTTGTATAGGCTTTGAAAGAAAGGCGTCAAACCCGTTTTTCATGAATTCCTCCGCCTGGCCAATCAGCGCGTTGTCGGTAAGCGCTACAATAGGCGCATTGTAGCCAAGCTCGCGTATGAGCTTGGTGGTTTCCATTCCATCAAGGTCAGGCATCATATGATCCATGAAAATGATGTCGTATGTCATACCTTGCTTTATATTTTCAACCGCTTTAAAACCGCTGTTGACTGTCTCAATATTCAAGTCGTAAAATTTTAAAATCCCCCTTGCTACATAGAGGTTGGTGTCTACGTCATCCACAATAAGTACAGAGCCATATGGCATGGGTTCCGGCTCAAAACCCACTTTCCTTCTGTTCGCCAAAATGCCCTCTTCAAAATGGCGGAAGCTTTCAACGGTTTCGGGGCCAAGTTTGTCTGTGCCAGATATTATTTGGGGGATGCGCAATCTAACGGTGGTACCCACCCCAACTTCGCTTTCGATATCTATGGTGCCTTCCATAAGGCTAACCATATTATATACAATGGGCATACCCAAGCCTGTACCGGGGACAAATCGGTCACTTTCTTCATGAAAGCGGGCGTAATCATCGCGAATCGCTTTTAGCTGCTGTTTGGTCATTCCCTTGCCTGTATCCGTTACTTTCATGATCAAGTTGACAGAAGCATTGTCTGAACGCTCATCATTCAAATATTCACAGCACATGGCAAAGGTCACTTTGCCTTCTCTGGTGTATTTGAAAGCATTGGAAAGAAGATTGTTTACTATTTGTTTCAAACGCAAGTCATCGCCCAAAAGATGTGCCGGCATATTTTCGTCCGCTTCCACCTCAAACCTGATGCTTTTACTGCCCAAAAAAACCAAATGAAGTTGTACGGTATCTGTGACAAGGCTGGCCACTTCATAGCGGGCAATCTTTAAATCCATTTTGCCCGCTTCGATTTTTGAGATATCCAGTATGTCGTTGATTATTTGAAGCAGTATGCTTGCGGAATCGTTAATTTTCAAGAACGCCTCCTCTACTTCCATATCTAAATGTTGATTTTGCAATTGGATTTCTGAAATACCCAATACGGCCGTAAGGGGTGTGCGTATCTCGTGGCTCATGTTTGCTAAAAAGCGTGTTTTAGCCTGGTTGTTCTCTTCCGCTATAATCATTTTTTTCTGGTGTTCCATGTTTTCTTTTGCCAGTGTAACATCGCTGGAGTAGGTAATTACAGTAGGCTTGCCGTTGATTTCCACGCTCATACCCAATACTTCGGTATAAATAGCGTTTCCATCCTTGTTTTTTAGAACCATGTCAAAGGCGCAGGAGCCGTATTTGAAAGCGCTCTTTATCTTATCTGTCCAGTATTCCCATGACGAAATTCCGTCAGGCTGGGTTGGCGGGTTATACTCATAGAACTTACTGATATATTCTTCTTTGGACTGCAGCCCAAAAATTCTCGCGGAAAAAAGATTGCAGTCGATTAGCTCCATATCCTCATTCCAGAACTCAATCAAAAGCGGGGCAACACTATACATAAGATTGGTTCGCTCAGAAGCTTCTTCGGCTTCTCTGCGGCTTTGTCTGGCTTGCGTTATATCGGTAGAATACATAATCGCCATAGGCTCTCCATTTATTTCCGTAAGAATCCCTATGGTTTCAAGAATACAGGGAAGTCCATTATCCACTCTTACAATATTTACTTCAAATGTATGGTAGCCTTCTTCGAAAACTTTTTGAAGGTTTTGCACCCAGTATTCCCAAGAAGACGCGCCGTCAGGCTGCATTTGAGGGAAAAATTCCTGCATTCTGTCAATATACTCATTCGCAGACCTAATGTTAAGGTGAGACGCGGCGAATAGGTTACAATCCGTTATTTCGTTATTCTTATTCCAAAGCTCGATCAAAAGCGGCGCGGCATCGAACATGAGCTTCATGCGGCTGCTGGCTTCCCGCTCTTTCGCCTGTGCTTCTTTTATACGAGTGGTGTCTATCGCGTAGGCAACAAGCACATCACTGTCGTTGTAGCGAGTGATAAGCCCATACACCTCTACAGGGATGAGGTTTCCGTTTTTGTTTTGGTGCAGCCAGTCAAATTCTGTCGTACCTGCTTTGAAAGCCTCTTCAATAAGTTTTCGTGACTTTTCTGCGGATGAAGTGCCATCCTCTTGATATTCCGGGGAAAAGGCAAAAAAGTCATTCAAGTATTCACGTTTATCAGAAATACCAAACCTCTTTATCACTTCATCGTTGCAATCTATTATGTTAAAGTCGTGGTCTATGATCGTCACAACAACGGGCATATTATCGAACATAAACTTCATTTGCTTATTTTCTTGTTTTAGCGTTACTGTAGTGAGTTTGTGTACATAAGCTACAAGCAATACGATTACGGTAACACCAATAACAGCGACGATCGTCAATATAAACATCGTATTTTGAGCTATACCGGTTAAATCTGCGCTAATTTCGTACATATACTCCGTTGTTATCTGTTTCAAATAGTCGAAGTGTTTATATGCTTCTTCGACTGTAGTCATTCCCGCGCGCACAATTCTTATTGTTTCGTTTGTATCTCCAATTCTTGCGGCGGCTATCGTATCATCGATATATCCGAAGTATCGGATGATTGCCGTCTCAAGTGCGTCAACTCTATACATTTTTATGTAGATATCAGCAGAGTCCATTATAGGATCGGCGATTAGAGAATCCCTTAACTGTCTAAAAAAAGATTCCGATTCTTGCTGTAAATTGTCGACATAATTTGCCTGGTCGTCAATTTCATGTTGTCTTATATTTCCATATTCGTCGAAGTCATTCGCATACATAGACGCCCTGTTCATAGAACGGCGCGCGTTCATCATATTGACTTCTATCTCACTTAAAATACGCGACCTGACATGCGGGTAATTAAGTACATACACATACTGATTGTTTACTTCCATTATGTTGTATCCACCGATTATGGTTGTGGTTACTGCCCCTAAGATAATTAAAGCGAACCCGATTAACAACCCTTTATTAAACTTTAAATTTTTCATATACCCACTTCCTTATATTTACTCAACATATATATGAGAAAAGCTTACTCTCACTGCTCTTTGATGATTAATCAATTTTATTCATAATCACATCGAATAGCTGATTTTTTTGTGATTTAAGAAAGAAGGATATAAATGACTTACCCAATATATCATATTCATTCATGCCAAACATGGCTACAGCTTTTTGATTTCAGGCAATTGCATTTAAGTCAGAGTCAAAGATAATCACTCGGCAGCTTTATGTGATAGGACATTCCTGTCCGATAATACGCTTTACAAAAGTCATAAATCCGGGGGGCTTGCAAGTGACCACTGGGGGATATGTAGTCAAGGACTTCTTTATAAGTAATACCCGAATAAAAGTTTGTGATGACTATTGCCGCGGCACAACATCCGAAACGGTACAGGCTATCCTTGCTCGCATAGCTGACCGCGCACACGACCAGCTGACCTCGCAGGCTGTTAAAGACTAACACGCACCTGTCGCCCACAAGGGTATTTGTCGCTTTTGTGGGCGATTCTATATGTGATCACTGATAACATCATTGGCCTTATTCTTCTGTCCCTATATCGTGGGCTAAAATGTTGCACATTTTCTGCGTTATTTTCTGCGACATTTTGTTATTTTGCGCAAAAAAAGAAGAGCTGGGAGGAAAAAGCAGGCGAGATAAATAGGAAAATGTAAAATAGAATACAAAAAAGCACTCCTAAAGAGCGCGCGTGAAAAGGAGGGAGATAAAT
>WRBI01000017.1 GCA_009784625.1 Oscillospiraceae bacterium | reverse complement strand
CAAGATATTCCCTTATGGCTTCGGGGATTACAACCCTGCCAAACTCGTCCATTTGTTGAGCCGCCATTTCTCCTCAACCTTTCCGCTTTTGATTGGCCGGTGAAGCCGCACAGCGGCTTCACCAAGCCTGTTCAAAAGCCCCAAATAAGAAACGCGCATAGAGGTGGTTACACCCCAATGCGCGCCAAAATACGGCTTAAACTTCCATGCGTCGACTTGCGATCATTATACTTTTGGTGTATAATGATTTGGTCGCGTGGAAGTGCAAGGGTGTCGTGCTTAATCGTCTCCACCTTTGCCCGCTGCTGGTGCTAGTAACACCCTCAGCGGCCATGCGGCTCCTTGCTTTCAGAGCCTTTGAGATAAGTATAGCGCCTTGCGCGAGAATTGTCAATATTTGTTGTAATTTTTGGTAAGTTTTAAATGTTATAGTCTTATCTTGTGTGTGAAAAAACCGCTTAAGCCTGATGGTTGAGCGGTTTTTTGCTGTGTGATTCAGTCGTTTTAGATGCACAAATAGCCGCGAGCGCAAACAAAACGCGCCCTCACATACATGAGAACGCGAATTGACTCCGGCGTCTCGCCGGTGGCGGAGAGAGAGGGATTCGAACCCTCGGTGGGGTATTAGCCCACACACGATTTCCAGTCGCTTGGAAGTCTTTGCAATTATGCAATCTTAATTTACTTTATTAGAATCGAATTCAGTGAGCATTTTGCATTTGATGCACACGGCTTAAAGTCGTGTGTAATTAGCTGCATCCATTCCGTCGCCGCGTCGCCGCCAGAAGCGATTTCCCCGCGCGTATTTTCTATGATGTATTATATAGGTAACGCGCTTGAATTGTCAACTAAAATAGCTAAGTACATTGACGTTTTTTCCCCAGCATGTTAAAATGGCTTACGAACGCCACTTATTCACAAATCAAAGCGACTGGGGGGATTAGCTTGACAAAAGATACAGTTACCGCCCTCTTGTGCTGTCCAAAGGTTATAACAAGCAAGCCCAAAAAGAGTATGTACCAAGACCCAAGAAACAACAGTGTTATGCGAAACGACTTCTCTTGTACCTCTTTGGACGGTATCCACAAGTTTGAAGTGTTTATGCGACACAATACCGAATTGCCCACGTTGTTTTCTATTGGCCTTGTGTGCCAGTTTGAGGACAAGAACATCATAGTTTGTAGATACAACGGGAAAGACTATCACAAAAATAAAATTGGCAATCAAGACGCATTTAATAGCTATCACATCCATATGTTATATGACCACCAGTTAACTGATGGCACATCAAACTCTATAGATGCTATCGAAACTGACAAGTACATCACTTTTGACCAAGCGCTACATGCTTTTTTAAATGACTGTCAAATTCAGGACTGGAAAGACTGTTTTCCTGATTTGGAACATAGAATCAGTCAATTAAGACTGGGGGGTGTTTGATATGATTGAAGCACAAACAATAGCTAGGTCAATGCAAGATAAAATCAGACTTGAACCGCTTCCTAACGGCTCATATCAGGTAATTGCTCCATTTTTTCACGAGGATGGCGATATATTAGATATCTTTTTGAGAGAGCATGAAGACCGTCTGCAAATATGCGATTTTGGCACTACACTTATGAGGCTTTCTTATAGTTTCGACATCAATACAGAAAATAAGAATAACATTTTATCTAAGATTTTGCTTAACAATGGCGTTGAAGATTCTGCGGGAAATTTTATCACCGATACCTCTGCAAATACCTTTTTTGATGATCTGCTTAGATACCAAATGGCTATAACAAAAGTATGTAATATGGAGATTCTTCGCAAAGAGTATGTAGCCAGCATGTTCTTTGAATATTTTGGTTCTTTTGTCATTGATGATTTAGGTAAACAATTCAAACGGGTGGAGCGAAACTTTAAGCCAACAAAAGAACCGTGGTTTGAAGCTGATTATGCCATACTTGATAACACAAGTTCCCCGGTATATATAATGGGAATCAAGACCGACCTTCACGCTTCAAGGGCTTCTGCTTTTTGTTTGCGTATGGAAAAGGAAAGTCAAAATCCTATTTCCATCGCTGTGCATGAAAACCCGGATGCGCTCAGTAAGCGTGACAGAGATGCTTTGACAAATGCTGTCCACAAGCAGTATACAAGTTTAGACGATTTTAAGGCAAAAGGGCAGGAGTTTATTATAAAAAACATTGCTTAACGGGATTTTTATTTACTTCGAAATTTTGCCACGAGAGCAAAGAGCCTGTCTATATCGTTGTCGGTGACCTGGTGAGTATGAGCGTTGGCACCTGTGAGAATTAACAGGCTTTTGTTGAGCTTTATGCCAATCAGCCCATTCACATGGCCACTGAGGAAAAGGCATTTATTGACTGTAAACTGCTAGAAGTTGCGCTTCATGGTGGTGATTCGGTTGACGCAAGACAATCTTTAGCAAAAATGCGAGCGAAGGTGGTCTCGCTGTTATGAGCATTGACACTTTTAAGCGACAAGAGGCCATGCTTGACTTGCGTGAAAAAATATTGGAGGCTGAGCAAATGCGAGAGACAGGGACAAAGTCCTATACCCCGGAAGAAGTCTTTTCGCATTTAGAGGCTATTGTCAATGAGTATAAATAAGGGTTTTGCTAGACAAAATGCGCGAAGTGCTGACTAAGACGATTGCAGAAGCTGAGTAAAAAAAGATCAAGCAACATTAAGTTAAAGACACCGCCTTGTGGATTCACGCCCACAAGGCGGTGTTATTTCTTCGGCATCTTTTGCTATTATTGCAACTCTTTAATGCGTACCTTTGCTGCTTGCCGTATCTGCTTATCGTCCGCATCCGTAGCAACGTCAAGCAAGACGTCTTTATCTGTTATCTTTTCTATGGCTTTAGTACGCATTTCAAAATTTTCGCAATCGTCAATTGCAATTCCTGATAAATCTGAATCCGTCGCCCAAGATAGCAGCGCTATCTTGGCCTCGTCCTGTAATTCGCCAGAATCCCTGTCAGCAATTTCACTTATCTGCCCTTGTAGATAAGCTTTACTTTCATTATCGGTATTAACATCATTAATGAGCCGGGTCGCCGCCATCAATGCTGCCTTCTGATATGTGCTATCAACTCCTAGGGAATCACTCGCATCAAGAAAAAATCCGATAATAGAGGGAGATTGCGAGTCTAAAATGTCTTTTTCTAGCACCTTTCGGACATTTATTGATCCTATCTGATCGGATGATTGTCCACTGAATAAAGTCGCAAAAGTTCTACCAGCGTTTGAAGTAAAGTCTTTTGACACTTTGCGTCCTTCCTTTCTTGTCGGTCTTCCTGTTTGGTTGCTAATATAGATACCGCCTGTGGGTTGTGTCACAAGGCGGTATCTTTTACAGAAGCCATTCATACTGTCAACAAGAGTCCACTTTACTCTTTCTTTCCACAAAGGTTATCCCAGTTTCTTCCACATCCCTTAGCTACTACTACAGTCTTCATAACACTCTTAATTTTTAACCTTTTCATGCCAACCCTCCTTTCAATTGTTTGTAGGCCGATTCTCGTACACGAGCCTTAAAGCAGTCTTTCTTTTCGCATTGGGTGTAGTCTCCGTTCTCAAGCAGGGCATTTCCTGCACAGATTTCTATGCAGTGTTGACAGTATGAATGTTTTCCGTAACCAGTAAAGTCGCTGTTCCTCATCTTGCGCCATTTGATTAAATCCGGGTTGCTTTCCCAAATTTCTTGCAACTTGTCTTTATGTGTACCAAGCAAAATGGGGAACCCTACACATGGATGAATGTTGCCCGCGCTATCGTAATACAATCCGTATCGCCCAGCATTACAAGGGGGGGCATCAACCTTAATCCCATTCACTTTATCCGCATAGTAAACAGATTCAGTATCAAGACACAATTCCCTATATTGGTCGGATGTTAATAGTAAATCCATCGGCGAATCATCACCATTTAGCTTGGGCGCCATGGAAATGTCAAAAGCAAGTGTACAACCCCAATCTTTAGCGGTGGTTATCATTTCTTTGTAGCGCTTAAAATTGCCTTTCATGAGCATACAGCGGATTTCAACTTGAAGGTCGCTCTTCGTCAGTGCTTGTATTGCGCCCGCAGTTTTATCGAACGAGCCACTAACTGTTGTTATGCTATCGTGCGTATCCCGATCTGTAGAATAAAGGCTAACGCCAATTCTGTCTATATTATATAGCTTTAGCTTTTCGACCATCTGACCATCAATCAATGTGGCGTTGGTAAAAATGCTAATGACCATTTTCTTTCGGGTGGCGTATTCCAGAGCCTGGAATATGTCGGGTCGCAAGAATGCCTCCCCACCGCTAAATGTTACCGAGAACGCTCCCAAATCACAGGATTCGTCAATGATTTCTTCTATATCTTTGAGCGTAATCTGCTTGTTTTGCGTATATTCCTCAAACGGGTGGTAGCAATGACAACACCTAAGATTACACTGGTTGGTAATGTCAATATGGATATTGAATAGGTAGCCGTTTTGATAAATTTCTTCACAAAAATTTATATAATCCGTATTGCCGCTCGTTTCTTTCTGTGGTTGTTCCCCTTCTATTTGCTCAGTCTTTCCATTTAGCACTTCTTGGTCAACTAGCTCTTGAATAAACTCGTTGACGTCCTGTTCTTGCAGATCGTTTTCAGCTAAAAACTGTATAATTCGGCTTTGACTTCCCTGCGCAAGCAACTCAAACATTCGCGCCGAAAGCCCCTCTAAAAATGCCGTAGTGTGCGTGTTTAAGTTACAGATTATCATTTGCAGCTCTTCGGTGCAATCGTACCCTTTGAACACTACCTTGTGGAAAAGAGCCTCCCTACCCAGCTCAAAGTTATGTAAACCTGACATGCGGCGTCACTCCTACATGTTCAATAAGCCCGCTTTATTAAAGTCTTTTTGCTGTCCTTATTGTCATGAATATAGTATTTAAGGTACAAACTCGACTAATGCACCTAACGATGGTTGTTCAATTGACTTTAGCCCCGATATATGAAAGAATCTATCAAGACCATCTTCCCCAAGTATAAACCCAAACTTCTTTTGCTCGTTGTAATGCTTAACTCTGCCCTTCATTCGGTGAACGCCCCCATTAAGCGACTTGATGCCTCTACTCCGCTATATTGAACAGGCAAATATAATTACCATAATTATATCATGTTGTGCTGAGGTATACAACCCCTTATGATAAACAAGGGTGATTATTTGCAATATTTTGACATTGGCAACAGACTGCTACAATTGCGGCGAGAAAAGTCTCTGTCACAAGAACAACTGGCGAATTGGGCAGAGGTTACGACCACCTATTACGGACAAGTCGAGCGCAACATGAGCAATGTCACAGTCGTAAAGCTCGAAAAGATTTGTGACGTGCTGGGCATTACCCTTGCTGAATTTTTCGCCCCTACCCAGACACCCCGCTTAGATTCGAGTGAAAAGGCAACAGTAAGCCCGACCGACGCTTCAATCCAAAAGGCTCTTGATCGGTTGACAGATGCAGAAAAGCAGTCGTTTCTAAGAATCCTACGTGAGCTTATCGTATTTCGCAACATTGCTGACGACTAACACAAAAACCCCCACGGCATCTATAGCTGTGGGGGTTTGCAACAACATCAAAACACCGCACCATTAGCGTTTTTACGCCACTTTCACGCACCCCCTACCCCATATATCCCCTCGTTGAGTTTATCGGCTGCATCCTGCTGCATTTCGGGCAAAACATGGGTGTATGTATCCAGCGTGATCTTAATATTCGCGTGACCCAATCGAGCCGACGCCACCTTTGCCGGAACACCATATTGCAACATCAACGTAGCATTTGTATGCCGCAGGTCATGAAAGCGAATGTGCCGAAGCTTACTCCTCTCCAAGAAGTCGCTAAAGGCATGAGAGAAGCTACCCGGATTTATCATCTGCCCATCCAACCTACAGCAGACGAGATCGTTATTCTCATACCCTTCCCCCAACAGCAGCTTAGGTTCCGCCTGTCGCCCCTTGTGGGCTTTGAGCAATGCGATAAGGGCTTCCGGCAGCGAGAGGGCACGAATGCCAGCCGCTGTTTTTGGTGTGTCGAAGAACGTTTCCCCGCCCACATTGCTCAGGCTGCGATTGATGGCGACCGTGCCTTTTGCGAAGTCAACGTCCTCCCACTTTAGGGCAAGCACTTCCCCACGGCGAAGCCCAAGGCTGACCACCAGATTGACCGGGACTTCCATATCTGTCCCCTTTGCAGCCCCTAATAACGTCTGGACTTCCGTTTGGTTGTAGACTTCAACCTTTGGCTTGATCTGCTTGGGTGGACTGGCAAACTCGGCAGCGTTCAGGCTGACCAGACGCATCTTATAGGCTCGATCAAGCGCCTTTCTCAAAGTAGCATGAACATATTGCACAGATCGGGGACAAAGCCCCCCAGCCTCCAACTTTTTGTACATATCCTGCACTTGCACCGGGGTAAGCTTTTGCAACTCAATATTCCCAATATGCGGCAGGGTGTGCTTGTCAATGTTCACCTTATATCCCCGAACAGTATTGGGGGCTAGGGATGGCTCGGCATATGTTTTCATCCAATCGGCCAAATGCTGCCCAACAGTAAGCTTTGATCTTTCGATATACGTTCCTCGATTGTATTCGGTAAGCTTCTCGTTTAAAATTATTTCCGCTTCCTTCTTCGTCCCTTTTATCGTTATGGATTCTCGGTTGCGCTTTCCGGTTTTAGGGTCTTCTCCTTTGTCAATGATGATCTGCCAAGTTGTCCCGGTTTTGTTTTCTCGTTTGCGAATGTGTCCGGTCATGTTCAAACCCTCCCGTTTCATATTTTTAGGTAGAAGTCGGGCAGGGGGTTCTTGCTCCCTGCCCGATTTTTTCCTGTGCTTAATTCATGATTTGAGATTCTACCCATTCTTGGAACCGCTTCTTTGGAACACGGTATTGATTGCCGATCTTAATGTGTGGAATGCCGCCATGCTTAACGAGTTTTAGAGCGTTTACATAGGCAATATCCAAATATTTTGCGACTTGTTCTGCATTCAAAAGTTCCGGTAGGTTATCCAAGGTGAGAATGGCATTGCGTGCTTCTTTATCGTTCATTTCTCGAACCTCCTTGTTGTCGTTTCTTTGTCCTTCTTCTGTTCTATTCTCATCTAAGGTTCTAGTTTTTTTCAAATTAAAAGTGATCTATTAGTTTTTGTCTATAGGGTCTACATATAAACTTAGGTGTAACGTATCGATTACTTCCACGACCCATGTTTTTTCACAAGCTGTTCATCATCATAGGCTCTTTGGTGGGTAAGACCTGCTGCGGTAATCTCAATACCCCGAAGCATAGTTCTGCTATTGCTCGGATAAGTTTCAAAGGGTATGCCTTTCTTAGTCAGGCTGGTGCGAATGTTCTTCATAAAGTTCCGGTGAATTGTTCCTGCTAGTTTCTCGTGTCTGTTATCTCTACACCAGCCAACAAAGGTATCGTTTAGTCTTTTCGCGTCAAGGGAGCTTGTATTTTTTCCCCCATTTGTCAAAGGGGGCACAGCCCTCACACACTCTTCAAGAAATTCGATGTATGGGTCAATGTCGCGACGGTATTCCGACAAAGCGTTTTGAGCACGCTCACAGTGGGAAAATTCGTACCCATTGGCAGCCAAGCGAAGCAATCCCTCAAAAGCAAAATTGAAGATGCCATCCAGTTCAAGCAAAAGTTTTTGCAAGATGAACGGATCTTTTTTTCGTTCATCTTCCCGGTCGGGTTTGGGGTTGGCTACAAACTTTCGCTCAAACGGAATGATGATTGGCCGACGTTCAAAGCCACCCGTCCGGTCTGAGGTATAGGGCAATGAGTTCACACAAAAGAGCAACTTTACAAACGGGCGGTAGTTGAATGGCGGCTGCCCCTTCGGTTCAATTTGGATCAGGTCGCCAGAAGCTAGAGCCTTGATATTTTGGGTGTCGAGTGGCTTGTTGAGTTCGTTTTCCGTTGCGATATTGAGAACTTTATCGACAATCTGCGCAAGGGAAAAGTTTCGGCTCAGGTCTTTCAGTGCCACGGTGGAAACATACCCTTCACCCACCAACGCCACCATGATGTCAACCAAAACGTTTTTGCCGTTTGAGCCGTCCCCATGAAAGAGAAAGATTTTATGTGCGGCGGTGCTGTAGCTTAAACAACAGTAGCCCAAAATCTCTTGTACGAGGGCGACCATCTCCTCATCATCCATGAGCAAATCCATCAAAAACTGCCAGAACAAAGGGCAATCCGCACTGGGGTTATAGCTTACCGGACTTTGCACGGTAGTAAAAATGTCCGGGGTGTGGGGGATCAGCGCCTGCGTTTGAAGGTGAAAAAGACCATTCTTGAGGTTGATGTACTCTTTCGAAATCTCAGGAACTCTTTTGGCTTGGCGTAAGAGGCTTTCAAGGTAGGCCTTCTCGCAATCCAACACCCACTTGTCTTGCTCAAATTTTTGAAAGAACCAATACATTTGTTTTTTGAAGTCGAGCAAGGTTGGCAGTTGCCAGACTTCGCCGGTGAAAGTGTAGATCGCTTTTTCATCCCGAATCAACACCGGAACCTCTTCCCGGATCGCTCTGGCAAATTTATCGCCGTTGACACCCTTAAAATTACCGTGTTGATCGTAATAAAACCCAAACGGGATGTTTCTGGCGGCGATCAGTTGAGGCTTGGGGGTGTTTGTGATTCGCCCCGACCACTCCTTTACCCATCCCAAACAACTCTTGATTTGATCTCTGTCGCAGCCAAGCGATTCACAAGAAGGCGACCTTGTCTTTTTCCCCGCTGTCTCCAGCGCTTCAATTCGATCCATACTTCGCTGGTTGTGTTTTGCGGACAGCGCAGAAAATATTGAAGCCAGCCACTTCCATCCCAAACTAATCAAAACACAGCAAATGAGGTACCATTCCGGTTCTGGAAGCCCCTCTCCTACCTGTCGATCAAGCTTTTCCATTAGCTTTGGGCAACGGTAAAAGTGACCTGAGATGGTGCGATAGTCCTGCTCTTGGTCGGGGTCGGGCGTCGGTTCGGTAGACGACGTAGGAAGAAGAACCGCACCAGGCTTCGGTGGAAGAGCAACCGTTAAAATGTTGCCAAGCATCTTTTCGACCATCCAGCCCGGTGCATCTGCAAGGCCAACTGTTCTAAACGTTGTTTCCGGGGATAGAAACTCGTAAACGCCGCCGTTAGTGTGGGTGCAATAGGGGAGAACAGTTTGTGTACCGTCACCCATGAGTGAAAGTTCTTGGTGTTCACCTTCGCCCTCCTGTGTATACTTACGAAATCGCTTCCCTCTGTGTTCTTCCGGGATTCTAAAGAGATACCGCAAGCCACCGCTGGGGGTGGTGTAAGTAACGGTCGGGGGTAGATCACCACCACTCAATTCTTCAAGAATTTTCTTCCCCGATTCCCCATCTGCGTCAATCGCGATGATGTTGCTAACGCTTCCAAGCACAAGACCAAAGTTGCGGTTCGGGTATTTTGCAAGCCATTCTTGCAGCTCCTCTTCTGTGGTGGTTGTGCGGATGTTCCACTCTTTAATGAGCGGAAATTTCCCATTCAATGGAATGATGGGCAACCCAAAGCCAACTAGGTATAGAGCCATGTTTGTTAGTGCTTCTCGGACTTTTGTCGGATTCATGAATTTTTTCGATACTCCTTTCGCTGAGTGGCGAAGCTCGCCACTTTTTTTGTTTTGCCACTTACGTTGTCACTGTGAAAAACCCTTTGGATATGCGATAATTACAAGGTCAGTGGCCAAGTGGCGGAATTTTGCGATCCCGCCACAATGCCACCGAGAGATCAACGGGGGATTATTTAGGCTCAGTCAATTTCACAAAGCCGACAGCAATCTCCCTCCCATCTGCCGCTTGCACCCTCTCAACCCGGACGTTGTTAAAGGAAAGGGATGAGCGCTCTTCAAAGTTAAGGCCAAAGGCTTGTGTAATGCCCACAACCATGCCAGCGGCGTAAACAATATAGCTAGACTTACTTTGTGAGAAAGGGTATGTATCAGCACCGGGAAGCTCTTCAGCAAGTGCCAGTTCACCCGTTTCCACATTGGCCATAAAGCTGAGCGTTTTCGGCTCTCCAAGCTCACGATACAACCCCGAAGTCAGCTTTAAGCGCTTCCCGTTGGTTTCTGTGTTGACAACGCTAATACCCAACTTACCATTGCGGTTTACTTGAGCAGCGGCAATAACCACAAAGGCATCCAGAGCATTTTTTATAGCCTGAACCTCTTTTGTCTTTTCCATTTTTTGATCTCGCTTTCGTTTAATGTTTGCCAAATAATCAGTGGCGTGTGAACATTGTACCAGACGCATCTCATATTGGCAATCGTTAAATTCATATTGATTTTTAGCAATATCTATAGTATAATTTCGATATATCTAACTTTGAATAACTTCGACCGACTATGTCCTAGCTCGAAAGTTTTTACTTTTTTGCAAAAACGCAATATATCGTAAATTTTCACCGATTTTTTGCAAATGTAAATATTTTATGAACAACTGGGAGGCTTTAGTTTATGCGCAGTGATACAGCCCCAAGTAAATTCGATTTAGTGAAGCTGGTGCTTGAAAGCGGTATAAAGTACAACGATCAAAAGAAAATTGCAGCCGAAGCAACCAAGCTCGGCCTAGAGCATGAGGGTAACGTAACCGTTCGCCAAGGCGAAGTATCGGAAATGCTCAAAGCGAAAAAGATTGTGAAGCTCAAAGATGGTGAACGGGGGTATTATTACACTATCAATACAAGTGATGGTGAAGGTCAAGAGACTACTACCCATAGGCTGGCAAAGGCGTTTTATAGTTACACCCCGAAAGATAAGGTGGAGTTTTGCGACAGTGTAAAGATGGCAACACTGCGTACCAACAAGTTTCGCAACCGGTATTTAGGCGACAAAGTTAAGGCAGCATTTGAAGACATCATAATCGACCTGCATTATCCGACAGAACATACTATCGTTTTTTACTATAGAGGGCAAGGGTGCAAAGTGTTTGAAGATTTTATGCAAAAGTTGGTGGCATGGCGAAAGGAAAGCAGGGGGAATATCAATCCCCCTGCTCCACCAACAGATACCGAAGTATAACAGCTTACCGTCTGCGCCTCTTCCCCTTACGCCCTGTCCGGGCAGCGGTGTAGACCGCAATCCCTAACAACATCCCATCAGAAAAAAGCTTTGTCGCGGCAACCGAAGCCGCTGCAAGCAATCCCAAAATCATGCTGCGGCCTCCTTAGCTAAGGTTTCAAGCAAACTCAACGTAACAACCGCGACACACAGCCCAAGGATCAAATATCCCATGCAAATCAACTCCTATTTTAATTTAGACACCTTCCAACAGACAAGCCGAGGCGATCTCAGCCGGGATGATTACATTCACCCCAAACTCGTTATGGGTTAGAAAAAGCGCGTTAATATAGCGCTCATCCGCCCCTAAGTAGTACACTTGCTCCGGTGTGGATTGGAGTAACGCCACCTCTTTCAAATCCTCCACCGAATCAATGCAAAGGAGATACCCGCCATCAGCGGTGTCTATCTCCCGGCCAGCGCCATACTCCTGATCGAGCATCTTAGCGATCCCATGAACTTCTTCGCGCACCACAGGCGGCAAATGTTCTTTGGCGCTCTCAAAGTCAGCCACTGTACCTACCTTAACAACCAAACCATCACCCTTTCTAAACAAGATGAAAGACGCAGCATCCAAAGAGACGCTACGCCTTTACTTTCCGGGTTTCTCTGGCTTCCCTAACTTGGCCGGAACCAACTGCCACTTCAAACGGACGGTCTTCCCCAAGGGATGGAAGCCAGCGTCCTCCCCATCCGATATCTCGACCAGCTTCTTTTCAAATGGCTTTAGCAGCTTTAAGACTTCCTCAATGCGCTTGACCACCTTCTTTTTGTGAGCTACTCCTTTGCCCCAGGCCAGAACAATTGTATCCATGTCATTGCAAACATCAACAATTGTTTTGTCGTTTTCCGGCATACTCTCGAACCCTTCATCCATCCCGGAATAGATGTTCATGATATTCACGCTTCCGAAGCCTTGCGCATGGCAGTTATTGACCACAAACATACTGGTCATATCCATAGCGATTGCATCCGCTGTGCGGGATGGCGAAAGCATGATGATTGCCGCCTTTGGTCGGGAATCATCCCAAATTCGCTTGATTAAAAAGCGGTGGTTTTGATCGTCCGAATAGGCCACCACGACTTTTACTGTCGCCGCTACGCTAGACATCTTCTTGTCCCCCTTTCGTGTTTGTGTTCGGATTTAGCTGCCGAATGTCCGGGTCTGGCGCTGTTATGTACATCTCTTCGGCCTGTTGATGTGCCTTTTGCAATAGAGCAATGGCGTCGGTCAGTGCATTGAACAGATGGCGGTAGAGCTTGGCATAATCTGGCATGGTCGTCCTCCTTTATAAAATATAAAACCCCCGACTAGGCTTAATCGTCTAGTCGGGGGTTGTTTTCAATTGTTCCGTTAGGTTGCATTTTTCAGATTCGCAAACAGCGCAACCGGTTCATCCACAATCGGGCAGCTTTGGTATAACTTCGGGGTGGTAGTCCATGTGCAGCCCTCCCGCATATTTCTACTCTAACCGCGCGCTACATTTTCTCCGGGCGGAATGTCGACCACTGCCAAGGTCTTTCCGAGTGGCCGCAGAAGCTTGAGAACCGTGCCCAACTGCGGATCGGTGTCGCCGTTTTCAATCCTGGCAATCATAGGCTGCTTAACCCCGCAAAGGTTTTCTAATGCCTTTTGGGTGACGCTCACTTCTTGACGGGCGTTGATAATCTCGCCGACAATCTTCACCTTCAAATCTATTTCGCCCCAATCATCTGGCGACAAGCCTAGCGTTCCTTTGAAATCATCCCAGTCAGTCAAGGAGTCAACGTATTCCTTACCCTTTTTCATTTAGATTGCTCCTCTCGATAAAATCTTCCATATTGCGCTTAGCCTGCTCAATTTCGCGCAGAGGTGTTTTTCGTGTGGACTTCTCGAAGTGGTGAAGTAATATAAAAAGGTTATCTTTCCAGTAGAAGAAAAAAATTCTGTCATCGGTGGGTCTTAGTTCCCATATATCACCATCAATGTGCTTTACATAAGGCTCTCCGGCTCTGGTTCCGTGTTCTTTTAACACTTCAATATATTCGGAAATCTTCTTCAGCTTTATACGTTCGTTTTTGCTTGTTGCCGCTTTCTTTCTCAGCGCCGAGAGATATTCGACAATCGGTTTGTTGCCCTGCTTATCCTCGTAAAACTTCACCTTAAACAAGTTGAGCATCCCTCCTGCCCAATACTATTATAACTAATTAGTTATATATTGTCAACACTTTCTTGCGTTCGAGCAAAAACAATGGCACTCCCGAATCGGAGGTGCCGCCTTAATACACAATTTGATACTGCGTTGTAATCGCCAAAACGGTTGCTCTATTTTCATGCACAAAAAGCACCGAGACCGGGCGGCACTTCCCGCTATCGCCCCATGAAATATAGGCTATATAGATGTCAAACGGCTTCGCTAGCCATTCACTGCCCAGTCAAAAAGCTCCGGGTGCTGTTCTTTGTCTATGACAGCGTTCCCTTTCTCGTCTGCTTCAAGTTTTACCTTTGGGATATTCAGCAGAGCATTTGAAAGTCGCTCGTCAAGTAGCTTCCCAAACACCTCATCATGGCTTAACCACTGTGTATTGGGGTCAGCGGCTTCCTTTTCGGCTTCGGCCAACTTTTTTAAGATGATCTGATCGCTCAAATAATCCTTGGTCACCAAAGCAAACGGGACTTTCTTTTCCCTCACCAACGCTTTAAGGCTTGATGTAATAAAGGTCGTCATATTCAGGCCGATATCTTCGAGCATTTTGTCAGCTTCTTCTTTGATGCTTTCATCAACCCGAACGGTAATTGCTTTCATTGCCACAGCTATCCCCTCCCTTTATATGCTATTATACAGCAAATAGTCCACTTTTGCAATGCATCATCTATATCAGCACCTCTATAGCGATCCTAGCCCCCAACCTAAACCCTTCCTCAAACACAGCGCCATGCTCCATCCCCGCCACGATCAAGCAGTGATCTTTAAGCTGGTCGAACAGCACTTGCTGTTCCGGTGTGAATGTATTACACAAGCTTCTGGTCGCCTCACCTATCTTTATAGCGACCTCTTGATACCGTTCATCCTTTGGCCGGGTCTGCTCATGGGGGTAAATCTCTCCGTTAAATAGTTGCCCCAAGACCGTCTTTTTCATTCCTTTTGCTCTCCCTTTTCAAGTGATATAATAATGATATATACTTGAAAAGTCAGCAACTACAGCAGAAGCAAAGTCGTGTGATGCACCCCCGGCTTTATGCGAAAAAAAGCCCCCGACAGCCCTGAGAGAATGCCATCCAATTGCACCCGGTTTAATCCAGTCGTCAATTATTACATTCATTCCGTCGCCGCACCGGCGCCAAATCACCTTTATTGGATGCTGATGACGGGTCTCTATCGAATTCACAGCAAAAGAAAAAACCGCACAATCATGCGGTTTTTTGGCGGAGAGAGAGGGATTCGAACCCTCGGTGGGGTATTAGCCCACACACGATTTCCAGTCGTGCGCCTTAGACCAGCTCAGCCATCTCTCCATCTCAACGCCGGAAAACAAATGACGCCCGGCGCGAACATTCCTATTATACCAGCTATTTGGCGTTTGTCAAGAATAAACACAATTGACAATCAGCCGCTTCAAATACCGTATCCGCCGCGGGCAAAAAACATCGCGCCCCCAGAGAACCGGGAACGCGACGCAGATGGCGGTCCGGCGCTAATCCTGATGCCATTTGACCCCTTGGGGGGTGTCTTCCAGGCGGATGCCCCTGGCGGCCAGGTCATCGCGGATTTTGTCTGCCAACGCGAAATTTTTGTCCTTGCGGGCTTGCCCACGCTCTTCGATCAGGGCTTTAATCTCATCGTCCAGACTGACCGGTGCCTTGCGGTTGTATAATATCCCCAGCACAGCGCACAGCTCATCGAACAGGGCGATCGCCGCCCCCGATGTACCCGCCGATTTGGGTGCTGCGAAGTAGCTGTTGCAGTCCCGCGCAAGCTCAAACAGGGCAGCCAGGCCGTCGGCGGTGTTCAAATCATCGTCCATGGCCTGCACAAACTGAAGCCGGCGATTCTCGAGCTGTTCAAAAAAGCCGGTTTCGCTGCCGTCTGTCTCCCCGGGGTTTTTGGTCGCGAACTCCAAGTTCTCACGGCAGGTGTAAAGCCGCTCAAGCGCCGATTTGCTCTGCTCTAAAATTTCATAGCTGTAGTTGATCGGGCTGCGGTAATGCGCGCTGATCATCATCAGCTTGATCGGCTCGTACCCAAACTTTTCAGAAACGTCGCGAACCGTGAAAAAGTTGCCCAGCGACTTTGACATCTTCTTGTTGTCCACATTGATATAACCGTTGTGCATCCAGTATTTTACATAATGCTTGCCGGTGTGGCACTCGCTTTGTGCGATTTCATTTTCGTGATGCGGAAAGATCAGATCCTGCCCGCCGCAGTGGATGTCGATCTGCTCGCCCATCAACTTGCCCACCATAGCCGAACACTCGATATGCCAGCCCGGTCGGCCAGATCCCCAAGGCGACGCCCAGAAAGGCTCACCCGGTTTTGCCGCTTTCCAAAGTACAAAGTCGGTCGCGTTTTCTTTGTCTTCACTTACATCAATCCGCGCGCCGGATTCCAAATCCTCAAGCGGCTGATGAGAGAGCTTGCCATAGCCCTCATGTTTGTTTGCCCGAAAGTATACCGTACCGTCTTTTTCGTATCCCATCCCCTTGTCGATGATCCCCTGTACAATCTCGATAATCTCGGGGATTACCTCGGTTGCTTTGGGATGATGGGTGGCCGCGCGCAGGCCCAGACCTTTGGCGTCGACCTGGTATTCAGCGATGTAGCGCTCGGCGATCTCGCTTGAGCTCACACCCTCTTCGTTGGCTTTGTTTATGATCTTGTCGTCTATGTCGGTGAAGTTTTGAACAAAGGTTACCAGATAGCCGCGGTATTCGAGATAACGGCGCAAAACGTCGAAGACACAGAGGGGCCTTGCGTTGCCGATATGGATAAAGTTATAGACCGTTGGGCCACAGGCGTATATTTTTACCCGGCCTTCTTCGAGCGGGATAAAGTCTTCTTTTTGACGGGTCAGGGTATTGTATACTTTCATCTTTGTTTTTCCTCCTTTGCGGTGCGGGTGGGATGACTGAACCGGCGAAGAAACGACTTATCTAATCCAGTTAAAGCGAATCGGCTCTCGGCCGCTAAGTGTGTCAAATTCGTGATGGTCTGCGGTAAGAAGCTCGCTGTCTGTCACTAAAGCTTGCGCCAGTACAACTGAATCGGCCAGCGAAATTTTATAACTCGCTTTGAGCCGCCCTGCTTGCGTAAATATTTCGTCACTGATTACAGCGTTAATGTCAACCGGCAGTTTGTTAAACCTCGCCCACATTAGATCGGCTTTCTCTTTGCCTCGTGTGCGAAACACATCGTAGTACACTTCTAAAAGGTTTACCTTATGCATGACAATCTCCGCTTGACCATGATGGGCAGCATTGATCGCGTCAGAAACCTTGTCTGCGCCCGGTTCATCTTGTAACAAAGCGATCAGGGCACAGGCGTCAAGAACATATCGGCTCATAGATCCAGCCCCTTGTCCACGCGGGTGCGCTCCAAAAACCTATCCATCGTCATTTCGGGGTCACCCGCAAACATACCGCGCAGTTCAACCGTGCAGTCGACGTTTTCTTTAACGGGGAAAAGTTGAACCACACCGTTCAGTTCTTTTACTCGGACTTTTTCAGTCGCTATCAAACGGGTAAGCGGCTCAGGTAATGTGCTGGTGTTTAGTACGATTTCTGTCATCTAAAGCACCTCGTCTCCTCTGTGTCCTTTCGGATTATCCAACCTGAGAACCTGTGGTCAATACTCAAAACGCCCCCGATCCGGCGCATTTCTCGCTACTGACCACAAGTTCTGAAAAGCGAAGCAATCGCAATTACTTCTCCGCCGTCAACCCATCCACCCGCTCACTCAGCCGCTTAATCTCCCCCTCCAGCCGCTCAACCTCCATAGCCAGCGGGTCGGGAATATTCACATGATTGAGCGCGTCACTCAGCTTTCTGCCGTTGATCCGCACCACCCTGGCAGGCACACCGGCCGCGGTCGCGGCAGGCGGCAGCGGCCTGAGCACAACCGCGTTGGACGCAATCTTACAGCCGTCCCCGATCTCGAACGGCCCCAAAACCTTTGCGCCGGTACCCACGATTACGTTTTTGCCGATGGTCGGGTGGCGCTTACCTGTATGTTTGCCGGTCCCCCCCAGGGTTACCCCCTGATAAATTGTGCAGCCGTCCCCCACTTCGGCGGTCTCGCCAATAACTACCCCTGAGCCGTGGTCGATCAAAATCCCCTTGCCGATCTTCGCGCCCGGGTGAATTTCGATCCCGGTCAAGAATCTTGAAAACTGCGAAATCGCCCTGGCCGGAAACTTCAGTCCGCGGTTATAAAGGCAGTGGGCCGGGCGGTGTAAGATCAGCGCGTGTATACCGGGATAGAGCAAAAGAACCTCAAGCGCACTTCGCGCCGCCGGGTCGCGCTCTTTTACGGCTTTGATATCCCGCATCACCGTCTTTAAAAATGATGGGCAGGTTTTGTATGGTTTATTTATTTTCACGTTCTTCTTTCCCTTCGCCGGTAAAACTTAAATTTCCCCAGTGTATGCGCACAGCCCCGACTTTGCTCAGGCGTCCCGAAAGAGCGCGCGGTTCTTAAGCGCGTAGTTCGCGCCCGAAAGGGCGGTGAGCGCAACCACAATCCACGTCAGGACATGAAATCCCGCCCAACAGGTCAAAATAAGCCGCGTGTTTGCTTCAGGCGAACCCAAAAGCGAGAACCCGTATTCGCGCATAAGCAGATCGGTCAACCAATAAAAAAACAATCCCAGACAGATCCATGTCATTTGAAACGCAGTCTTGATCTTTCCCCACTTGTCGGCCGCAATCACCCGGCCCTTGCCCGCCGCCACCAGCCGGATGGAGGTAACCAAAAACTCCCGCCCAAGCAGGATAATCACCGCAATCGCGTGAACAAGCTGGCTGTGTAAAAACAGGATAATGGCCGACATGACCAGCAGTTTGTCCGCCAGCGGATCCATCAACACCCCGAAGTCGGTGACCAGCCCTTTCTTCCGCGCCAGGTACCCGTCCAGATAATCGGTAAAAGAGGCCGCCCCAAACACAACCAGCGCCCAAAAGTAACTGTGGGGGACGCCCGACAGATACAAAAGGACAAAGACGGGGATCAGCCCCACCCGCGCTATGGTCAGTTTGTTCGGCAAGTTCATATCTACCTAAACCCTTTCCGCTATCAAGTCGTATCCATCCGCCCCGGTTACTTTTACACGGACAAAGCTTCCGGGGGTCGCCGCCTCACCCTTATAATAGACCCTGCCATCCACATCGGGGGCGTCTGCCCGGCTTCGGCCAATTGACATTCTTCTCTGTCTATCATGCCCTTCGACCAGGATTTCTATTTCTTTCCCGATCATTTGGGCTGCCTTTTGCTCCGCGATCCGCGCCTGTGTTTCCATGATGATCTCGGCGCGCCTGCGCTTTACTTCCTCATCCAATTGGTCTTCCCGCTCACCGGCCGGGGTGCCTTCTTCCTGCGAATAGGCAAAACAGCCAAGCCGGTCAAACTCGATTTCCTTAACAAACTTAGCAAGAATTTCAAAGTCTTCTTCGCTCTCACCGGGGAATCCGGTAATCAAAGTCGTGCGTATACATGCATCCGGTATCTTCGCCCGTATCTTTTGAGTAAGCGCGGTCAGCGACTGCGCATCTCCCCGCCGGTTCATCTCACTGAGCACTTTGCCGGAAGCGTGTTGTACCGGCAGGTCAATATAGTTTACGATTTTATTTTGGGCGGCAATCACATCAAGCAAGCGGTCGGTCACCCGCTCGGGATAACAGTAAAGCAGCCGCACCCAGCCAAGCCCCTCAATTTCACAGAGCCGCTCAAGCAGGCGGGGCAAAGCCAGCTCGCCGTAAATATCTTCACCATAACGGGTGGTATCCTGCGCGACAAGGTTCAGCTCAACCACACCAGCCTTTACCAGCTCCCGCGCCTCGGCCAAAATGTTCTCGATCGGCCGGCTGCGAAAACGGCCGCGAATATCGGGGATGGCACAGTAACTGCACCGGTTGTCGCACCCCTCGGCCACCTTGAGGTAAGCGGTGTAAGATTCCCCCACCATCATCCGCTCGCCCTCCAGCGAAAGGTCTTCCTTCTCGCCGAACGCGCAGTACTTTTGCCCGGCCAGCACAGCATCCACCGCGACCACAATCTCGGCGTTTTTGCCGATCCCCAAAACGCCGTCCACTTCGGGCAGCTGGGCCATAAACTCCTCGCGATACCGCTCGGACAGACAGCCGGTCACAATCAGCCCGCCAATTTGCCCGGCCTGTTTTTTGGCCGCAAACTCCAGAATGGTATCGATGGCCTCCTGTTTTGCGCTCTCAATAAAGCCGCAGGTATTGATGATCACAACCCCACAATCTTCGGCCACCGAGCTGATAGCGTACCCGGCCAGCCGCAAAGCACCAAGCAGGCGCTCGGCGTCTACCTGGTTTTTGCTGCAACCCAGAGACACCATGCCGACCGTTTTGTTTTGAAGATTGCGATTGATCATGCTAAGCTCCGTTTTCTCAATTGACAATGAATGTATCGCTTTGCGATTTATTTAAATAACACCCGCGAAGCGGATACCACAATTGTCAACTGTCCATTGTCAATTGTCAATTGCCCTTATCGTCCACCGTAATGTCGATATTTTTAGCTGGCGGCGGGGATGGCGGTTCTGCGGCCGGCGGCGGTGTTGCCCCGCCTTTGCCGAATCCTTTTTTGGCCTTGGGTGCGCTGGATATCTGATCTTTTCGATCGGTGACCAGCTTGGCGATCTCTTCGGCCAGTTCCGGGTTTTCTTTGAGGTAATTTTTCGCGTTGTCCCGCCCCTGCCAGCGGCGGTCGGCGTCGTAGGTCAGCCATGCCCCGCTCTTTTGCACAATATCCAGCTGGATGGCCATATCCAAAATTTCGCCGTCCCGCGAAATCCCCTGGCCGTACATGATGTCGAACTCGGCCTCTTTAAAAGGCGGCGCGACTTTGTTCTTTACAATTTTTACACGGGTACGGTTGCCGATCATCTCACTCCCGCTCTTAAGGGCTTCAATCCGGCGGATGTCCAACCTCACCGATGAGTAAAACTTAAGCGCGCGGCCACCCGGCGTCGTTTCGGGGTTTCCGTAGCTGACCCCGATCTTTTCGCGCAGCTGGTTGATAAAAATCAGCACACAGCTGGATTTTGAAACCACGCTGGTCAGCTTGCGCAGCGCCTGAGACATCAGCCGGGCCTGCAGGCCGACATGGGTGTCCCCCATTTCGCCGTCGATTTCGGCTTTGGTGACCATAGCGGCAACTGAGTCAACGACCACAACATCCACCGCGCCCGAGCGGACAAGTGCCTCACAGATTTCAAGCGCCTGCTCTCCGGTATCCGGCTGAGAGACCAGCAGGCTTTCGGTATCCACCCCCAGCGCTTTGGCGTAAACCGGGTCGAGTGCGTGTTCCACATCAATAAAGACCGCTTCGCCGCCCATCTTTTGAGCCATTGCGACTACATGCAGGGCAACGGTAGTCTTGCCCGAGCTTTCCGGCCCAAAGATTTCGACAATCCGCCCACGGGGCAAACCGCCGATCCCCAGCGCTATATCAAGGGAAAGTGAGCCGGTCGAGATCGCCTCAACATTCAGGATGCTGTTCTGGCCCAGCTTCATAACCGCGCCTTTTCCGAACTGTTTCTCAATATGGCTTAGCGCGGTTTCCAGCGCTTTTTGTTTGCCGTCGTCGGCTTTGTTCATCTTTTCGGCCATCTTGTCCACCTTCTTTCCCCTTTTTCATCCACCCACCATTATATACCATACCGGTCACAAAGGCAAGAGGGATGGCGGATGGCGGGCGGGAAATAGACATTGTAAAAAATCTTTTCAAAAGCCCTAAAGTTTGACACAAGTCCTGCCGATGATATACAATGAGGATTGATATCCGACACAATGGTTACACATCCTCATTTCGGGGCCACCATAGGGGTTGATCTTAGCTTGAAGCGGGAACATCTAAAGGCCGAACCCTCGGGCGAAACCGGCCAGGGGTGTATGGTCTGTGAAGCGCACCATATACAGGGGGCCGCATACTGTTTTATTTGCGGCAGAAATCCGCCAACAACCGGGAGGATGCACATCATGCGTTATCCAGCCATCACACTCAACGAAAACGGCAAGGCACTGGTCTGCCCCCACTGCGATAACGAGGAGCTGACACCCGGTGATTTTTGTATCATCTGCGGAAACGACATCATCAACCACTGCGCGGTAAGCCCTGACCGGAACGTCCCGTCGGTCAGCTTAAAAAGCTGCGGCGCGATTCTGGTCGGAAACGCCAGGTACTGTTCCCATTGCGGGAACGAAAGCAGCTTCTACCAAAAAGGTTGGCTGGCCGACTGGCGGAGTGAAAACATCAAGAAAGCCATCCGCAACGCGAGCACGGGCGGGGTGGTGGATATCGCCGACCTTAAAAAGACAAATAACAGCTGAAAATAGCCGTGTCATCTATATTAAAGATCAAAGACAAAGGTATCGCAGTGTTGCGATACCTTTGTTTATATTACCGGGTTTCTCGTTGATCAGCTGGAAATTTCAACGCCGGAAAGGGACTCTTCAAGCGCGCGGATTTGCGCCGGGGTCAGATTGTTGTCCGAAACATTCAAATCTCTCAGCCCGCGCATCCCGTGCAAAGCGGTCACGTCGGTGAGCAGATTGTCTGAAACATCCAGCTCAATTAAGTTGTTTAAATTCTCAAGCGGGCGGACAGATGTGATCTGATTGCGGCCAAGGTCGAGCATCCTAAGGTCGGTCAGCCCGCTGATCGGCTCGACGCTGGCCACCTGGCTGTTGCGGACGTAGAGCAGCGCCAGCCAGCGCAGCCCGCTCAGCGGCCGCAGGTCGGACACATTGGTCTGTGAAATGCTCAGCTGCCGCAGCTGCCCCATCTCGGCGACCGGTGCAATATTCGAGATCGGGTTGCCGCTCAGGCTCAGGCTAAACATCTCACTCATCCCGCTAAGCGGGGTAATGTCGGTAATCTGGTTGTCGCGCAGGTCAAGATAAGTCAGATCAACATAACTTTCAAGAAAGCTTATGTCGCTGATGTTGTTCCGGTTTAAGTTGAGCCGGCGCAGTTCAGGGAACCGGCCTCGCATATTCAGCGTGGTCAGGTTAGAGCGGTAAATCTCAAGGTTGACCAGTGTAGAAAGCGAAAGTACAGGCGAATAATCGTCCACCGGCAGATCGTTTAAAACCAGAGTAACCAGATTTAAACCATTAAGGAAGCTAAGATCGGTCAGGTTGGGGTTGTGGTAAAGGTTGAGCCGCTGTAAATCTTCCAGCCGGTTAAGCGGCGAAAAGTCTTCAATATAGGTGAACGAGACATCCAAAATCAAAATGCTCGGAAAACTGAGCAGATCGTCCAGCACCTGCACTCCGACCGCGCGGTCGTGCATGTGGTGCGCCCCCACGCTGGTGGTTCCCCCAAACTGAATCATATTCGAGCGGATGTTAACTGTGCGTATTTCGCGCAGTTCCCCTGAGCGGATCGGGCCGGCCGGCCGGCCCAGCTCGGCCCGGATTGCCGCCTCAAAAATCGGGTCGACCCAAACGACCATCTCGCCGGGATCGGGCGGCTCTTCGCCCGAACATCCGGCCAGCGGCAAGATCGCGAAAATGAAAAGGGCGGACAAAAGCAGACAAAACCGCTTATACACGGTCTTCACCTCCATACTTGTTTGGTGTGCTTTCTATTGTTTTAACGCCGCAGCGTTTTAACTCTTATCTTCATTATACCAAAGTCTGCGGAAAAAGAATACAGGCAGGCGGGAATTTTCGAAAAAACACTTCCAAAGACGCGGGTTTTGCAGTAAAATGTAATGTGAATATGCACTTGATTTAAGATATATATAAATAAACACAAAGGCGCGGGCAACAAAATGTACGCTGCGCAAAAAGTTCGGCGCACACGCAGGGCAGCGGCGCCGCCCGAAAGGTAGGATTATATCTTGCGAGAATCGATAAAAATTGAGGGCAACATCACCGGGGCAGTCAGCTACGCGACCTTGCGCGCCGGCTTTGCCGCCATTGACGAGCTTGTCATCTCGAACACAGGCGATCAAGCTTTCACCGGGCTTATGCTGGCCGCGCGGGCACAGCCCGGTTTTGGAGGTCCCTGGTCAGCCAAAATCGACGTTTTGGCGCCGGGTGAAAGCCTTTACTTCTCGCCGGTTGGTTTCCCGCTTTTGCCCGAGTTTCTGATGACGCTTGAAGAAAACGTGGCCGGCACTGTCGAAGTCGGTGTCTTTAAAGGCACACAGGAGCTTGCATATGTCAGCTTTCCGCTCACCCTGACCGGCTATAACAGTTGGACCGGGCGGCGGCTTTACCCGCAGACCCTGGCCTGTCACATCATCCCCGAACACCCGCTTATCCACAAGTTTTTACAGGCAGCCGAGCGGATTCTCGCCGGCCTGCCCGGTGATCTGTCCCTGACCGGTTATAAAAATCAGGACGGCATCCGCTTTCAGCTGGGCGCAATCTTCGCCGCCATCGCGAAAGAAGAGCTTAAACCGGCCACCAAAGCGCCCAGCTATAACCTGGTTGGCCAGCCGGTGTGCGCCCCCGAGGGGATGCTCGCCTCCAAACGCGCAACTTTACTTGAGCTTACACTATTTTATGCCTCTTGTTTAGAGGCGGCCGGATTGCATCCACTGATCCTCTTTGACGGGGACCGGGTTCTGGCCGGCTGTCATATGACCGGCGAAATTTTCGATGAAACCGTTCAAAACGACGGCTATTGCTTAACCCCAAAACTGGCCGGCTCAAATCCCGAAATTTTATTGCTCGACCTGAACAGCATCGCGGACAAGGGCCACCCGCCCTTTGTGGATGCAAGTGACCTGACGCTCAAACCCGGGGAAGTTTTGCTTCTCGATGTACATCGGGCCCGGCTGGACGGGGTCGCCCCGCTCCCATCCCGCAGACGGTTGTCCGACGGCGGGCAGGGCCTCTTCCCGGCGGCGGTATCCGGCGGGGATGCCGAGGGCCTGACCCTGCGCGACTGGGAACATGCCGCCCTCCCGTCCGCGCTCGAACGCCCATTGCTTGACCTTGACCGGGAATCCTCTCTCCAGCTTTTGCCGGGGCGGCTTTCGCGGACAGTCGACACCCTTTTGCGCGGGGACTGCCTGACCATCTCACCACCCCCAAAGGGGTTTGACGCCGGCGACCTGGTAGACGGCGTTTACCAGCCCGCGCCCACCGACCGGCTGGAAGAGCTGGTGGCAAGCGCCTGCGCGGACGGCCTCTTGCACAGCTTTTTATCAGCCGGAAAAAACAGTGATCTGTTGAGCCGGCTGGCAAAGTCGGCGAAAAGTTTTCGCGAAGACCGCTTGCGAGACCGGCTTTATCTGGCCGGCGGCGTCCTGCGCTGGTATCTGCCGGACGAGGATGATCTGCCCCGCCTTGCCCCCCTCCTCCTCTTTCCCGCCCGGCTTTTAGAGGATGAGCGCGGATACTCGCTCTGTCTGGCCGGCCGGCCGATCTTAAACCCGGTCCTGCCCGGTTATCTTGCCGACAGCCACGCTGTCGAGGTCAAAGCGCTTTCCCCCCTGTCGATGGACGGGGCTATCTCCAATTTTCAAACTGTGTTTAACGCTTTCCGTCAAGCTGTGGTCGGCCGGGTGGGCTGGAGCGTCAAAGAGCACTTGTTCCTTGGCTTGTTCGACCCCACCCCCTGGGAATTGTGGGAGGATCTTCTGGCGCGCGCCCCCGGCCTTGAGACCGGCAGCCTGGCCGAGCGGCTGATGACCGGCAGCCCGACAGACGTCTGGCCGCAGGACTTCCCCACCCCGACTGCGCTGGACGAAACCTATCTGCCCTCCGACCTCTGTCTTCCCTATCGGGCGGACGCCTCTCAGCTGCGGGCGGTTTGCGCGGCCGGGGAGGGCCACTCGTTTGTGCTCAGCGGGCCGGCTGGTTCGGGCAAGACCCAAACGCTTGTCAACATCGCGGCCAACATGCTCTGCCGCGGTAAGCGGGTGTTGCTGCTTTCCGGAAAAGAAGAGCCGATCACCGGCCTGCATGAGCGGCTGGACGCAATCGGCTTATCGCCGTTTAGCCTGCGCGCACAGAGCGAAGCCGACCTTGCCCGCGATATTCGGGCCGAACTCGAAACTCTGCTCAACCTGGGGCGGATCAAACACCCGGACGGCTACCGCGAACAGGCTGAAAAACTGCACGCCCTGCGCAGCGACCTAAACGCACATGCGGACGCCCTGCACAAAGAACAGGCCGGCGGTTTCTCGCTTTACCAGGCCATCTCGATTCTTGAGGCCAACCGGAACGCACCGGCCGGAGTGGGGGTCCCGCCTGAACTGCCCGGGCTGCTCAGCCGGCAGACTTACAAAAACTGGACCGGGCTGATCGGCGAGCTGACCGCGGCGGCCGGCGAGTGCGGCGGGGTGGTCGATCACCCGCTCTCGGCTTTTCGCAACGCGAAATTCAGCCCGTCCCTGATTGTCAACATCACCGGGGTCTGGCGGGATTACCGCTCCGGTCTGCTCGCCCTTGAACAGGAATCCGGGCATCTGCGCTGGCTGCTGAGTTTCCCGCATTTCGCGCGAAAAGAAAAGTATCAGGCCGCGTACGCACTCTGTGATTTTTTGCTCACCTGCCCGGCCATCCCGGCCCGGCTCTACGCCTACGAAGGGCTTCACCGGCTTGAGCGCGAACTGGAGGCCATCTGCGCGCTGGGCAAAGAGCGGGACGATCTCGAAGCAAAATTACTCGAAGACTTTCACCCGTCCATCTTCAGCTACAACGAAGAGGATGCCCGCGCCGCCTGGGAAAAGGCCGAGGCCACCTGGGTTATCCCGCGCACAACCACTCAAAAGAAGATTACCACCGCCCTGGGTGAGCTTTACCGAAAGCCGACCTCCCTGCTCACCAAAGAGGAAATACCCACCGTTTTTGACCGGCTCACCCTTTACCGCGCAAGACAGCTTGCCTTTGAGCGGAAGGCCCCTCTCTTCGCCGAGCTGTTCGGCATACATTGGAAAAACGGCAAAGCCGACTTTGCCCAGCTGCGCGACCTTTATCAACAAGCGGTTGTGCTTGACCGCCTGCTCCGCGCCGTTTGTGGGAACGATCAGGGGCGAAAG
Organism: Oscillospiraceae bacterium; assembly: GCA_009784625.1. GTDB lineage: Bacteria > Bacillota > Clostridia > Oscillospirales > Ruminococcaceae > WRAV01. The sequence goes on along the minus strand of WRBI01000017.1, from coordinate 18,081 downwards.
CGCACCGACCTGGCCCTTGCCGGCGGATTCTTTAAGAACCTGGAGACTTTTCGGGCCAAACACGGCCATACCCTGCGCCAATACAAAGCCGCGTGGGAGGCCATACCAATCCTTGAAACCACCCTTTCAAAACAGATGCGCGGGGCGTTCACACATTTTTCGGGGGTGAGCGACTGGCTGGGTGAAATGCGCGAGATGACCGATACCTGGCTGGCCAATCAGACCCGCCTGCGCGATTGGTGCAACTATCTGGCTGTCCGCGAAAAGGCGGCCGAAGCCGGGATCGCTGCCGTCGCCGACGCACTTGAAGCCGGCGAAGTGCCGCAGGACCAAATCCTGCCTGCTTTCCACAAGGCGTTGTTCACCGAAGTTTGTGAGCGAATGATCGGGGACGACCCCAGACTGCAAACATTCACCGGCCGCGGGATAGAAGAGGACATCGCCCGCTTTGCCGCGCTCAGCGAAGAATTGCGCAGGCAGGCCTGTCAGGAGCTGGCCGCCGCGCTGTCTTCGCGCTTGGCTGATGCACTCCACAAGCCCGCGCTGGCCGAACAGGTCACCGCCCTGCGCGAAGAGCTGAGGGCCGAGCGGCCGATTCCGCTCGACTGGCTGACTTCCCGCGCACCCGAGCTTTTGCCCGAGTTCTTCCCCTGTATGCTGCTAAGCCCGCCGGTGGCCGCCCGCCTCACCCCGCGGGGGCTACCCTACCCGCCGTTTGATCTGGTCATGGTGGATGACGCCGCCCTGCTGGCCGGATGGGAGGGAATCTCCCCGCTTTCGACCGGCAGAAGTACTGTGCTGACCGGAGACTGCCGGCACCCGCTGCCACTGCCCGGTGTTTATGATCTGCCCGGGGCCGATCTGCTCACCGCCGTTCAGTCGCTTGGGCTGCCCGAAATCCGCCTGGACTGGCATTACCGCTCGGACGATGAGAGCCTCAGCGCATTCGCGGCCACCCGCCTTTATGGCGGCAGCCCGCGCAGCTGTCCGGCCCCCTCCCTTTACAGTAAGGTCAGCCTTATACAGGTGAGCGGCAATTACGACCCCGCCACCCGGCAAAACGAAGCCGAGGCGCAGGCGGTGGTCGACCAGCTGGCCATCCGGCTGAGAGCGCGCGGAAATCGCGGCCTTTCCTTAGGCGTGGTCACTTTCTCGGCCGGCCAGCGGGATTTAATTGAAGAGAAGTTATCCGCGCTGCTGCAATCCAACCTGGAGTTGGCCGACGAAGTGCGCCGGCTGCCGGCCCCCATCCTGGTAAAATACGCGGGCGACTGGGAGGGCCATTGCCGAGATATCGTCCTGCTTTCCCTGACTTTCGGCAAGGCCGGCAAGAAGCCGCCGGCTTTCTTCGGCCCGCTCGGCAACCGGGATAGCGGCCGCTTGCTCCGGCTGGCGCTCACCCGCGCCAAAACCGCGTTTGTGGTCTGTACATCCCTGCGGCCGGAACAACTGAACTCCGAAATTTCCGGCTCTCGCGGCTTGAGCCTGCTCGCCGACTTTTTGCGGTACGCGGGCGGACAAAGCCCGCTTGCCCTGCCCGCCCGCCCCGCCGCCGAAGATACCGGCGCGCTTGAAGAAGCCATCGCTGCGTTTGTCCGCTCACTCGGCTATCAAACCAGGCGCAAGGTCGGAAGCTCCGGCTTTGTGATTGAGGTCGGGGTGTTCGATCCCGGCCGGCCCGGCCATTTTGTGCTGGCAATCCTGACCGATGGTGAAAACTACAAATCCGCGCCGACCGCCAAAGACCGGCTGATTCTCACCGACCGCCTGCTCATCCAAAAAGGCTGGCGGATTCACCGGGTCTGGTCGCTCGACTGGCGGGTAGATCCCGAAAAAGAGATGAAGCGAATCGAGGCCGCCATCGCCGCGGCGATCGAAAACCCCGCCGCTCCTCAGGACGAGCCGGTACACATTGTCAACCTGACCGACTACCCCCGAGAAACCGACCGGCCGCCGGCCGAACCGGAAAACGAGATCAAGCCCGAAACTGAAATCGCGGCCGTGTCTGAGGCTAAAGCCAAAGCTGAAATCAAAGGCGAGCTTGAGGCCAAGCTCGAGGTCGAATCAGCAGAAGCCGGCGCTCCGGATGACCCCTACTTGTCATCAAAAGCGCCGCGCGAAGAAGATGACCTTTCAGATTCACGCAAGTTTGCATCCGGCCAACCGCCTTTAGATGATGAGCCGGACAAGCCCACATTTGAAGCAGAAGATGAGTCGGATAGTAATTTACCAATGGTTGAATCAGAGAATAATCTACAAATTGTTAACTCCGATTCAGAGGCTGATCATGTTTCGCACGAAGCCGAGCCGAGCGATGCACCGCCTGAATTTGATGCTGGCGGCGTTCCCACAGAAGCCGATGGCGAACGCGAACACCCGGCCGAACCGAAAAGCGCTCCGCCGCTCATCGAATCGAGCGACCAATCGCCAATTTCTGACGCTGACAGTCCGCCTATCATCCCGTTTGAATCACGCGACGTTATACCAGTCGTTGAATTTTGCGACAATCTACCATTGGTTGATCGCGCCAACTTATCTGTTGACACACTTGCGTCAAACAACATTATACCGATCGTTGAATTTGTTGATAATCTACCAATCGTTGATGATGAAGTTCTGCCGGAACCTGAGCCGTTTCCTGTCGCCACCTTTGCCCCGGAAATCGGGCCGCAGGACGATTCGTTCCTGGTAACCGAATGGATGCCGCCTGCCAAACCGGCACCGCTTGACGGGGAAACCGAATTCGAACCTTTCCCGGTAACTGACTTTGACGAAAGCGAACAAGAACCAAAGCCGGAAGAAGAGTGGTCGCCTTTCCCGAAATATTTGGGCGGCGGGCTGACCCCAATCGAGGACGACAAGCCAAAAAGCTAAAAAACGTTGGCCGGCGGGTTCACCCCGCCGGCCAGCGTTTTTACTTGTGGTATTTACCGCCGCCTAAAATCTGACCGGCGCGGTAGATCTGCTCAAGCAGCAACAGCCGGGCGATCTGATGCGGAAAGGTCATGGCCGACATGGAAATTCGCAGGTCGGCCTCTTTTTTCAGCTGCCCGCTCAGCCCGTGTGAGCTGCCGATCAGAAAGGTCAGGGTTTTGCTTTCGCCCGCCGCACAAGCGATCAGTTTCGCAAGCCCGGTGGATGAGACTCCGTCCCCCTCAATGCAGAGGGCCGCCGTCATTGCCCGTGATGTAAATTTTTTGCGAAAGTCTCCGGCTTCGGTTTCCAGCGCTTTGTCGATCAGCGCAGGGGATGGATTTAGGGGCAGCCGGCCCTCACTCAGTTCAGTCAGGGTCAGCTTAAAGTAAGGGGATATCCGCTTTCGGTAATCATCCGCGGCCTCGCGCATCCAGCCTGCGCCCAGCTTACCGACCGCGAGAATCTCGATCTGCTGCATCCCGCTACCCCTGTCGCCGTTTCTGGATCTGACGGCGGCGGAGATACCGCATCCGCCTTCTGCGCAGGATGATCAGGACGGCCGCCAGGAACAGGAAAACAGCCGCGGCGACCACCGGCCAAAAGATGGCCCGGCCGACTTCCTCCAGATCAACCTCCTCAAGGTCAATCTCAGGGGATGCTTCCGGCATCTCGCTGAGCACAAAACTGCCCGGTGAGTTGACAAGGGCAGACACCCGGCCATCCCGCTGCGAAAAATTGAGGAAGTTTCCGTCCGCGTCCGTTACCCGCGGGTTGTCACCCGACCAGGGCAGATCGACCGTGAACGCGTGCGGGAAAGTCCGGTCAATCGACTGGCCGTTGAGCACCAGCCGGACTGTAAAGATATCGCCGGCCGGCCGGCGGACTTCGACCATCAGCCGGTCATCTTCGCGCAGGGAAAGAGCGCGCAAAACTTCGGGCGGAAAGGTCAGCCGTGTGTCCAACAAAATAACTTCCAGGCTTCCGCCATCCTGAATCAGACCCAGCAGGTATTCGCTGCCAAAGACAATTGAATTTTCGTCCTCATAGAGGATGTGATCCGGGCGGACTGCCGCCCCGCTGTCTGAGGGCTCTTCCGGTTCAGGTTCCGGATCGGACTCGGGTTCGTCTTCCTCAAACTCGTCGGCCCGGCCGCCAAAAAACTCAACGGTCGCCTCGGCGGGCTGTTCCCTGAAGAACTGCGGCTGTCCCTCCTCGTCAATGAACAGCCAGATCGGGTAGACCAGGTCGTTCCAGATCAGCCCAAGCAGAAGCGGGGCGGCCGCGAACGTCTCGAACGAAACTTCGATCTCGCCCCGGTGAACGTCCACCCAGATACCGGTGGCCGGCGACCAGTGCTCTCCCCTGTCTATTGAAGCCATCAGCTCAAAGCCCTCGCCGCTTTCCGCGCCTAAAAACCGCAGGACGGCGATCTCACTTTCGGGAAAGAAAGAAACACCGGTAAAGCCCGGCTGGTTGGCGCGGACAGGCAATGAAAGCCCAACCGCCAGCATAAGCGCCAGAAGTATGGTCAGTCTCTTCACACAGCCACCTCCTTTAAAACTAAAACTTCACGGATCAGCGAATGGTTACACCCAGCTGATCTCCCAGCGCGCCAAGAACGGCTTTCACCATCTCATCCACCGCTTCGGGGGACAGGGCTTTGTCCGTGGGTATAAAGGTCAAAGTATACGCCATGCTCTTCTTTTTTGGCCCGACTTGAACCCCGCGGTAGATATCAAACAAACGGATCTGTCCGACAGCCGGGCAGGCCGCTCGTATGACCATCTCAATCTGACCGTTGGTGACCGTCTCTTCGGCCACCAGCGCAAGGTCGCGGGTGACTTCCAAAAAGGCGGGCAGCGGCTTAAAGCGGGGCTGTGCGGGCGCGGCCGACAAAATCTTATCCGCTTTCAGTTCGGCCAGATAAACCGGCTTTTGAATCTCAAACGACTCCCCGGCTTTGTAAGAGAGCTGGCCGATCCAGCCGATTTCTTTGCCGTTCAGCAGAACTTTTGCCGACACGCCCGGATGCAAACCGGGGAGGTTTTCGTCTTTTTCGAAAGTCAGACAAAGCCCCATCGCCAGCCCAATCTGCTCAAGCCCGCCCTTGAGGGCAAGGTAACTTTCCTCCGCGCCAAAAGCGGCCAGGCAGAGCAGCGGCGTCTCAACCGGCAGTTTCTCACCGGCGACCGGCGTGTAGCTGCCCGCCAGCTCGTACAAACGGCCGGCGGCCACCCCGCGCTTGGTGTTTCGGGCAACCGTGTGCAGCAGGGAGGGCGCAAGTGTCCTGCGCATGATGGTGTAATGGTCGCTGATTGGGTTGGCGATGGCCACCGCGTCCCGCTCGGGCGCGTCTTCCGGCAGGCCAAACATATCCAAATCACGCGGTGAGTAAAACGAGTAGTGTATGGTCTCGAAAAATCCCTGCGCCATCACGGCGGATTTCAGCTTGACAGCCAGCTTTTGTTCCCGGCTCATACTGCCGGGGGTGATGACCGCGCCGGCCATCATGGTCGGTTTGATGTGCTCAAAGCCGTAAACCCGAATGACTTCTTCGGCCAGGTCGGGCGTGCCCTCAACATCCTCGCGGTAAGGGGGCGCGGTTGCGGTGATCGCCTGACCGTTTACCTCTACTTCAAAGCTCAGCCGCCTGAGAATATCCACAATCTCACCGGCCGGGACTTCAATGCCCAGCACCGTGTTGATGGCCGGAACCGTCGAGCTGATCGCCGGGTTTTTCTTATCCGGGTTTGCCCAAACATCCCTGTGAGTGGCGGTAACCCGGCCATACCCGTATTTGTCGATCAAATGCAGCGCCCGCTCGATGGCAAGGCCGGTGGTGTATTCGTCCACGCCTTTTTCAAAACGTTTGGAGGAATCGGAACTCTGCCCAAGCGCGCGCGCCGAGCGGCGGATGTTTGCCCGCTCAAATTTGGCCGACTCAAGCACAACACCGGTGGTATCGTCTTTGATCTCACTGTTCAGCCCGCCCATAATACCTGCCAAGGCCACTGCCTTTACACCATCGCAGATCAGCAGGTTATCGGGATTTAACGTAAATTCGCGCTCATCCAGTGTGACAATCTTCTCGCCCGTGCTTGCCCGGCGGACGATGATCTCGTTGCCCGCAACCTGACGCTGATCGAAAGCGTGCATAGGCTGGCCCAGTTCAAGCAGGATGTAATTGGTCAGGTCGACAATATTGTTGATGGCGTTGATCCCGCAGAGAATCAGCCGCCGCCGGATAAACTCCGGTGAGGGCGCAATCTTTACATCTTCAACCGCGTGGCCGACGTAGCGCGGGCAAAGCTGCGCATCCAGCACACTGACTTTCAGGCCGGTGTCCGTTCCAGTGGTCTTATAATCCAAACCGGGCGGCGTAAACGGCAGCGCAAACGCGGCGGCAACCTCCCGCGCCATCCCCAGTATACACTGGCAGTCGGGGCGGTTGGCGGTCACGCTGATATCAAAGACCGGCTCGCCCAGCCCAAGCAGTTCTTTGACATAGGTGCCCGGCCGATCTTCCGGGGAAAGGATCATAATTCCGTCCACGCCCGCGCCGGTATACCAGCCGTCGTCGATCCCCAGCTCTTCGCCTGAGCAGAGCATCCCGTCGGAAACTTCCCCGCGCAGCTGCCCTTTGTTGATTTTTACCCCGCCGTGCAAAATCGCGCCATCCAGCGCGACCGGCACAACGTCCCCGGCCGAAACATTTTTCGCCCCGGTTACAATCTGAATATCTCGGCCAAACTTCTCCCCGCAATCCAGTTTGCAGACAACCAGCGTGTCGGCGTTGGGGTGTTTTTGCACCTCGGTGATCTTGCCCACAACAACCCTGGAAATCTCCCCGCCGGGATAAGTAATCTCCTCAACTTCAAACCCGCAGGAAAACAGCTTGCGCTGAATTTCCTCCACCGCGATGCCGTCTACATTTACATATTCTTTAAGCCAGCTTAATGGCAATAGCAACTTGTGTTCACTCCTTCAAGTTTTAACTGGGACGATTAACCGACGACAGGGGGCTCCGCTTCCTCGACAACCGGATGATCATCCGGGATGACAGCGGGTACCTCGTCGAATCCGTCAGGGCTTTCGGCTGTTCCAGGGTTAAAGTTGACATTGGGCGGAGATTGCTCCGGGGGCGGGCTGAAAAATCCACCGTCAGCCGGCGGCCTCTCACCTGCGTTCAAGGCCGGCTCCGGGCGCTGTTCATCCGGCGTGACGCTTAGCAGATAACTGCCGCTCCCATCGCCCCATACGAATCGGGCGTGGATAAAGTAAGTTTGCCCTTCTTCCAAATAAAAGAGGATACGGGCGTTCAAGTCCCCGGCCGAATCGTCATCTTCGATTAGCTTTCCGTGTTCGGCGTCGGTGAGGACGAGCGCCGGGTCACTGTCAAACCGATCTGCGGTCTCGATCAGCCAAAGCCCCGACCGGTCGGGGGTAAAAGCAAAGACCGTATCTGTGAAAACTCTGGCCTGCCGGTCTGCGGGAAAAGGCTCGGGCTCAACCGGCATAGACCGTACAGTACCTCCGGAATTGGGCCCGCCAAACTCCACCTGCACCAGGTAAGTTTGCCCGGCTGTGAGGAGTACGGTGGCCATCATGATATTATTGTTGCCGCCCATAGCGCCCCCCCAGCCGATGAAGTTGCCATCCTCATCGGTAATTCGAAAGCTGGGGAAGTCTCTTTCTTGCAGGCTGGTCGCGGTCAGCCGCCAAAATCCGGTGTGTGTCGGGGTAAAGCGCAGGGTTGTTCTGCCCTCTACCGGTATTTCTCCACCGGGGAGAAGTGTTTCAAGGTCGGGCATAGAAACGGTCAGTGTATAGCTGCCGGTGCCGCTCCCAAAAAAACCCGCTTGGATGGTGTAGGTCTCGCCCGCAGTTAACATCTGGCGAATCAAAGCGTTTAGGCCGTCCCCGCCGTCGTCGTTTTCATCCATAAAGTGACCGTGTTCGTTTATCAGGCGAAGAAGCGGGTCGCTGTCAAAGTTCTCTGAAGTGCGCAGTTCCCAAATGCCGGTTGTTTCCGGGGTGAAAAAGAACTTCTGCTCGCCTGTTACCCGCACAGTCCCGCCACTCAGGCCAATGATGTTTGGCGTAAGCTCTTCCCCGCTGGTGATGAGCCTTCCCCCATTGCCTAAATCGATTACGCCGGCTCCCAAAAAAACCAGAAGAACCGCTGCGGTTGTGACCAGCGCGGTAATGACCGCTGTTAAGGTCACTTGGGCGAAGTTGATACTTCTGCCCGCTCGGTGAGCGAGCTGTTCAGGTCTGCGGTCAACCGTTTTATTTTCCACTTTGTTTTCCACTTTGTTTTTGCCACCTATCATATATATTCTACGAATGGAACTGCCCCAACATCCGCAAGTCATTGTCGTACAAAATCTGAATATTCCCGATCCCATACTTGAGCATGGCCACCCGCTCCAGCCCGACCCCAAACGCAAGGCCGGAATACTCGTCCGGGTCAATCCCACAGCCGGCCAGCACTTTGCGGTGTACTACGCCCGCGCCCAAAATCTCGATCCAGCCGGTACTTTTACAAAGGCCGCAGCCTTTTCCGTCGCAGACAAAGCAGCTGACATCCACCTCAACACTCGGCTCGGTGAACGGGAAAAACGACGGCCGAAAACGGATGTGTACATGTTCGTCAAACATCGCTTTGGCCAGAACATCCAAAAGCCCGTGCAGATCGCACAGGTTTAGGTTTTTGTCGACCACCAGCCCCTCCATCTGGTGGAACATGGGGGTATGGGAAGTGTCGTCATCCGAGCGGAAGACCCGGCCGGGCACAACCACCTTGAGGGGCGGTTTTTGTTTTTCCATTGTGCGGATCTGCCCGGGGGATGTGTGCGGGCGCAGCAGCACTTCGTCGGTTTCGCCCATATAAAATGTATCCTGCCGGTCCCGCGAGGGGTGCCCGGGCGGGACATTCAGCGCGGTAAAGCAGTAATGTTCCAGCTCGACTTCCGGGCTTTCGACCACCGAGAAACCGAGACCCATAAATGCCTGTGTCAGCTCGGCGCGCACAAGGCTGATCGGGTGCAGGCTGCCGGTCGGGCGCAAAGTCCCGGGCAGTGTCACGTCTATCGCTTCTTTTTTATAGCGGGCGGCCAGTTCAGCCTCTTTGAGTGCGCCCTCTTTTTCTTTGAGCGTGGCCTCGGCCCAGTCGCGAAACTGGTTGATCAGCTGGCCTGCGGCCGGGCGCTCTTCTTTCGAGAGTTTGCCAAGCCCCTGCATCAGCGATGAGATTTCGCCTTTTTTGCTCAGATAGCGGCTGTGTATTCCGCTCAAAATGGCGGTGTCTTTTGCTTTTGACAGTGCGTCGGCAATCTCCTGCCTCAGCTCACTGATTCTTTTTTCCATGTGCGGCTCCTTGTTACTTGTCCATTTTTATCCACTATATACTAAGTGCCCTTTTGTGTCAATCTTCCTGCAAGCGCAATGCGCGGATTTTGGCGCGCAGGCGCGGGATCTGCACAGGCGACACCGACAAGCGGTCAACCCCCAACTCCAGCAGCGTTTGGGTCTGCGCAAGGTCACCGGCAAGCGCACCACAAACACAAGCCGGGATATCCGCGGCTTTCGCGTTTTGCGCGGCCATCTGAATCAGCGCGAGCACCGCCGGGTGCGCTTGGTTGTAATAATCGCCCAGCGCCGGGTTCTGCCGGTCTGCCGCCAGTGTATACTGAGTCAGGTCATTTGTGCCGATGCTGAAGAAATTCAGCCGCTTTGCCAGCTGATCGCTGATCAGTGCGGCGGCGGGGGTCTCGATCATCCCGCCGATCGGGATGTTGGGGTCGAAATCAATCCCCTCACCGGCCAGCGTTTCCCGTACACTTGCGGCCAGCGCCAACAGCTTGTCCACCTCCCAAACAGACGCGATCATTGGGAAGAGAACCGCCGCCCGGCCAAACACCGACGCGCGGTAAATCGCCCGCAGCTGCGTGATTAACAGTTCCGGCCACACAAATGCCAATCGTATCCCGCGCAGGCCAAGCTCGGGATTGCTCTCTTTCTCCAGATTCAGGTATTTACAGGATTTATCCGCGCCGATATCCAATGTGCGCAGGACAACCTCCCGTCCATCGGCGGCCTGCAAGATTTCGCGGTAGGTTTCATATTGCTCGTCTTCATCTGGCAGCCCTTCCCGCCCCAAAAAGAGGAACTCACTGCGGTAAAGGCCAATCCCTTTACATCCATTTACCGCCGCTTCTTTGGCCTGTTCAGCTGACGCCACATTGGCATAGACCAGAACTTCTTTGCCGTCAATGGTACTATCGGGGCTGTTATCCAACAGCGCGAGTGCGGCGTTTTGCGCCTGCTCACCCGCCAGCTTTTGCCGCATCCGGGCTGCCGTCTCTTGATCCGGCTGGATGTAAATCACACCTGCTTCGCCATCCAAGATCGCGTCTTTGCCGTCGCTGTCCAGGGTCAGCGCATCCCCCAGCCCGACTGTGGCCGGGATGTTCATTGCCTGCGCGAGGATGGCCATATGCGAGTATCGGCTTCCCTCCGCCGTGGCAATGGCCAGAATCCGCGTTTTGTCCAGCCCAACCATCTGACTGGGGGAGATCTGCTCGCCGGCCAAAATAACCGGGCCATCCGTCTTGATTTCTCTCGGCGCGTGCCCACGCAGGATATTGATCACCCGGCCGGAGACATCCAGCACATCGGCTGCCCGCTCGGCTATGTAACCGCCCTGAATCCCGGAAAGGAAGCCGGCCATCTGCTTTCCGGCGGCGGCGACCGCCTGTTCAGCCGGCTGCCCTTGCGCGATCCCAGCTGTGACAATATCCAAATAGTCGCCGTCTCCCAACATCAGCTTGTGTACATCAAACAGTTCGGCCTCGGCCTGCCCGATCCCGGCGCGGGTTTGCTCGGCCAACACTTCCAGCTGGCGCAGCGCCTCCGTCTGCGCAGCCTTAAAGCGCCCAAACTCATCCCCCGCGGGAACCCCCTCCCCACCGGGATTATTTTCATCCGGACAATGAAAATGTATCCGGCCAAAAACCACACCGGACTGTACACTTTTCCCTTTTAATGTAATCATGGTCACACCTCGCTTTTGCCGAACTCGCGCGTGCCTGCGATCTCCTCGCGGGTCATGCGGTTTTTCTCGATCAGGTAGCGCGCAAACACCGTCCTTGCGGCGGTGTGGTAGGGAACCGTGTGCAGCAGACTCAAAAGCAGGGTCGGCAGCGCGAGCAGAAACCACCCGACAAAAGTCAGGTGTAAAAGAAACAGAGTCCCCAAATAATCTTTTGTATAGCTGACCGAATCGCGAAAAGCCTGACGTAAACTGAGCGCGTCACTTTCACAAAGCTGATATACAACCAGCGCATACCGGCCGAGAAAGATGGCGTAAAGAATCCCGGCCAGCAAAAACAACCCGATGGCCAACAGCACCCCAAGGCTGGCCGCCGCGCGCAGCTGGCGGGTGATCTCCTCAATCCGCAAAAGGCGGACACAGGCAACCATCAGTCCTCCCGGCAAACTGAGGAAGGCGACCGCCCATCCCCCCGCCCGCAAGCTCAGCTGAAACGCGTACCCAATCGCGCGGGCGTACCGCCGCCCATTTTCGAAAAAGTAAAAGAGCGCGGATATCTCCGGCCTCTCATCTTGAACAAGAAGATAATGCCAGCGGGCAAATCCAAGGGTAAGCGGTGTAAAGAGAAAGAAAGCGATCAGCGAAAGCCCGGTCACCACCGCGCCCTCAAGATATCCGGGCATAAAAAGCGCCGCGACAAGCTCGGCCAGATCGCCGGCCGGCAGATCCGCCGGGGTGAGGATATAAAGCGCAATTGTCTCCAGCCCGACCAGCCCGGCCCAAAACAAAGCAAGAAGTGCCGATATCCCTGCCGCACCCGGCCAGTGCCCCTTTAGCGCGGCCCGCGCGTTCTTTTTGATGACTGCGTTAAATGACATATTTCCAAGAGCAATTGACAATTGACAATTGACAATTGACAATGAATGTGTCGCTTCGCGATCATAATTTATTCCGCAAAGCGAATACCATCATTGTCCATTGTCCATTGTCCATTGTCCATTGCCTGCCCCCTTCTATCATCACGGTATTTTTCATACCATATTATGGGAGCGAATGGCCGCGGTCATTCACTTGCTATTCATCATCTTCATTGTCCCGGCCAGCCGGCCAGGCGGGTGCCAGTTTGTAAGCCTCACAGGCGCGGTCCCGGGTCCACATCTGGGTGGTGGTCATCAGGGTGAAGCCGTCCCCGTGCGGGGTGGCCCAGTTGTGGATGGGCAGCCGGGGCAGCGCGGCCATCGCCATCAGCGCCATGATCACCCCGCCGTGTGTGATTACACTTGTGCTCTCAGTCTTTTCTTTCATACTTCGCATAATAATCGCGTCCAGTGCGGCCAGGATGCGGTCTGTAAAGTCAATTGCCTTTTCACCCTTGGGCGGTGTATTTTCCAATGCGTTGTCCAGCCAGCGGATGAATGTCTCCTCGTTTTTCAGCTCCTCAAACGTTTTGCCTTCAAATACGCCAAGCCCAATGTCCATAAGAGCGTCCATCTCCTCGATTTGGTGACCGGGATAGATTTGTTTGGCCGCGCTGCTGCACCGGGACAATGGGCTGGTATAAACTTTCTCAGCCGGCGGGAATCCACCTGCCTCCCGTTTTTCGACTATGGCGGCCATACGCTCACTTGTGGGTACCGGATTGCTCTGGCCCAGGTAAATGTTGGCCTCCCCCACCTGCACGTCCGCGCCGCGGATAAGGTGTATCTTGTAGGATATCATAAAAAAGTCTCCTTCACATTGGCTTATGTCGAAAAATCAGATAAATCCATCTTTTCTATATTTACAAATGGTTTTCGGTCGATTATAATATACACTACGTATCTGAACGATTGCCGGTGAACACCGGCACATGCAGGCTGGAGGCTTTGTAGAAATGGGATCAGACTTTCCGCGAATACTTACTCTGTTGCGCAAAGAAAAAGGAATCAGCCAAAAAAGTGCGGCGGCCGACCTGGGCATCTCGCAGGCTTTGCTATCCCATTACGAGAAAGGGATACGCGAATGCGGGCTGAACTTTTTGGTGCGCTCAGCCGATTATTACGGCGTTTCCTGTGACTACCTGCTTGGGCGCTCGCCCGACCGGCAGGGCGCGACTTTGACGGTTGAGGATATCCCTGAATCTGATCAGGCAGGGCGGGAGAACCGCGGCTCAATCTTGCCCACCTTGAGCAAAAAGCTGCTGGCGAACTCCCAGAACCTGCTCTTCGACCTCCTCTCAAAGACAGGGAGCAAGTCGATGATCAGCGAGGCTTCGGCCTACATGATGCTTTCCCTTTACAAGATGCTCAGGCTTACATACGCATCCAACCCCAAGAACCAGGAGGCGATGTTCAGCCTGCCCCTGTCGGTCGCGCTTGACTACACCGACGCGGCCATGCATATCTGCGAAGCCAACGCGGTTTCGATCACCAAAGGCAATCCCCTGCCCGGGCTTGAGCCGGCCAAAAACGCAGACGACCTTGCCCTTTCAACCGAGATCATCAGCCAGGCTTATCCGATGTGGGCGTCCAGTTTGTTTAACCTGGTGCAGACCTGTGAAAAACGAATTGACTTCCGAAACAAGTCTAAACCATAAATAATACGCCACTTCAGTTTACCATGATTTGAACAGGATTACAATTAACAGTTTGCGATGGAGGCAATCAAGAGCAAGGTGCGGAAACTTTCCGCACCTTGCTCTTGATTTTATTTTACTATTGTCAATTGTTATACGGCAGCAGTTCCCGTACCTTAATCTTTTTCGCCCCGCCCTCTTCCAGCTGAAGGATGACCTCCAACTTGGGCGCATGTTCAAGCAGCAGCTGCCGGCAGTTCCCGCAAGGGGGCTCAATCTCGTCCGCGTGTTTGCCGCCCACCGTGACCAGCGTTTCCAACTGCGTCTCGCCGCTGGCTTTGGCTGTGCCCAGCGCGATGATCTCAGCGCAAGCCCCATACCTGCCGGGGATATTCACCCCGGTGAATATCTTCCCGCTCCCACAGCGGAGCGCCGCGCCAAAGACCCCCTCGCCTTCACCGGCCACTTTGGCCGCCCGCTTGGCCAGTTCAATTAAGATGTAATCCTGCTTTTCGAGTTCGCGCATCTTTTCGCCGCCCATCAGAGATTCACCGAGTAGTTGGGGGCCTCTTTTGTGATGTAGATATCGTGGGGGTGGCTCTCAATCAAACTGGCGCCGGTAATCCGGATAAACTGTGCGTTTTTATGCAGTTCGGGAATGGTCTTACAGCCGCAGTAGCCCATCCCGCTTCGGATTCCTCCCAACATCTGGTATACCGTTTCAGATACGGTCCCTTTATATGGTACCCGTCCCTCAACACCTTCGGGGACAAGCTTTTTCGTATCCTCCTGGAAGTAGCGGTCTTTTGAGCCCTCAGCCATAGCGGCCATGCTGCCCATCCCGCGGTAAGTTTTAAACCGGCGGCCCTGATAAATTTCTACCTGTCCGGGGGATTCCTCACATCCGGCCATCAGCGAGCCGATCATGACCGCGCTCGCCCCGGCGGCCAGCGCCTTGACAATGTCGCCCGAATACTTGACCCCGCCGTCCGCAATAACCGGTATATCGTGTTTTGCGGCCACACATGCCACGTCATAAACGGCGGTGATCTGCGGCACCCCGATCCCGGCAACCACCCGGGTTGTACAGATAGAGCCCGGCCCCATCCCAACTTTTAAGCAGTCAGCACCCGCCTCAATCAGTGTTTTCGCCGCTTGCGCGGTCGCGATATTTCCGGCCACCAACGGGATTTTCGGATACGCCTGCTTGACCGTTTTGATGCTGTCTATGATATTTTTACTCTCACCGTGAGCGCTGTCCAGCACCAACAGATCGACCTCAGACTTGATCAGCGCTTCAACTCGCTCCATCATATCTCTGGTAGCCCCGATAGCCGCGCCGCAAAGCAGCCGGCCACCCTCATCTCTGGCTGAAAGCGGGTAAAGCGACATCTTCTCGATATCCTTGATGGTGATCAACCCTTTGAGGGTTCCGGCCTCATCTACGAGCGGGAGCTTTTCGATCTTGTATTTGCGCAAAACTTCCTGAGCCTCTGCCAGTGTTGTACCAACCGGTGCGGTGACCAGCTTGCCGGCGGTCATCACGTTTTTGATCTTGCCGGATTGGTCGCTGATAAACCGCATATCACGGTTGGTAATAATCCCGACCAGCTTACCCCCTTCACAGATGGGTACGCCGGAAATGCGGTATTTGGCCATCAATTTTTCCGCGTCGTATACATAGTGCTCCGGCGAAAGAAAAAAGGGATTAACAATAACACCGTTCTCGCTCCTCTTGACTTTGTCAACTTCGTCAGCCTGCCGCTCAATGCTCATATTTTTGTGTATTACACCGGCCCCGCCTTCCCGGGCAATGGCGATGGCCATCGCGGCCTCGGTGATTGTATCCATCGCCGCCGTCATCAGCGGTGTATTCAGCCTGAGATTTCTAGCCAGCCGAACAGATAAATCCGCCTCGTTCGGCAGAAAATCGGTGTAAGACGGAACCAGCAAGACGTCGTCGAATGTGAGTCCTTCAGCGGCGAACTTGGCTGAAAAGTCGGTGTTGAGCATAGCGGCGTCACTCCTTTATACTCTAATGTGGTCGCATTTCTTTGTTTTAATCGTAGATTATAGCACAGCTTTGATCGCTAAGCAAGTATTTGGCACCTGACTATATAACTCAGCGCACCGCTGGATCAGCGATTTTCCGTCGTTTTGCGTCAGTCTCCCCTTGGAATACATACAACATTCCGTGAAAACCGCCGCCGTATCTATCAGTAGATCTCGTTTATAAAATCGAGTTCTTATTCCCCCAGTTTTACGTATGCTTCAAAACAGGGATTCCCGGCATTAGTACCGACAATTTTGTATTCCCCGTCACCCAGCCGGATAGCCGCGATCTCGATTTTATCGCCATACTTTGCCTCTTTCTGAAAATTGAGCGCAAAGACTGCAAGCCCCCGAGCCGAAAATTCCTGGTACGGCAAAGCATCCAGTGCAAAGTCGGCGTAAACGCTGTTGTTGACATGGGCGTTGTTGTCCAGAAAGCTATACCAAACATCGCGGTCCATTGTACGGACAACCAGGCGATCAAGCGGGTCTTTCGGAATTTCAATGTCGCCTACTTCTTCTTCCAATGCAGGTTCTTCAAAGCGAAACGGATATGGATACGCGTTCGGGCGAAGTATTTTGTGGTTGTCAATGTCGGTCAGTACCCATGAAGTATAACAGGAAATCAGGCGCTCGCCATCCGAATTGTCCACCACAAACTCGCGAATAAACCTCGGACCGATGGTTGGGGTTGCAGCCGTGCCGATGCTGATTACCTCACCACAAGCCGGCGCGCGATAGATTTTCATATTCGTCTTAGCCAGGATAAAAACCATCCCGTCACTGAGCATTCGCTCGACTGATTGACCAACGCTGGCCAGCTGCTCACTGGAAGTCTGCTGCATATATCCCATAATGGCCGAAAGCTTGAGGTTGTTGTTCTGGTCGCTGTTATAATAGGCAGCTTTCATTTCTTTGCGAAAGTACATTTACCCTTTGATCCTTTACTTGTGATATTTACTTTTGGGAGAATGTTCCATGTGGAACGGGATGTACATCCTGTTAGTATCGTGACCGGCCGGCCAATCGCTCGGCGATGTCGGCCAAGTCCTCTATCCCGTAGACTTCCAGCTCAAGGGTTGCTTTTTTCAGCCCTTTTCCGGTAATTTTTACTTTTCGGCCAAGTTCGGTGGCGAGGGCGATTTCCATTTCGCGGTAATAATTTTCACCCCACGCGGCGTCAATCATCCCACTGTCCGTTTGCGGAGTGGGCGCTTCGCTTGCTGTAGGCTTTGGCGTCTTTGCTGCTTGGTTGTCGGTTGTCGTTTTTTTGCGGTCGCGGGCAATCTTTTCGATCTCGCGAACCAGAACACTTCCGGCCAGTACTTTTTGCGCGACCTCTTCAATCAGCTCAGGAATCTCGAGTGCAAGCAGCGCTTTGGCATGTCCTTGTGAGATTTTGCCGGCACGCAAGTGTTCCTGTACACTTTTAGGCAGGCCAAGCAGCCGGATGGTATTGGCGATGGCCGGCCGGGATTTGCCCAATTTATCGGCCACCTGTTCCTGGGTTAGGCCATATTGTTGGATGAGCGATTGATATCCAAGCGCCAGTTCAACGACATTTAAATCTTCCCGCTGTAAGTTTTCAATGATGGCAATTTCCAGCGTTTGGTCATCCCGCAATTGCCGGATCACCACCGGAATTTCATAAAGCCCGGCCATTCTGGCCGCCCGCCATCTTCGCTCACCGGCCACGATCTGATATCCGCCCTCATCCATCGGGCGGACAACCAACGGCTGTAAAATCCCATGTTGACGGATTGAGTCGGCCAGCTCCCGCAATGCTTCTTCGGCAAAATCAATGCGCGGCTGGTGCTTGTTCGGCTCAATTTCTGAAAGCTTCAGGGTGGTGACTGACCCATCCTCGGTACTGTTGTCCAAAAACAGGGCATCCAAACCTTTGCCCAACCCGGTGCGCTTTGCCATCTGTGTATCCTCCCATCTGTCACTTCTGCTTCTTCAAAAATTCTTTGGCCAGATCATCGTAAGCTTTAGCGCCGGTCGATCCCTGTTCGTAATATTGAATCGGCTGGCCATAGCTGGGCGCTTCAGACAAGCGCACATTGCGCGGGATAACGGTTTTATAAACGCGGTCGGGGAAGTATCGCTTGACTTCGGCAACCACTTGGGCAGTCAAATTTAGCCGGGAGTCGAACATGGTCAACAAAACACCCTCGATCTCAATTTCGGGATTGTACATCCGCTTAACCTGCCGGACAGTCGAAACCAGCTGGCTTAATCCCTCCAGTGCATAGTATTCACATTGAATTGGAACCAGCAATCCGCTGGCCGCCGCTAATCCGTTCAATGTAATCAACCCAAGTGAGGGCGGGCAATCGATAAAGATATAATCGTAACTTTCCTTGATCGGTGCGATCCCCTGCTTAAGCCGGAATGCGCGTTCAGACATCTCGACCAGTTCGATCTCCACCCCGGCCAAGCTCATGTTTGAGGGCAAAATATCCAAGTTTTTGTATTTGGTTTTGACCAAAACATCGTCAATTTT
>WRBI01000016.1 GCA_009784625.1 Oscillospiraceae bacterium | reverse complement strand
GACCAAATCATTATACACCAAAAGTATAATGATCGCAAGTCGGCGCATGGAAGTTTAAGCCGTATTTTGGCGCGCATTGGGGTGTAACCACCTCTATGCGCGTTTCTTATTTGGGGCTTTTGAGAGGGCGGCAGGCCGCCGCAAGGCGGCTTTGCCGGCCCATCAAAAGTGGAAAGGTTGAGAGAAATGGAAGTTCAAAAAGTAGCGCGGCAGCTGGACGAACTGGGGCGGATTGTGATACCCGCGGATATCCGTGAAACACTGGGCTGGGAAACAGGAACAAAGCTGGTAATCGAGATAAACGACATTGCCGTCAAATCGATTGTTGTGCGGGAGAGTGTACCCGGCTGTTCGCTTTGCCGGTCTCAGTCTGAAAATCTGATCAAGATTGAGAAAGGGTATATTTGCGGCCAGTGCGCGAAACAGACTGTAAAAGCACTTTAGCCCTTGCGCTCGCCAGCCGATGCGAAAGCCGGCGGAAACTTTTGTTTCCGCCGGCTTTGTCGCTGTCTTAACCGGCCGGTGCGTTACAGGCCGGTGCTTTGATATTTTTGTTTAACCTGGTTGACTTTGTTTTGCTCAGCGGCCTCGGTCGGGTACCAGCCCCGCCGCTGCATCTCGCTGAACACTTCGCCCTGAATCTGGTGCTCTTCGCTTAAAATGTTGAGCATGTCACATTTAAGCGAGGGTGTTGCACACTCGTTCACGCTGGTGTTGTAGCCGTCGGTCACAAACTTCTGGCTGGATAGCAGGTCGGTCATAATATCTTTATCACAAAAGCTGTTCATAACCGTTTCCCCCTTTAGTTTAAGTGACCCATCAAAGTGTTAAAGTGTGCTTGATGCTTGTTAGCGATCTCGTCACACCGCTGTCTGATCTGTCCGTCCTGTGTGGTCTGTGCGTACATCCGGTATTTCTTGATCATATTTTCTTCAACGCTCAGATGATCCTGAATAGCGGAAAGCTCCTTGGCGGTCAAGTTGGCCATGGCGATATTCCTCCTATTTCAGCGAATATTATGGCGTCAAGGCACACGGCCAAGATCGCGTTCACAGATTGCTAAATGCGCGGGCAATTACTCGCGGCCAAAGCAAACTCTCTGTCAACAGCCATCTCTTTCGCGTGCCAGGCTGCCACGGTAATATTGTATCCGCCGCTCTGATCTTTACAACCCGGCCGGCATGAATATTTTTTTGTAAATGCTGCATTTTTTTCTAAATTGGCCTAAACTTTGATGTGCGCCGGTCGACATTATTAATGAAGGAATCGATAAACGACAGTTAACAGGGAGGATCAACCATGCAAATTAATCCGGTAGCCAGCAGCGGGCAGACCCATACAGCCCAGCAGAGCGGGCAGGGCACAGCCGCTCAAACACAAGCGCCCCAAACCTCTGCCCCGCAAAACAATCAGCCCGAAGACCGCTTTGTGCGGTCAAATTACGCAAGGCCGGACACTGAGCGCCTAAGCGAAATTCGCGCTGAACACGCGCGCAATGTCTCCGCTTTCCGCACTATGGTCGCGCATTTAATCGGCGGCCAGGTCAATCAGGACGGCCGGTTTGAGCTTGTGCTCGAAATTGACGAAGCGCTCCAGCTCCAAGCCCAGGAAGCGATCTCCGATATGGGGGATTGGGGAGTCGAAGCGGTGGCCGACCGCATCCTCGATTTCGCCTATGCCATTTCGGGCGGGGACCCGTCTTTTATCAATATGCTCAGACATTCCTTTGAGGCCGGGTTTGCCGCGGTCGAGAGGATGTTCGGCGGTACATTGCCTGAAATCTCCCATCAAACCCGTGAACGGGTACTCGAAGGTTTTAGAAATTGGGAAGAAACCGGCAGCATTCGCCCCGCGTCCGTGGAAGAGTAATCGAACGATCAAACGCCACCCGGCAAGATGTCGGGTGGCGTTTTTTGTTTGTTATCGTTATGATAAAGCGCGCGCAAACAGAGCGTACTGCGCAGACTTGAGAACGCGTTTTGGGACGAGCCGCTCGCCGGTTATTTCTCTTTGGGCCTAAAGACCAGAGCGCCCATAAGCCCGAAGAAGATGGCCGCGGCCACACCGGCCGCCGAGATGGTCAACCCGCCGCTGAGCACGCCGTAGATACCTTTTTCAGCAACGGCTTCACGGGTGCCGCGCGCGATGGCGTTCCCCCAGCCGGTCAGCGGGATGCTTGCGCCGCCGCCCGCCCACTCGACCAGCGGCTGATAGACCCCCAGCCCGCCCAGCGCAACCCCCAACACCACAAAGGTAACCAATATCCGGGCGGGGGTCAACTTTGTGTAATCGATCAACACCTGCCCGACCGCGCAGATCGCGCCGCCGACCAGGAAAGCTTTTGCGTATTCCCAAAAAACTTCCATTTATCATTATACCTCTTGTGTTATTCAGTTGACAGTTGACAGTGTACAGTTGACAGTGAATGTATCGCTGCGCGATGATTTAAATAATGTCCGCGTAGCGGACTCCACAACTGTCAATTGTCAACCGCCACCAGCTTTCGGACTGGTGGACAGGTGCATCAAATGTGCGATCCCCGGGATATCCTGCCCCTGTTGTACGCTGGTCGGGGACATGAGCGCGCCGGTGGCCATAAAGAGCACCTCATTTACTTTGCCCTTGCGCATGGCCGGCAGAAGATAGGCGCAGAGAACCGCCGCCGCACAGCCGCAGCCCGAGCCGCCGGCATCCACTTTTTGGGTATCCCGGTCAAAGAGAATCAGCCCGCAGTCGGCGTGCTTACCCTCCAGCTTATAGCCCTCCCGCTCCATCAACTGGGAAAGCAGATCAGAGCCGACCTGCCCGAGATCCCCGGTCAAGATGACGTCGTAGTTGTCCGGGCCGGTGCCCGTGTCCGCAAAAAAGCGGCTGAGTGTCTGTGCGGCGGCCGGCGCCATGGCCGCGCCCATGTTGGTCAAATCCTTGACGTTCTTGTTCTCAATGGTTCCCACACAGACCCGGCGAATATAGGGCGGGGCCGAGCTTTGACCGACAATGACCGCGCCGGCGGCGGTGGCTGTCCACTGAGCGGTTGGGGGCCGCTGGCCGCCATACTCAAGCGGGAAACGGTACTGCCGTTCAGCCGAACAAAAGTGCGAGGAGGTAACCGCCATCCCGCGGTTTATAAGCCCGCCTTCCACCATCATAGAGGCCAAAATTACGCTCTGGCTCATAGTTGAGCAGGCGCCGTACAGCCCGATAAAAGGGATGCCCAGCTCGCGCAGGCCGTAGTGGCTGGCCGTGATCTGGTTGAGCAGGTCCCCCGCAAACAGCATCTTGATCTCGCCGGGTGAGAGTGCCGCCTTTTCAAGCGCTTTCTCAGCGGCAATTTTTTGCATCTGCCCTTCGGCCAGCTCCCAGGTTTTCTGACCGAAGAGAGAGTCTTCGTTGATGATGTCGAACTGTTTGCCGATCGGGCCTTCAGCTTCTTTCTTTGAGCCGACGGCGGCAAAAGAGAGCAGGCTGGGGCTTGTATCCAGATTCAGGGTGTAGTTTCCGAGATTGGTTGCCATATCCGGGCCTCCTTAATATAGCTTAAACAGATAGAGGATCAGCCCGTAGATTACACCGGAGGCCACTCCGTAAACAATCACCGGCCCGACGATCAGGAACATCTTGGCGCCAAGCCCCAAGATCATTCCCTCGCTTTTGAACTCGAGGGCGGGTGCGGCCACCGCGTTGGCGAAGCCGGTAATCGGCACCAAGCTGCCCCCGCCGCCCACTTTGGCCATCTTGTCGTAAACCCCAAGTCCGGTGAGCAGGACCGCCAAAAAGATCAGGGTAATCAGCCCGGCGGGTGACGCGATCTCCTCGCTCACCCCCCACCGCTCGTATTGGCTGATAAAGAAATGGCCAAGTGTGCAGATTCCGCCGCCGATCAAAAAGGCGAGCGGTATGTCGCGAAAACTTTTGCTGGGCGGCGAGGCCTTCTTGACCATTTCGCCATAAGCATGGTCGGTTAAATTTTCCATGCGAATCCTCCTCACTTGCTGATTTCTTTTATCTTTCACAAGCAGCGCAGAAAATATCCTGGCGACTGTCGAGAAACAATGATTAGAAAATAATGGAAAACAAAAGGACGACGAGACGCCACTGCTTGACGCTTGGCGCTTGACGGTTGCGCCCTCGCATTTGGTTGTGGAAAAGCAGCTGGCGTTTTGGCGGGGAACGGTTATTTTTTGGCGTTTCATCAAAGAGGCAAACAGCACAAGAAGCGCCTGATCATCAGGCGCTTCCCGTCTTGCTCATCCATTTTAGGTCAAACTGTGCCGGACAGTCACTATCCTGCCAGATGATCTGCGATAATCAGCTTGGCAGCAGTTCGCTCCTGCACTTGCGCCGCTGTTCTGCCCGGCGCAACTTCGATTAACCGCAGTCCTTCGGGTACAACCTCGATCACGCAGAGCTCGGTGACAATCATGTTTACTTTGCCCACAGCGGTGGCGGGCAGGGTAATTTTTTCGAGTATTTTGGGGGCGTCTCCTTTTGCGGTGTGCGTCATGGCCACAATCACTTTCTTTGAGCCGGTGACCAGGTCCATCGCGCCGCCCATACCGGGAACCATTTTACCGGGAATTATGTGACTTGCAAGGCTGCCTGCCGCATCCACTTGAAGCGCGCCCAGTACCGTCAGATCCACATGACCGCCGCGGATGATCACAAACGACATCGCGCTGTCGAAAAAACAGGCCCCCGCTTTGGCGGTTACTGGCTTTCCCCCCGCATTGACGATGTTTGCGTCAACTTTGTCTTCTTCCGGCGCGGGACCCATACCCAGCAGCCCGTTTTCTGACTGCAGGATGATTTTTACGCCTTCAGGCAGGTAGTCGGCCACCATTGTGGGCATCCCTATACCAAGATTGACCACCATGCCGTCGCGCACTTCTTTGGCTACACGGCTGACTATGATTTCGCGATCGTTCATACCGGCTCACCCCCCACCATGTAGTCGACAAAAATTCCGGGCGTGGCAATGCTTTCAGCAGGGATCTCGCCCGGGGGGACAATCTGTTCGGCTGCTGCGATCACAATATCTGCCGCGGTCGCGATTACGGGGTTGAAGTTGCGGGTGGTGCCCTTGTAGAAAATGTTGCCGTCTTCATCCACAACCGAGCCGCGCACCAGGGCAAAATCCGCGCGCAATGGCTCTTCAAGCAGAAATTCTTTGCCATTAACAGAAATGACCTGCTTGCCGTTTGCGACGTCGGTGCCCAATCCGGTGGGGGTCAGCACACCGCCCAGCCCTGCGCCGCCCGCGCGAATCTGTTCAATCAGCGTGCCTTGCGGAACCAGTTCGACTTCCAGCTTGCCTTCCCCCATTAGCTGCCCTGCCATCGGGTTTAGGCCAATGTGGGAGGCAATGATTTTGCGCACTGCGCCCGCCGCGATCAGCTTGCCTATGCCTGTGCCGGTAGTGCCCGCGTCGTTGGCGATAACCGTCAGGTTTTTCACGCCCTTTTCAATCAGCGCGTCCACCAGGATTTCGGGCGTGCCGTTGGACATAAAACCGCCGATCATCAAGGTTGCGCCGTCGGGAATCATCTGCGCGGCCTGCGCCGCGTCAATCTGCCTGACCATCTGATACACCTGCCTTTTCTTGGAAAATCTTCCGGCAGCGCGCCGCCACACCTGTTATTCTGAGTTGTGGCGGTGCGCTTTGTTTGCACACACGCCCCAGGCTATATGTATCCGTTGAACGGCAAGGCCCAGCCGAACAGCAGGAGTGTGGTCGTGACCACGCCCGCAGCGACGAGGAGGTAACCGAACTTCCTGTCGGTGGCATATTCTTTTGCCACCACTTCAGATGCCGGGATGACCATCATCTTGTCGTAGAACTCTTTCTCCGCCGCGGTGATGGGGTGCAGCCTGGAGCCAAGTATGGCAAACAGCAGGCTGATGGCCACACCGATAAAGAACGGATGCAGGAAGTTGACGAAAAGGGCGGCGAACGGCTGGATCCCCAGCCCGACAAGTGAGCGGGTGATCATGAAGCTGATAAATCCGGACATCATTGCCCAGCGCGCGCCGGTGGAGGACAATTTTTTGCTGACAACACTGCCGACGCCGGCCACCAGCCAGGAGGACGCAATGACCTCAGACGCAAACCAGGCAATGATGCGCACCCCCGCCAGCCCCATCAGCGTGAGTATCAAGGCGATGACGCCGACGCCCAGCATAATCTTCCGGCTTGAACTGAGCAGGTGTTTGTCGCTCTTGAATTCGCGCTTTACAAGGTCTGTTGTGGCCGAAAAGCCGATGACTGACAAGAATGTGGAGTCGGACGACAACCCGGCGGCCATGATTCCAGAGAGCAGCAGCACGCCCAAAAGCGGCGGAACTACGTTGATAGACGCCCAGATGAGCACCCGCTGCGGGTCTTCTAAGTGTGGGTTAATGTTGAGGACCGAAATGGACGCCATGTTGAGAAAGAGCAGATACATGACGGTGAGTATGGCGCAGATCGCGCCCGCGCGCAGGATGACGTGCTCGTTTTTGGCCATCAGGTTGCGGCCGGCCTGCCAGGGAGAGACGGCGAACACAACCATCCAGACAATGCCCAGGGTGACCGAGTACATGATGGAACCGAACGCCGAATCCGCCCCTGTACCCGGGATGTTTCCGTGGTAGTTGAGCAAGCCTTCAGGCTTGTATGGGTTGGCGATCAGATTGGGCATCAGCTCACTGAGACCGCCTTGGGCCTGAATGATGAAATAGCAGACAAACACAGAGCCGCCCATAAACACAAGAAACATGATCAGGTCGGTTACGATAACGCCCTTGGACCCGGCGTAAAAAGTAAATCCGGTGGAAGCCGCCCACACCATCATTACACAGGCCCAGAACGGAAGCCCGGTCAGCTCTTGAAGCAGGATGGATACCCCGGTATAGGTGGCGAGCAGATAAGCGGTGATAGAAACGATGGTTATTACGCCGGCTACCCGGCGGTTGCGCAGGTCGCTAAAGCGCATACCGAAATATTCGGGCATTGTGCGGCACCGCGTCCTGCGCAGATAGCGCCCGAACACCAGCGGGCCGACTATGTAACCGATCGCGCATATGGCGTTTAACAATACCAGTGACGTCAAGTTCCCGCTGTATACCCAGCCCTGATCCCCGGTGAAGCCGTTGACCGACAGCATAGATACAAACAAAGTACCCGCAAGAAACAGCGTGGTCGCGTTGCGCCCGGTGACATAGTAGTCATCCGCGCTTTTTACCGTGCGCCCGACAAGCAATCCAACGATGAGAAATATGCTAAAGCTGACGATAACTCCGACAATAAATAATGTCATCTGATTCGTACTCCTCCTCTCGGTTGGTCAATTCAATGTGCGGTTAGTCAGACGTTTCGGCGCTGTCTGCCAGTCTGGCCAGCTCGCGCTTGGACTCCCGGCTGGACGCCACAATGAGGATGATGCCAGCCAGTACCAAACAGCCGCCAATTACGAAAGAAAAGATAATTTCGCCCATGTTGAACCTCCCTAAATAATCTTAGATATTCTTCAAACAACCCCTGATTTCGCCAAATTCCAGTCTCGTCAGGCGGTTTCCATTTTATTGCCGTGCGGAATGATCAGGGCGTCAAGGGCAACGATTTTTTCGCCGTTTACCGCGACGGGATTGACGTCAATCTCCCCCGCCCACTTTGCGAGATAAGCGGCGATGGCACAGAACTTTGATATCTGCCCGACCAGCCGGTCAATGTCGGCGGGAACCATCCCCCGAACCCCGGTGAGCAGCGGGTAAGTTTTGAGGGTCGCGAGTTTTTCGCGGATTTCCCTTTCGCCAGCTGTGGGCGGCAGGACAATCCGGTCGCGGAGCACTTCGGTGTAGATTCCGCCCGCGCCCACAACCACAAACGGACCGAAGTCAGGGTCGGTTATCACGCCGAAAATCAACTCTGTGCTATAGCTGAACATGGGGGCGACAATCGCCTTTGGGCCAAGCTTTGCCGACATTTTCGCGTAAGCCGCTTCAAGTGCGCCATAGTCGGCAATTTTTAACACAACGCCGCCCACATCCGCTTTGTGCAAAATGCCTTCGGCGGCCGTTTTTAACACAGCCGGGAAGATAAACTTATCCCTGTTCGCGGCCAGATCACCCGGCTGCTCAATCGCGACCATGGGCAATGTGTTCAGCCCAAGCTCACTTAAAATTGCGAGGGATTGCCGCTCGCCAAGCGGCGCGTCCTGTTCGAGCGTGGCGGCCAGTTTGCCTGGCAGGGAAAGCGGCTGCGGCTCGACCGAAGTAAGGTTGTAATCCCGGTAGTTCAGCCAATTGCGGATAGCCGCCAATGACTCGTGGCTGCCAACCAGCACCCCCGCGCCGAAAGCCCGCACCTGTGCGGTCATGTCGGCCCGGCGGGTTCCGCTGAGGTTGGTCATAAAGACCACCGGCTTGCCCACCCGTTCGTACCCGCTTTTCAGCGCGTTCACACAGCCTTGTGAAAGGTAATACCCATCCCGCATATCCTGGCTGATTACCCCGATTGCGGCGGCACCGTCCCCCAGCATGACGGTGAGCGAATCTCCGATGATCTGCTCAAAGCCGATTCCCGTGCCCCAGGGGTCCAATGGGTTGGCTGCCTCCTGGGTATACTCCTGGATATCGGCCAGCTTTGCCATCGTCTGGTCGGAGAGCTTGGCGAATTTAAGCCCGACATCTTCGGCGACGTCGGCCAGCAGGTTGCGCTCACCCCCCGAATCGGCTATGGCGACCAGGTCGCCTTTCGGCGGGTTCGGGTAAAGGGAGAAGAGCAGCAGCGTGTTGGTCAGCTCCTGTAAGCTTTGGCAGCGAATCGCGCCGTAATGCGCGAAGATGGCGTCGAAAACATCGTCATCTCCGGCAAGCCCGCCGGTATGGCTTTGGGCAAACTGCGCGCCCAGTTCACTCTTCCCGACTTTCATTAAAGCGATTGGAATCCGCTTTTCCCGCGCCTTTTTCAGAGCAGAGATAAAGCTTTGCGGCTTGCGGACCGATTCCATAAACACCCCGACCACCCGGGTGGTCGGCAGTTCCAGCGCGTAGTCTATGTAGTCCTCAAGGCTGGTCACCTGTCCGGTACCCGTAGCCACACAAAAGTTAAACCTGAGTTGTGGCTCGTTGTGGCCGATGGTCGAAAGCACCGAGCCCGACTGGGAACAGAGGGCGATATGTCCGGTAACATTTGCGTCCGGGGCGTCGAAGCCGCAAACCCGCAGGCCGATGTCGTTGTTGTAGTAGCCCATCGCGTTGTGTCCGAGCAGCGGGACGCCATTTTCTTCACACAGGGCGATCAACCGGTCTTCCAGCTGAGATTCGCTGCCGGCTTCTTCTTCGAGAACGCAGTTCGCGAAGACGGTAAGTGCCCGCACCCCCGCGCCCAGGCAGATTTTGGCTTGTTCTTCCACCCGCTTTGCGTTGACGCACAGAACCGCCATATCCACCGTTTGGCCGATGGCCTCCAAGTTTGGATAGCATTTAAGCCCACAGATATCATCATACTTTGGGTTGATCGGGTAAAGGCCGCCCCGGTAGCTGCCTTGCAGAATCATCTTGATCAGGTCGTACCCCAGTGTGCCCTCGCGGTTTGATGCGCCGATCAGCGCAATCGAGCGGGGGGCAAGCAAAAAGTCAAGCTTCTCTTTGGCAGTATACGTTTGCATTTTTGAAAATTCGCCTCCTTCTTTTAGGGCGTATTGCAAATTCCGGGATGCTAGCCCCCGATGCGTTTTTGCTGGCCTTCTCTGTCGGCCTTTAGCACCTGACCCGCGGCGAAATCGTACTGCGCCAGCGCTTCCATGATGGATACCAGGCAGTTGTCCCGCAGCGTTTCCAGCTCCCGCAGTGTTTTGCCATCCGCCTGCTCGGCTGTTTGATCGACGAACTTGTCAATCAGCTCTTCGGTCAGTTCAGGCGCTTCCATATGACACCAGGGCAGCTTGAGGGCGGGGCCGAACTGCTCCATAAAGTGGCGCATACCGTTCTTGCCGCCGGCCAGGAAGTAGGTTAAGTTTGTGCCCATCAGCGCCCAGCGCAAACCCGCGCCATAGCGGATGGCGTCGTCCAGCTCCCCGGTGGTGGCCACGTTGTCGTTGACCATCCAAACGCCCTCCCGCCAAAGGGATTCAAGCAGCCGGTCGGCGATAAAGCCGTCTATTTCCACCCGGCAGAGCAGCGGCTTCATTCCAATGCTTTCGTAAAATTCTTTGGCGACTTGTTTGGCTTCATCGCCGGTTTTTTTGCCGCCGCAAATCTCAACCAGAGGCAGCAGGTAAACAGGGTTGAACGGGTGGGCCACTATAAACCGCTCGGGGTGCTGCATTTCAGCTTGCAGTTCGGTCGGCAATAGCCCCGAAGTGGACGAGCCTATGATGGCGTTCGGCTTGGCGAGCCTGTCGATTTCGGTGAGCAGCGGAACCTTGATTTCCATTACTTCGGGGCTGCTTTCCTGAATATAATCGGCCTCGCGCACCGCGTCTTCCAAATCGGTGGTGAAGCGAAGTTTTCCCCGTTTTGCGGGCGGGACGTCATAAATCCGCTTGAGGGCCGGCTCGGAATTTGCGATTACTTCATTCAGGCCGGCCTGCGCCTGCGGGAACTTGTCGTAAGCGATGACGTCGATCCCATGCCAAAGCAAACGGGCGGCCCAGCCCGCGCCAATTACGCCGCAGCTGATTACGGCGGCGGTTTTAATCTCATTTTTTCCCAATAGCATGGCTGTTTACCCCCTTTTACTTTTTGAGCCCGATTTTCGCGCGGGCTTCATCCGGGCCGACAACCCGCGCGCCCATCCGCTCAATGATTTCCCGCGCGTGCAGCACGAGTTCTTCGTTGGTGGCCATGTGTCCTTTGCCGAGGTAGATATTGTCTTCCAACCCGACCCGTACATTGCCGCCGTGCAGGACGCTCATCGCCGCCCACGGCATTTCCATCCGGCCAAGTGCGAAGCTTGTCCAGACAACGCCGGGGGGCAGTGCGTTTACCATGGCCAGCATATTGGCGGGGGTGGCCTCCGCGCCGTACGGAACGCCCATACAGAGCTGGAATACGCTGTCCGGCGCAAGCAGGCCCTCGGACATCAGCTGCTTTGCCTGCCAAAGATGCCCCAGCTCGAAGGCTTCGACTTCGGCTTTGATTCCGGCGTCAAGCAGCAATTTCGATGTTTCGCGCAGCATGTCCATGCTTGCTATGTATACGCTGGTGGAATAATTTAGGCTGCCACAGTCCAGGGTGGAAAGATCCGGCTTGATTTCGAGAATATGACGCACCCGCTCGTATGGGCTGATCATGTCGGAGCCGGGGCCGCCGCGGTTGTAGTCGTCTTTGTCGGGAACAAAATCGGCGCCCATCCCCGCGGTTATATTGAGAATTACATCGGTGCCGCTTTCGCGGATCAGTTTGGCGGTTTCTTTGTAGAGGGCCAGGTCGCGGGAAAAACGCCTGGTCTCGGGGTTGCGGACGTGTACATGAACGATGGCCGCACCGGCTTTGGCCGCTTTTACCGCGTCGACCGCAATCTCCTGGGGCGTCACCGGCACCTTGTCGCTTTTGTTGGCAGAGTCCCCCGAACCGGTCAATGCACATGTGATGATAACTTCGCTGTTCATTGCTACTCCTCCTAAATAAATCATGTCCATCCGAAATCCTTCGGAATGGCAATGTGAACCATTGTCTACAATGTAACATAATCATGATTATTATTCAACTGCGATTTATAATTTCGGCATAACTACAAATAATGACAATGATTATTTGGTATTTCGAATAATAAAAATCCACCTATATTGGGAAATATTTAGTATATGCTTAAATATTGAACAAATACTTGTTTTGTTCATGTATTTATCTTATAGTATATTGGTGCAATAAAATAATCACAACATCGAGGCGGTATTGGGTCGAATGGGCAATTCATCTGACAGGGCACAGCTGCGTCAACGCAGAATTATGAGCTATTTTATCGAAGCGGCGGATGAAATCATTCAAGACGAGGGCGTGGCCGCCTTAACGATACGAAAAGTGGCAGACAGGGCCGGCTATACCAGCGCCACGCTTTACAACTATTTTGATAACCTGAACCATTTAATCTTTCTCGCTACCCTCAAACACCTGGAAGAATACAACAATGAAATCGCGCTTCGGGTGGCCGGGTGTAAAAATCCCGTGGAAATTTATCTTGTGATCAGCGAGTGCTTTTGCGAGTACTCTTTTCGAGACCCGGAAATTTACAACCTGCTCTTCTATGGCAGCATAGACGAGAAAGTGGATGCGTATACCCGGCAATACTACGAGCTGTTTGAGAACAAAAAGGATGGATTGCCCACTATTTCGAAGATTATCGGGGTAAGCAATCTTTACCGCCGCAGCTTAATCATGTTGATGGATTGCGTGGAAAGCGGCTTTTTTTCGTCTGAAAACGCCATCGACTTCAATGACATTGCCATGCTTATCTACCGGGGTATTCTGCGGGATGTGCTGGACGGCAAGCTGACCGCCCAAAGTGCCACCGTCAAAAATATGAAATACTACTGCCAGCTGATGCGGTTTTATATTGAACCGGAATACCGCGATTTGTTGGACAGCGGTTATCTAAAAGCGGCAGTGGATCAGTAATCTTGTTGATACCCAATAATTGTGGTATAATGATCACTGAAAGGCGTGAACATTATACGGATTTTGATGGCCGCGCCTACGGCGATGGCCAATTATACCATGGCTGCGCTCATGGCATAATGATCACTGAAAGGCGTGAACACTATACGGATTTCGATGGCGGTGCCGGTTTTAGATCACATATGGCAAATAACACAAAACACAGCGGGAGACAGGCTATGAATCAAGATACAAACGCAATTGCGTTGCTTAATCGCGATATTGAGCTGTTGGATAACATGCTCGAAGAGATTCTGTTTACACATGGCGGCCGGGAGCTGGTAGACCGAATTAAAAAAATTCGGGAGCTGGCGAAAGCCTGGCGCTCGGACGAAGCGCCGGGAACAACCGAAACCGCTATCAAAACAGAAATCGCCGCACTTGACTTTGATGTGCGGCAGGATGTTATCCGCGCTTTTGCAGCTTATCTGCTTCTGGTTGACGTTGCCGAACAAAACATCCGCATTAGAATGAACAACCACTACGAGCTGGAAGACACAAAAACATCTCAGCCTTTTTCGATTGAGAATGCGATTGTAAAGCTAAAAGAGGCCGGGTACAGCGCTGAAGATATTAAAGAAGCGATTCCGCACCTTTCTATGCGGCTGATCATCACGGCGCATCCGACAGAGTCGACCAAACGCACAATTCTAAATATCAAAAAAAGGCTGAGCGTCCGGCTGCAAGAGCTTGAGAACCCTTTTCTGACAGAAAAAGAAGTCGAGTTTGTCAAAGAAAATATCCTGAACGAAGTCACGATTCTATGGCAGTCCAATGAGCTTTCAAGCAAGAAGCCAGGCGTATTGGATGAAGTCAGAAGCGGCCTGTATTACTTTGACAACACATTCTTCGACATCTTGCCGGATATCCACCGAAAGCTGCGGATCAACCTGCAAAAACACTTTCCCGGCGAAAAGTGGGAGATCCCCAACTTCCTCCGCTTCGGTTCCTGGATTGGGGGAGACCGTGACGGCAACCCGTTTGTCACCCACGATATAACCTGGAAAACTTTAGAGCTTCAGCGCGAGCTGATTGTCGCCAAATACATCGAAACCTTTGACTATCTGATCAGCCGCTACAGCTATTGCACAACCCGTATCAAAGTGAGTGATGCGCTGGTCGAGCTGGTCAACGACAAAGAAGACAAATACCTGACGGACGCCCAAAAGTGGCCGGTAGAGACAGAAATGTATCGCCGCGCCCTTACCTTTGTGCGCTTTCGGCTGACACAAGTCGGCGTGTCGGATATGGGATACAAAAACCCGGATGAGCTTTTGGCAGAACTTAGAATCATTCGCACAAGTTTAAAAACTCATCTCCCCTCACAGGATGAGCTGAGGCGAATCAACACGATTATCCGGCAGATCGAGTTGTTCGGGTTCCACCTGGCTTCCCTTGAAGTGCGCAACCACAGCGGTGAGCACGAAGCGGCTATGGACGAGATTCTCGCGAAAGTAAACGTCACCAGCCATTACGCGACACTGTCTGAAGAAAAGAAGCAGCTGGCGCTCGTTCATGTGCTGACCGACCCGCGCCCGCTTCTGCTGCGCGGAGAGAGCTACGGCGAAAAAACGCGCGAAGTGATCGCGACCTTTCAGACCATCAAACGGGCGCACGAAGCGTTCGGGGCGGTTGCGATCCCCACATATATCATCAGCATGACACAGGCGCCGAGTGACCTGCTTGAGGTATTGGTTTTCGCGAAAGAAGCGGGCCTTTATTACCTGCACCCGGACGGACATATCACAACAACGCTGAAAATTGCCCCACTGTTCGAAACCATCGGGGACTTGTCAACCTGTCAGGCAACCATGCGCAAAATGTTTGAAGTGCCAATTTACAGGCATCACCTTGCGCTGTTGGGCGATTATCAGGAGATCATGGTCGGGTACTCAGACGGCAGCAAAGACGGCGGCACACTGACAGCCAATTGGAAAATATACAAATCACAGCTCGAAATCAACCAGCTGGCCAAAGAATATGGGATACACGTCGAGTTTTTCCACGGACGGGGCGGCTCGCTCGGGCGGGGCGGCGGCGAGCTGAACCGCAGCATCGTCTCCCAGCCTGCGCAAAGCGCCGTGAACGGTGTTAAAATTACCGAACAGGGCGAAGTGCTCTCAACGCGGTATTTGCTGGCCGAAATCGGACACAGAAACCTTGAACAAGCGACATCCACCTTGCTTGAAACGGTTGTAACGACATTAAAAGCATCGGCAGAGAACAGCAATGTACAGCTTGAGCCGGATGAGTGGGTTGACTCTTTAGACGAAATTTCACAGGCCGCATTCGCCAAATATCGCGCCCTCGTCTTTGAGGACGCCGACCTGTTTGAATATTACAACGACGTTTCGCCGCTGAAGAACTTCGCGAATTTGAACATTGGGTCCCGCCCGATGCACAGGGTCGCGAACCCCAGCTTTACCAGTCTGCGCGCAATCCCCTGGGTGTTTGGCTGGATGCAGAACCGGCAGCTGATACCGGCGTGGTATGCCGCCGGCACCGGGCTTACTGCTTTTGAAAGCGCCAAAGACGGCAACCTTGCGCTTATGCGCAAAATGTATAAAGAGTGGCCGCTCTTTAACGCCATTATCAACAACCTGCACGCCGCGCTGTTAAAAGCGGATATGAAGATCGCCAAGGCGTATATCCCCCTCGCGAAAAATCAGGAGGCGGCCAAGCGGATTTTTGCAAGCATTGAGGAAGAATACAAAAGGACAAAGGAAATCGTCCTGCGTATTTCTGAGGTTGATGAGCTGTTGGCGCACTTCCCGCTTGCCAGAGAATCGGCGCTCAACCGCGCCCCCCATATTGACCCGCTCAACTTTTTACAGGTTGACCTGCTTAAAGCGCTGTATGGCAGCGGTGCGCTCGGTGAGGAAGAGGAAGCGGAACTGCGCACCCAGGTTTTGCTGACGATTAACGGAATTGTAGCGGGGCTTCGCAATACAGGCTGATCCGCCTTAAAACAATATGCCCATTGCGATTGTCTTTCAAATCGCAATGGGCATCGCTGTTAATTTGGAAGTGGCGCTCTACTGCCGAACCCACACGGTCTCTTCGTCGTAAAGACGGCTGAAATCATTTTCAAAACCAAGGACAAGGCCCTCCGCCTCTTCAAGAATCTCGTCCATCATCACCCCGATCATTGCGTCAACAACCCCGCCAATCATCGCTTCGGCAAAGTCTGCCGTTTCGGGGTCGGCCAAAAGCTCTTGCAAATCTTCGTCCTGCGCAAGAATATTATCGACCAGGTCACGGATGTCGTTTTCTAAAGCGTCCACATCGACATGCATCTCAATGGTTCTCGCGCTTTGGTCAATCGTGAAGGTGCCGTTAACGACAAAGTCGCCTTCAAGCTCGGGCATATCCATTTGTGCGAGGGGTGTGGACATTGTAAACCCGGCCGCGGTGAACTGCAGTACCATTTCCGGCTCATCCTCTGAGAGGTAGGTACCTTCCAGAACATCGTCGGCTCCGCCACCGCCGCCACCGCAAGCAGCGAGCGCAAGGATCAGCACAAAGGCCAGTGCAAAAATTGTTAAGCGTTTACTTGTCTTCGTCATTGTTTTTCGGTCTCCTCTTGTTTTGTTTGTTTTTCGGGCTTACAAGCTTTTTTGACGGCGCCGGCAATTCGCGGGATGCCTAAAGTGCCGCTGCCGATAAAACTTGACCAGGGTTACTTCATTATGTACCACCTTTCTCTTTCAAGTGCTCGTTATATCTGCTCTTGCGATTGCAAGCAACAAGCCAATCAACAGTCCGGCGCGAAAATGGTTAGGTGAATCGCCACACAAGAACCCCTCTCCGTAGGCGCGGCCGTTAAGAATCCGTATAGTGTTTACATCCCGGAATGAATATTATATCATGATTTATGACGGATGTCATGCTTTTTGTTTTGGTCGGCCCGATTTTACCTTAAACGCACCATTGAGTCCGGCTGTCAAACATGGTACAATCTAAACAGCGCCCCGGTTGGGACTTGCCCCCGGTCGGCTCACCCAAGGGATTCAAACAGCTAAGAAAGAGGGGGAAGCAGTCAATGAATGTAATGATTGAACAGCTTATGCATGTCAGCGGCCGGCAGTTTACCGAAAGCCAGATCCAGCTGGTCGGGGGCTACTTAACCGGCCAGGAAAAACTGGAGAAGGTAACGTCTACCCTGGGTTCGCTGAAAAATGTACACAGCGGCCATTTTTACAGCAGTGGGCGGGAATGTCAACAGATTGCGCGCGAATGTAAAAAAGAGCCAAAGCTGCTCACCCGGGTCGGGCGCTACTTAATCCTTGCGCACAGTATGTCCGAGCTGTTTTACCGCACTCTGATCCTTCAGCTTTTAAACAGCGGCCTAAGCCTGACCGAAGTGTTTCTCGACAGCGGAATGGACGAAAGCTGGCTGATCGGTTATCTGCTTTACGAAGTGCCATACTACCGGCACGACATACCTGGACATTTGCATATGATTGCCCGGCGCAGCCCGAAAGCTTTGCCGGAATATGCCAAAAAAGCCGATCCAAACCCGAGGCTTCTTGCCCTTGCTTTTCTTGCGGGGCAGGGTGATCTGCCCCGGGCAGGGCTGTTGCGGGACACTATGAAAACTTTTACAAATGAGATGAAAACCGCGGTGGACGCCCTGCTCAAACGGTGGGGAAAAGAAGCAAACGGCAGCCGCAGGCAGCCCGCGGCCTCGTACACAGGGGAATCGCCCGACCCCATTGTCTTTGCGGCGTTTTTGCTCACCGAATACAAGCTGCCGGATATAAACGCGCTTGCAAGACAGGTTTGCGCCGCCAATAACGCAAGGTTTATCCGCGGTCTGGTCAATGTCCTGTGCGGCAATGTCGCCATTAACTGGCTGAACGGCCACGATACCGTGTACAGCCAATCAGACGAAGCGGGGAAACAAGAGCTGGAAGGGTACTTTGCGGCGATCGAATCCGCCTGCGCGGGCTTTGGCATTCCGCGGGAATATATGTGCGCGTTTGTCGCCGAGCAGATGCTGTGCAGCAAAAATCCCTGGCGGGATATCTGGCAGGCCCGCTACCGGGATGTAACAGGCGCGGCGCTGGCTGCTTCGGCCGATCAGCCCGCCACACAGGTACAGTTGTATCTCTTGCTCGCAGAGCTTGGGCAGCCGCTGCCGCTTAAAATCTGCGAAGAGCTGAGTATTCGCGCGTTTGGTGAAGGCCCAACCGATGCTTACTTTGACCAAGTAGCCGCCTGGCTTGTCACCGGCGAGGGCGACCCCGCCGGCCTGCCCAAGCTGGACCAGGCCTTTATGCACGTCCACACGTACAACTACAGCAAAAACACCAATTACATCGCAATCCTCAGCCTGCCCGCCGAGTCCCCTGTCTGGATGCGGTATCTTTGGTACACCGCGGTGCATCACCCGCAGAATGTCGTGATTCCGGTGGCGGTGCGCTACCTGAGCGAGACGCGGGGGATAAGCGGCAGCGAAATTGCGCGCAAAGCGATCGATTTTGGCTGTGGGCAGACGCTGCTGCTCAGCGCGGCTTACCCTTACTACAACTTTACCGATCAAGTACCCGCTTTAAGCGAGATCATGCGCGCGCTGGCCCTGCACAATCCCGGCTGGGTGGCGGCGGCCATGTCCGACAAGGGCGTCGAGCTTGAAGCGCGTCTGCTTTTGCTCCAAGCCTTGTACGACGCCGCGCCCGGCCACGACCCGGCTATCCTGTTTGCCGCTTTGGGGGATTCCTCCAAAAAGATTCGTGAGGCGGCGATCGGTTATCTGCGCCCGCGCACTGATTTGACCGAACAGGTACGCGCTCTGCTGGACAGCAAAAAGAAAACGGTGCGCGAGGCGGCGCAGAGCTTGATCCTTGCATATGAGGGCGCATCCGATTTACCGCCCGGTGAAGATGACGCCGCCGGCGGCCTTGTCGCCTATTGTATTCGCCATATGCCAAAAAATGCCGCAGGCGGGCTGGCCTGGGCACTGCCCGGCGGGGCGCCGGTTATCCGCAATGCGAACGGCACCGCCCCTGCGGATGAGGCGGTCGTGCTCTTTTATCTGCACGCCATCCTTTCGGCCAAAAGTTTTGACTTGCCGCCAAAAATTATGGAAATCCGCGCTTTGCTAAACGGGGGCGACTTAAACGCGCTGGCCGTCGAAATCTACGAGGTGTGGCTGGCGGCGGGCGCGCCCGCCAAACAGAAAGCCGCCGTGCTCCTTTACGGCGTTCACGCGGGGGACGCGCAAGTCACCACGCTGGCGCGGCAGATCGAAGTCTGGGCGGATTCCTCCCGCGGGGCGCTGGCCTCGGACGCCGTCCGCGCACTGGCTTTGGGCGGCAGTGACCTTGCGCTGATGCGGGTGGATTCGTTTTCCCGCAAGTTTAAAAACAAACAGGTACGCCGCGCGGCGGGCGAAGCGTTTGGCGCAGCGGCGCAGGCGCTGGGTGTAACCCCGGAAGTGCTGGGTGACCGCATTATCCCAACGCTGGGATTTGACCGGCGGGGCGAAAAAGTGATCGACTACGGCGCGCGGCAGTTTACCGCCCTGCTCACCCCCGCAATGAACGTGGAACTGCGGGACAGCACCGGTAAAAAGATCGCTTCCCTGCCCAAACCGGGCGCAAAAGACGACGCCGCACAGCGCGCAAAAGACGAATTCGCCGCCCTCAAGAAAAGCCTCAAATCGGTTGTGCAGGCGCAGAGCCAACGTCTGGAACAGGCGCTGGCCGCCGGCCGCTATTGGGATGTGCCCGCGTGGGAGAAGCTGTTTGTGCAAAATCCGATCATGCACAGCTTTGCCGCCGGGCTTGTCTGGGGGGTGTACGACGGCGAGGTTTTGCGCGAGACGTTCCGCTATATGGAGGACGGCAGCCTGACCAAACCGGATGAGGATGAATTTACCTTTGATGCGGTCGGCGATGGGCTGATCGGCCTTGTACATCCGCTGGATATGGACGAAGACACCCTCGCCCTTTGGCGGCAGCAGTTTGAAGATTACGACGTAAGGCAGCCGCTGTTGCAGCTAAACCGCGCTGTCTTCAAACCGGAATCCGGTGAAACCCGTGTGGTCGAGCGTTTTGCGGGCAAGCGGATGCTGGGTATCACTTTGATGGGCAAGCTGCAAAAAGCCGACTGGTTCAAGGGCAGTGTGCAGGACGCGGGCGGCTTTAACACCATGTACCGCGAGATCGGGCAGGTGGGCGCGCAGGTTTACTGCTCGTATATGTACGTATCGCCTATGCCGGATGAAGTCGTCACTGTGGGGCAGGTCGGATTTTATCAGGCGGGCAGCATTAACCGCGGCAGTTATATCTATGACGAAATAAAGGCTGAAGACCTGTTCGAGATCGAACAGCTTTCGCCCCGCCTGTTTTCGGAAATCATACTGGATTTGACAAACGCGACCGCCAGCGCCAACGAAACGGACGAAAACTGGCGCGCCGAATGTGAAGGGTGGAAGATCAAAGAATGAGAGAACACATCAAGCCACCGGCAGAGGTTTTATACGCACAGGAACTCACCGCCCTTGAAAAGTCAGACGCGGGCAACCCCAAACCGCAGGGCTGGCGGCTTTCGCCCAAGGCGGTGCGCACTTTTATCTTGGGCAGTGAAAAACCGCTCAATGTGGATGGCGAAAAAGCAAACATCGAAAAAAAGTTTTACGGCGACAACACGCTGGTTGAGCGCTGTATTATCACACTGGCGGGCAGTCGGGGGCTGATGCTGGTCGGTGAGCCGGGCACAGCCAAAACCATGCTGTCCGAACTGTTGTCGGTGGCAGTCAGCGGGAACTCGACCAACACGGTACAGGGCACGGCCGGTACAACCGACGATCTGATTAAATACACCTGGAATTACGCACTGCTTCTGGCGCGGGGGCCGGTGCCCGACGCGCTTGTGCCCGCCCCGCTCTACCACGGGATGAA
This sequence comes from Oscillospiraceae bacterium, assembly GCA_009784625.1. GTDB lineage: Bacteria > Bacillota > Clostridia > Oscillospirales > Ruminococcaceae > WRAV01. Next base: position 24,359 of record WRBI01000016.1, on the reverse strand, counting down.
AAAGGGGATCATCACCCGCTTTGAAGAGATCACCCGCTGCCCGAGCGAAGTGCAGGATACCCTGATTTCGGTCATGAGCGACAAAGTGCTCAACATCCCCGAGTTTGGCGAGGAGGGCGTCTTGTTCGCGAAACCCGGCTTTAACATCATCGCGACCGCCAACATCCGGGACCGCGGGGTAAACGAGATGTCCTCCGCGCTCAAGCGGCGGTTCAACTTTGAGACCGTCAACCCGATCTCCTCGGTAAAGCTGGAGTGCGAGATCATCGAGCGGCAATGCCGCGCCCTGCTGGCCGACACAGCACCCGACATCCCTGTCCGGACCAATGTGGTCGAGCTGTTGGCCACCACATTCCACGAACTGCGGGAAGGGCAGACCACCGAAGGGGTCAAGATCGAATCCCCCGCCGCGGTCATGAGCACGGCCGAAGCGGTCAGCCTTTATCACCAGACCGCGCTTTCCGCGCATTATTATGAAGAAGATATCTCCCTTGACACGCTCGCCCAAAATCTCTGTGCCGCCGTACTCAAAGAAAGCAAGGACGACCTGCCCCGGCTGCGTGCGTACTTCTCGTCGGTGGTCAAAAAGCGCGGCGAGGCCGACCCTTTGTGGAAAGCGTTTTACGAGGCCCGCAAGTGGATACGCTAGATTACACCGCGCCGGTGCTGTTTTTCCCAATCCGCCATCACAGCCCGGCCTGTGCCCTCCACCTGAAACGGGTGCTGGAAGAGTATCAGCCGGACGCTGTCCTGATCGAAGGGCCGGCCGACGCCGGCCACCTGATTCCCCACATCGGCGCGGCCGACAGTCTGGCGCCGCTGAGCATCTATTTTCAGTGCAAAGTTGAGGATGAAGCGGGTGAGACCCGCCGCCATGCCTGTTATTTCCCGCTGATGGACTACTCCCCCGAGCTTGTAGCCATTCGTTATGGGGCGGCCAACGGCGTCGCCACCGGTTTTATCGATCTACCTTACGGCGAGCTGGCGCAGTATGACCTGCCGGGCAAAGAAGAGGAGGGCAAAGAATCCTATTACGATGACTATTACATGGCGCGCAGCCGCTATATCGCGCGGCTCTGCGAAAAACAGAACTGCCGCCACTACAGCGAGCTGTGGGAAAAACTGTTTGAGATCGGCGGCCTTGGACTTAGCACCGCCGACTTTATCGCGAACATGCGGGCATTCTGTCACTTTTCCCGGGTGGAGTACCCGCCCGCCCTCCTGCTGGAGGACGGCTGTGCCGCGCGGGAAAACTTTATGGCAAAAAAAATCCGCGAGGCGACAGGCAAACACGACAAAGTGCTTGTTCTGACCGGCGGGTTTCACACCGAGGCAATCGAAGCGCTGCTGGCCGGGGCAAAACCGGTCGAGACCCCCAAAAAGAAGCCGGCGGCCGCCGACAGCTACCTGATCCCCTATTCGATGGCCGAGTGCGACCAGCTGACGGGTTACGCTTCGGGGATGCCTTATCCCGCCTATTACCAGACGGTGTATGAAAATCTGGACACACTTGAAAGCACCTTTGCCCGCGCAAACACGTTTTATCTCGCAAAAATCGGCGGTGTGCTACGAAAACGCGGGCAGCCGGTGTCGATCGCAGATGAAGTGGCTTCGTCCGTTCAGGCGCGGGGGCTTGCATCCTTGCGCGAAAAGCCGCAGCCCGGCGTGTACGAGCTTTTGGACGGCGTGCTGAGCGCGTACGTAAAAGGCGAGGCAAACATCGGGTCTTCCGCTATCTTTTTGGCCGCCGGTGAAATCTTGCGCGGGGATGCGGTGGGAAAAGTTTCGGCGGGTGTCGAAAAAATCCCGCTGCTGGTGGATTTTGAGGCGCAGGTCGCCACCTTTAAGCTCAAGCCAACCGTTGCCCGCCGGGAAGCCACCCTTGAAATCCTCAATCGCAGGCAACACCGTGAAGCGTCGGCCTTCTTCCACCGGCTTGCGTTTTTGGGCGCGGGCTTTGCCGAGCGCAGGTATGGGCCTGACTACGCCTCCCTTGACACATCCCGGGTGCGGGAAAAGTGGAGCTACGCCATGAGCGCCCGGGTAACCGGTGCCCTCGTGGACGTCTCGCATCTGGGCGGAACAGTGCGCGAGGCCGCGCTCACAAAACTATTGGGCCGGCGCACCGGCCAAACATCGGCGGGGGCGGCCACCCGCCTGCTCATCGATGCGGTGGTGATGGGCCTGACCGAACAACTGACGTCTTTGGCGGACGGTTTAAGTGAAGTGATCGCGCAGGACAGCGGCTTTCTCTCCCTGACCGAGGGGGCGGCGCACCTTTGCTTTCTCGAAAACGCCTGTACTTTGCTTGACTTGCCCAAAATAGCGGGCGCGCAGGAACTTCTGGGGCAGGCATATGAAAAGTCGTGCTCCGAGCTGTGTGCGCTTAACACGACCAGCCCGGACGAAGACCTCGCGCTGGCCAAAGCCGCCAAATCCCTTTACCAAAGCGCGCTCCGCCCCGGTATGGATACTGAACTCTTCACCGACGCGCTTTCTACCCTTGTGGAACAAAACCAGCCGCCGGTGATCCTGCACGGCGCGGCGGTCGGTTTTTTGTACAGTGCCGGGATATTCGACGGCGAGCAGGCGCTCGGCCACGCGCGGGCTTATCTCTTTGGTACAGGCGAAGTCGCCCGCCAGACCGGCCAGTTCTTCACCGGACTCTTGATGAGCGGGTGGGATATTATGTTTGCACACACCGGCTTTGTGCAGGGGCTTTCCGCGATGCTTGCCCGCCTGACACACGAAGATTTTCTGATTGTCTTGCCCGATTTGCGCCTTGCGTTTTCAGCGCTTTCACCGACCCAGACCGACCGGCTGGCCAAGATGGTGGCCGAGCTGCTGGGGGTAAACCGGCGGGAGCTTGAAAAAAAGGCAATACCCGAAGAACTTTTGCTGCTTGGGCGGGAGTTGGACATCTACGCGGAGGGGAGGGCGCGCAAATGGACAAAGAGCTAGAGCTTGGCCGCTGGCGGCTGGTGCTTGGCCGGTATGCTGATCAGGGGCTGGGCGAGGGCGGCGCGCTTTCCGGTGAGTACGCCCAAGTTGACGCGCTGATGGACTTCCTCTATGGGCGGGAGTACAGCGAGGAGCGCGGTATGCTTGAAGGCGGCGGCGAGGGCGGTCTCGAAGGCGGACAAGGGCCGCCCCAGCTGACCATCCCCTCTTGGATCAATCAGATTCAAAAGCTGTTCCCGAAAGAAAGTGTGGCCCGCCTTGAGCGCCACGCGCTGGAAAAATACAACCTCACCGAGCTTTTGACCGACGCGCGCGTACTCGAAAAGCTTGAACCAAATATGGCATTGCTCGGGCAAATCCTGTCATTTAAAGGGATGATGAACGCGCAAGTTCTGCAAAGCGCGCGCCGGATTGTCGCGAGGGTGGTCGAAGAGCTTATGCGCAAGCTGGAAAATCAGGTGCGAAACGCCGTGACCGGCAAGCGCAACCGGCTGCACTCCTCCACCCGCAAAAGTGCGCGCAACCTTGACTTTAAGCGCACCATCAAAAAGAACTTAAAGCACTATGACCCCGAGGCGCAGACCATCATGCTTGAGCGGGTCTACTTTTACGAAAACCTGCAGCGCTTTAACCCGTGGAACATCATCCTGTGTGTGGACGAAAGCGGCAGTATGATCGAAAACGTGGTACACGCCGCCGTCATGGCCGGGATTTTCGCCAAGCTGCCGGCTATCTCGACAAAGCTGGTCATCTTTGACACCGAAGTGGTTGACCTGACCGGCTATGCCAGCGACCCGGTGGAGGCGCTGATGAGCGTACAATTGGGCGGCGGCACCGACATCGGCAAGGCGCTGGCCTACTGTGAAAGCTTGGTGGACACACCCGCGCGCACCATATTGGTGCTTATCTCCGACTTGTATGACGGTGGGGGGTATCGGCCGATGTACGCGCACACCGCTTCGATGATTGAAGCGGGCGTCAAAGTGCTCTGCCTGACCGCCCTTGACAGCAGCTGCGCCGGAGTCTACGACAAGACCGCCGCCAAGCGTCTTTCGGCAATGGGCGCGTCGGTGGCCGCACTCACCCCGGGCGAGCTCGCAAACTGGATTGGCGAGGTTATCTCATAATGTCACTCAAAGCGGCGATTCAACACGCGGACGAAGATTTTCTCATTGCCCTTAGCAACAAGGGCCTGTTTGGCCGCGCCCAGCGGGAATTGCCCGGCGCGGGGGTAGAAGTTTCCTGGCAGAATGATATACTGACCGCTGCTTTCGCGGACGGCACTGCGCTGACCATTCAAGGAACAGTGCAAAGTTATATCTGTACCTGCCCCTCCCGCGTGGCCTGCAAACACCTGCTGATGGCTGTGCTTGCCGCCCAAAACGCAGGCGAAAAGTCGGATGAAACAGCGCCCCCGCCCGACTTTTCGTATATCGCGGCGACAGATGCGCAAACCCTTGAAAAGCTGGCGGGAAAGCGGATTTACACCACCGCCGTCATCGCCGCCCAAAGCGGGCAGGAATCCACCATTGAAGAGGGCAGTACCCTTTCGGTGCGTTTTGCCGACACCGGGCATACCGTGCGCTTCCTGCCCTCCGGAAATTTAGAAAGCGCCGGGTGCAGCTGCAAGGCGGCGGAGTTCTGCGTGCACAAAACACAGGCCGTACTGCATGTTATCCTGCAAAAAACCGATGGCCTTGATTCGTCTTTCAGGATTGAAACCCCGGAGTCTGAGCCGGTTTTCAGCGCCTCCCCCGCCCCGATTGTGCGCGGCTTTGTCAGCCAGACTTTGGAGATTGGCCTTGCCCGCCTGCCCGAAGACATGCCCGGACGTTTTTTACAGCTGGCCACCATCTGTCACGGCGCGCGATTGCCTCGTCTGGAGCGCCTGTGCAATCGGGTGGCGGGGCAGACCCGGCTGCTCATTTCAAAGAACGCGGGCTTTGACCGGGACGCACTGCTCGGTGACCTGTCCGATATCCACGCGCTTTGTCTTGCGATTGAGTCCGGTGCGCGGGATAAAGAAACGGTCGGCGTCTTTCGGGAGCAGTACCAGCCCCAGCACACAATGACCCTGCATGGGCTGGGCGCTTATCCGTGGCACTCCACCGGCGGGTACACCGGCATCACCCTGTTTTTCTATCACCCGCAGGGCGGGCAGCCCCTGCGCTATACGCTGGCGCTGCCGGACAGCGCCGGCCCCGACCCCGAGCGGATGCTCGATTCGGGCGCGCCGTGGGGGCTTGCGGGCAGGCTGCGCGATCTTTGCCATGCTTCGCTCACCCTTACCGGCGGCAAGCTTAACGGTTACGGACAGCTTTCTTCTTCCGATGATGGCCGCGGCCACTTTTTGGGTGGTACAGATTATCACAGCCCCGAACTCGCCCCCATCCGTTACCAAAAGTTTTCGGGTTTGGCGCCTGCCCTGTGGGACGCAAAAGAGCGCGGGCAACAGGAGCTTGTGGCCATCCTGTGTCCCGCCGAGTGGCCGGACAGCCGGTTTGACAAGATCGGGCAGGTGTGGAGCTGTATTGTCCGCGACGAGGAAGACTGCCCGCTGACCTTGCAAGTGCGATATCAGGCGGCCACAAAAACGCTGATTGAAAACCTGTCAAGCGCGCTGCCAGCTGCGCGAGCGAGCGGCGCAGGGCTGCTTGTACGCATCCGGATGGAAAAAGGACGGCTGACTGCCTTTCCGGTTACCCTTTACGGGCAGAGCATCACCGAACTGGGCTTCGCGCAGAAAAGGGCAAAGGGCAAGAAAAAAGATTACTACGACTGGGGTGTGCAGCCGTGATTTACGGGGAGATGCGCGGGATTTTAGAAGACGCGCGGGATTTGCTGGGCGTTTTGTTCGAGCACGGGCTGGCAAGTGCCGCCCCCATCAGCAAGGAGCTTGAAGAACAGCAGCGTATTTTTGCCGGGGCCGGGCTGTCCCACGGCGAAAAGCTGCTGGAAGAACTTCGGGGTGTGCTGGATGCCAATCGGCTATCCACTGCCGGGAACTGTGAGCGGGCCGCCGGTCTGGTCACCGAATTGTGGCGGTACACATCATCCTGCCTATACAAGCTTGACTTCGCGCAGGCAGAATCCGAAAGCGCCGCCAGTAAAACCCAAGCATGATAATCAACGGGCTTAGAGCTTGCGTCGACTATATAAACTACGCCCATCGGGACAATTGTCCCGATGGGCGTAGTTGTAACTAAAGTGTAAGTTTTGTTCCGACCCCCATATCAAGCGCCTTATTAAATATAAACCGCGCCATAGCCACATCAAAGACAGACATCCCGATGTTTGAGCAGACGATCAGCTCCTTGTCGCTTTCGCGCCCCTTTGCAATGCCGGCTACCACCTCACCTGTCTGGGCGTACACCTCCGGCATACCGTCCGGGAAGTAGCCTATTTCGGCGAACAGCTTGTGCCCTGCGGCGCTATCTACGATGTATTTGTCCGCGCGCTTCTGCGTTTTGGGGTCCCAGAAAGTGTTCAGGTCACAAGGCAATATGGTCTGGCCGGCGGATATCCACTCATCTTTCACCGCAGCAAGCGGCTCGCGCATAATAACGGTAGCCGAGCTCATGACCTGACAGTTTTCTGCGATCTCTTTCGGGCTTTTTGCCTTTATGATTTCTACCGGAACATCGCCTTTTACCTGCGTGATTAAGTCATCCATGGCTTGTGCGCGGGTATCGTATATGTATATCTTTTTGAGCTTCTTAAGTGCCTTTACCACAAAGCGCACATGTGCGACCCCCTGTACGCCGCAGCCAAACATGCCGAAGCTTTCAGCGCCCGGATGAAGCGCGCCGGCCGCGATCACCGTGACGGCCGGGGTGCGCATGGCCGTCATCCAAGTGCCGTCCATCACGCTCATCGGGAACCCGGTCATAATTTCGTTGAGGGTCAACAGGGACGAAGTCTGGGGCAGGCCGTATTTCGCCGGATTCTGGGGATAACACTCGATCCACTTACAGCCGCAGGCTTTTACGCTGGGTACAAAGGCGGGCATTGCGTGGTGAAAGGCTTCTTTGTGTGGATGAACGCCGATTTTTGCGGGCATTTCGCACTCGCCTTTTCCGTGGGCGACGAGTGTTTTTGTTACGAGTTCAAGGGTCTCGTCGATTGTCGGCCCGGCTTTCATGCACGCCTCCCGGCTTAGGTATAAAAACTCTGTGCCAATTTTTACCTTGGCGTCGATGCGTACCTTGTCATCTTCCAATTCTTTGAGCAGTTTCGAATCCATTTCAAGCATTTTACATATCTCCTTTATTGTTTTCGCATACCATTCGCTGCAAGACAGAATATATTGGGTCAAATCGATAAAGCTATATTATGTTTAGATTATATAAAAATATTGTTGAAGCATATCGTTTTAATGGTAATATTCAAATAAGCGTTTGTCAAGATAAATGTATGTGCTGTAATTATTTTGTAATACTATAACTTTATCCACAAAATGTACCGCCGGCAAAGACCAAAGCGGCGAACCGCATGGAAGGCTGGCAAAGCGCAATGGAAGAAGCGAAGAGTTCCGCAACAATTGACGCTCGCTCGCCGGGTTTGTAATTGCGGGATGAATGTGTTAGACTTGAAAAACCACATAGAAGGGGGAAGTTTCATGCAGCAGCTAAAGGATCGGATTCGCGCGGAGGGGAAAGTGCTTCCAGGCAACATCATTAAGGTGGATGGGTTCCTCAACCATCGGGTGGATGTTGCGTTAATGCGCAAGATGGCCAGGGAGTTTGCGCGCCTGTTCGACCTTACCGGGATTACGGCGGTGCTCACGGTGGAAGCGTCGGGCATTGCGATCGCGTCCATTTGTGCCGATGAGTTCGGTGTGCCGATGGTGTTCGCGAAGAAAGCCAAGTCGGACAACATTGAGGGCGGCCTTTATCGCAGCGATATCCATTCCTATACATACAAGAAAGACGTCACGCTGCTGCTTTCCCGCCAATGGCTGACCGGCCAAGACAAAGTGTTGATTGTGGACGACTTTCTCGCCAACGGTGAAGCCCTGCGCGGGCTGGTGGAAATAGTAGAGCAAGCCGGGTCGCAGCTGATCGGCATCGGTGTCGCGGTGGAAAAGGGCTTTCAGCCCGGCGGTAAGCGGCTGCGCGGGAATGGGCATAATCTCAAATCCCTCGCCATCATAGACAAAGCCGACGAGAATGGCATCGAGTTTCGCGAGGGCAACTAATTTAAAAGCTGGATGGGTGGGATCGCTTCCCCGAGGATGGCCGGTTACACCGTCAGAGTGACCTCAAACCCCGGACACAAACAGCCCGTCAATTGGCCGTTCCCGCGGCAAACATTGAAGTCAACGATATCCCCGCGCACGGGACGAACAGATGCGCGACCCAACATCACTCTTAATTGGAATATAATAGAAAAATTAAGCCGATCAGCTTTTGTGCTGACCGGCTTTTTTCTATGACGCTTTCGCTTTCAAGGAAAGCGTCGCTGCTCCAAAGCGCAAAGCTTATAAAGAAAATACGAATCAATGCAATTAACATGTAAGTTAATTGCATAAGTCACGAGTGAAAGTTAAGTTAACTTATGAGTTTATAATAACAAGATTTACTCGAAATATGAAATAGAAACTCTATAAAAAATTTGTTAAATATGCCAAATTATGATATGATATTGACAAATATAGCTGCGATTGCTATCATTGACCTTATCAGGGAGATTGTGTTTTATACTTCAGAGTACAATAAACCTTTTGGTTCATTTGCTTACAAACGGCCATCCCCTGTCAAAGCTAAAGATGTCTTAAAGACTTAACAACGTGAAGGAGAGTTCGTTATGAAGAAAATTATTTCTGTTGTGCTGGTCATGATCTTAGTGGTCTCTTTGGCCGCCTGCGCCGGGCAGGATTCTGCGCCGGGCGCACCGGCTCCCGGTGCGCCCGGCGACAGCGGGGCAGCCGGCGCACCCGCTGAAAGTGGCGAGCGCGTTCACCTGACCTTCTGGAACATGTTTTCCGGTGGTGACGGCGATATCATGACCGAGATGGTCAACCGCTACAACGCCGGCGACAACCAGGCTTATATTGAAATGACCATCTTCCCCAGCGAAGAGTACTACGTAAGACTGATCACCGCTATGGCTACAAGAACCGCGCCCGACGTTGCGGTTTCGCACATCACAAGCCTGACCGAATTTGTGACGGACGACTTCCTTTCCCCTCTTGACGACCTTGCGGCCGCCGCCGGGCTTTCCTGGAACGAATTCAGCGCGAATCTGGTCGAGGGCGTCTACTTCGACGGCAGCCACTTTGCCATTCCGATCGACACACATGTGCTGCTTATGCACTTTAACGTACAAATTCTCGACGACCTGGGGATGTTGGACGCAAACGGCCGGCCCGCGTTTGCTGAAAACGGGGATGACTTTATCCGATTCTTCAGAGAAGTACAAGCCGGACTTGACGGCGATATGATGCCGATCAGCGGAACTTCACAGGGCGAGCTTCCCCTTTACCTGTGGTATAGCCTGTTCACCCAACAGGGCGGGCAGATGATCAGCGCCGATGGCAGGACCGCAACTTTGGATACCCCGGAAAACCACAACGCGCTCAGCTTTATGCACCAGCTGATCAACGAAGACCTCTGGCCGCGGGCACAGGCGAGCGGCGCTCAAATCTTTGTCGCACAGCAGGCGGCCGCCACCTTCAACGGCAACTGGGGGATCCCGATGTTCACAGCGGCCGAAGGGCTTGACTTTATCTCGCTGCCTTTCCCGCAGATTTTTGGCCAACAGCAGTCTGTCTTCGGCGACTCCCACACTCTGATCCTGCCCCGCCAGTCTGATGAAGACCCCGCAAAACAAGCGGCCGCAATGGATTTCATGAACTGGATGGCCGACAACACAATCCTGTGGGCTCAGGCCGGTCATGTCCCCAGCAAAACCGCGATTGTAGATTCGGCCGAGTTTAACGCGCTGCCCCACCGGTCAGCCTACGCCCACTCTGCGGCCTACGCCACATTTTATCCCAAAACCACCGTCATCACCGGGATGAAAGCGTCATTCGTGCGGATCTTCGCCTCTATGATCAACGGCGAGTACGACGTAGCGCAGGCGCAAGAGCTGATGCAGAGCGAATTGCAAAGGCTGCTGGATGATGCGCACTAAATGTGATATAATTATTTGCAGGCACAGTCTCTAAAAGCGAATAAACATCTGCCCTCGCTTTACTACAAGGTGGGGGCGGAATGTTATTAGCGGCAGCGAAATCCGACTGATTATCGCGGAGAAAGGCGGGTTGTCCGAGTGAAAGAATCTGTTAAGCGTAACCTGACCGCATGGCTCTTTTTAGCACCATATCTTGTGTTTTTTATCGCTTTTTTGGCGTTTCCGATATTCCGCGGGTTTGGCCTGAGCTTTTTTAGGGTGAGCCTGGGCAGACCGGGAACCTTTGTCGGCTTTGACAATTATGTGCGGGTATTAACCGATACTCAGTTCTGGCTCAGCTTGTCGAACACATTGCTGTTTGTGGTTGTCTCCACCCCCCTGATCACCGCGGTTGGCTTTACCATGGCGATGTTTGTCAACTCCAAGCTCAAAGGCACAGCCATAATCCGGTCTGTTTACTTTGCCCCCTATGTTCTGAGTATGGCGGTGGTTACCGGGCTCTGGATCTTCATCTTTCAGCCTTATTTGGGGCTTCTCAGCGTTCTGACCGGGGTTGAGATGTTCTGGCTGAGTACCCGGTGGCTGGCCTGGATCGCGATCATAATAACCACAACCTGGTGGACAGTCGGGTTTAACATGATCCTCTGTCTGGCCGGCTTGCAGGATATCCCGGAAGAAGTGTACGAGGCGGCCAGAATTGACGGCGCTTCCCGCACACAGCTGCTTTTTCAAATCACCCTGCCCATGATGCGCCCGGTACTGACCATGGTCTTTATGTTGCAGGCAATTCAGAGCTTTAAGCTCTTTGGGCAGACCTGGCTGATGACCGGCGGCGGCCCGGGCAACCACACCCGAACCATTGTGCAGTATATATACCAGATCGGGTTTATCGAGCGGAATATGGGTGTTTCGTCCACCATGTCGTTTTTGTTCTTCTTGGTTGTATTGCTGTTTACGTTTGGGCAAAGCAAGCTCTTATCATTCACAAGGAATTGAGGTGACATCAAGTGGATACAACCCAACGCAAGAATATATCCGTCTTTCGCGTCCTGCTTTATCTGATCGCCATCACGGTTGCCTTGCTGTGGCTTTTCCCGATTGTGTGGATGATCTTCTCTTCCCTCAAGCCGTTCGGCACACCTGTGGCTTTTCTTGACCGGGTGTTTTCGCCCCCGTTTACTTTGGATAACTATTTCTTATTGCCCCAAAGGGCGCCCATCTGGCGCTGGACGTTTAACAGCGTTTTGGTTGCGGGCGTTGTCACAGCCGGTGTCCTGGTTATGTCCTCACTGGCCGGTTACGCGCTTTCCAAGATAAAATTTAAGGGGAGCAAAATTCTGTTCGTCGTGATCGCCGCCGGGCTGATGGTTCCGATCGAGGCGATTGTCATCCCGCTCTTTCTCACAATCATCGACTTAAATCTGCTTAACACACACGTTTCTCTCATTGTGCCCAGCTTTGCGGCGCCGCTGGGTGTGCTTATCATGAAGCAGTATTACGACAGCATCCCGAACGAATTGGTAGAAGCGGCGGCCATTGACGGGTCCTCTTACTTCCGCACATGGTTTTCGGTCTGCCTGCCCCTTTCGCGCAGTGCGCTGGCTGCGGTGGGCATCATCACTTTCACAAACAGCTGGAACAACTTTTTGTGGCCGTTTCTGGCCGCGCAAAACTCCCGGATGTTTACCCTGCCTGTCGGGCTGCCTGTCTTTCAGGACTTGCACGTCGAGGAGTTTACCATGCCGATGACAGCCAGCGTGTTCGCGTCCATCCCGGCGCTTCTCGTGTTCATATTCTTCCAAAAACAAATTGTGCGCGGAATCGCTATGAGCGGCATCAAGGGATGAGAAGTATATGAGAATCTATATGTCGCCCGAGTACCTGTCATTTTACGAAGCGCTTTCCAGCGAAACAAGGCTGAACGTAATACGCCTGCTCTGCAAGAAAGATATGGACGTCAAAGAGCTGGCAAACGCCTTGGAAGTCAGCAGTTCGATCATGACAAAACATATCCGGAAGCTGGAAGAAGTGCGGATTATCAAGACCGAGTACCTAAAAAAAGAGGGCAGCCGGCACAAGGTCTGTACTCTGCTCAACACTTCGTATGAGGTGAAGGTCCCTTTCCAAAATAACCGGCGGAATCAACAGGCACAGTACCACATAACCCACTTGCCGGTCGGGTGTTTTACCGATATAGTCGCGCAGCCACCCTGCGGGATGGCGTCGTTCGAGCATGTGATCGGCGACTTGGACGACCCGGCCCGGATGATGTCGCCCGAGCGGATAAACGCCCAGCTCATCTGGATCGCCAACGGCTACATCGAATACAAACTGCCCCTTTACCAGCGGGGTGAACGTGTGCTCAGTGACATTGAGTTGTCCGGCGAGTTTGGCTCAGAAGCGCCCGGATTCTGCGACCACTGGCCATCCAGAATTAAGGTGCATCTAAACGGGCAGTTTTTGTGTACTTTTACCACACCCGGGGATATCGGGGAGCACAAGGGCGTCCTTACCCCCGACTGGTGGCCGAACAGCCAGTACGGGGTGCTGGTGGTGATACGTGTCACAAATCAGGGCGTTTATGTGAACGGCAAAATGCAGTCGGATATCAAGCTTTCCGACCTGAACATATCGCACAGCGGCTGGACCATACGCTTTGAGGTGGAAAGCCTTTCTGAAAACGGCGGTGGGATGACCATTTTTGGCGATAAGTTTGGCAACTGTCCACAAGCGCTTGTCTTTAAAGAATACTACGCGGAAGATTGACACATGTAAATACAAACTATTTTACCGACAAAAGAGAGGGCTGGTCGCAGTTATGAAAAAAGGGAAATTATATGTAGAGCGCAACTTTAAGGTCGCACAAACCGATCCCCGTTTGTTTGGCGCTTTTTTAGAGCATCTGGGCCGCGCCATTTATACCGGAATTTATGAGCCGGGCCACCCCACCGCCGACAGCATGGGTTTCCGGCGGGATGTGCTCGCCCTTGTCGAGGAGCTGGGCTGCAGCTGTGTGCGGTACCCAGGCGGGAATTTCCTTTCGGGGTACGAGTGGACAGACGGCATTGGCCCGCGCGAAAGCCGCCCCAAAAGACTGGATTACGCCTGGTTTACCATCGAGAGCAACCAGGTGGGGATCGACGAGTTTGTAGACTGGTCAAAAAAAGCCAAAACCGACGTGATGGCCGCGGTAAACATGGGTACCGGTACCATTCAAAGCGCCGGAAATATGGTCGAGTACTGCAACTTTGAAAAAGGCACTTACTGGTCGGATCTTCGGCGGAAAAACGGCCACAAAGACCCGCACAACATAAAGCTGTGGTGTGTGGGCAACGAGATGGACGGCCCCTGGCAGACCGGCCAGCTGGATGCCGACGATTACGGAAAAAAAGCCAAACAAGCCTGTAAGATCATGAAGTGGGTGGACCCATCCATCGAGCTGGTCATCTGCGGAAGCTCGAACAGCAGTATGCCGACTTACCCGTCCTATGACCGGATTGTGCTTGAACACACGTATGAGCACGCCGATTATCTTTCACTGCACATGTATTTTCACGAGAACCAGGGGCAAGCCGGATTTTTGTCCTCTTTTTTGACCATGAACGATTTTATCCACACGGTTGCCTCGGCTGCCGACTATGTCAAAGCCCTCAAACGCAGCAAAAAGACCCTGCACCTGTCCTTTGACGAGTGGAATGTTTGGTACAACGACCCTGTGCGCACACAGGCGTTTTCGAAGACCGACCCGGTCATGGGGCAGAACCCCGCAAAGCTGGGGAACTACTTTGACGGCCCACCCCACATTCTTGAGAACAACTACTCGATGCTGGATACCCTCGCGTTTGGCGGTTTGATGATGAGCCTTGTCAACAACGCCGATCGGGTTAAGATCGCCTGCCTTGCCCAGCTGGTCAACGCGATTGCGCCCATCGTCACCAAAGAAAACGGGCCGGTGATCCGTCAGGGTACTTTCTATCCGTTTAAAGATATGTCTATGTATGGGCGGGGTACTGTCTTGCAGGCGGTAACGGATATTCCGACGCTTGAGACCCCGAATGGTGACGCGCCGGCTGTCTACACCTGTATTGTAAATAACGAAGAAAAAAGCGAATGTACGGTGTTTGCGCTCAACATTGACCAGGAAGATATGATGCTCAGCCTGGATATGCGCTCCCTTGGTGAAGTGGAAATGATCGAGCACCGCTTGCTAAAAAACGAAGACCTTTCAGCCACCAACACCTTTGCCGATCCGGATTGCATATCTCCCACGCAGGGCGCGGTTTTGCCCGGCAAAAACAGCAGCCCTGAAGTGAAAATTCCCGCGCTGAGCTGGAATGTATTGCGGTTTAGGTACGCTTAGTGATATAGTAAGGAGAGATTGGTATGCAGCTGCCAAGGCCGGAATATCCCAGACCGCAATTTGTCCGAGAAGATTGGCTCTGCCTGAATGGCCGATGGGATTTTGCTTTTGATGATCACGATGTGGGCTGTGTCCAAAAATGGTTTGCGCCGGGGGCGGTTTTTGACCGGCAGATTCAGGTTCCATTTGCCTTTCAGTCAAAGCTCAGCGGTATCGGGGACACCGGGTTTCACGACTGTGTCTGGTATCGCCGCGAGATAGAAATACCGCCGGTCTGGCGGGAAAAGAGGGTTCTGCTGCACTTTGGCGCGGTGGATTACGAAACCCGCTGTTACTTAAACGGCAATTTGATCTACACCCACGTTGGCGGCAACGCAAGTTTTTGTGTGGATATTACCGACTACCTGACATATGGGGTCGAAACACTTGTTCTCAGGGTATTTGACCCCTCTCAAGATGAGACAATCCCGCGCGGAAAGCAGTTCTGGCAGGAAAAGAGCGCGGCCATCTGGTATACCCGCACCACCGGCATTTGGCAGCCGGTCTGGCTGGAACCGGTAAGCCAAAGTTATCTGCGCGAAGTGCGCCTGACCCCGGACGTGGACAGCGGCGAAATCGGGATTGAAGCCACAGTCGCCGGCTGGCGGGACGGCCTTGCTTTGCGGTATACCATTCACTTCGAGGGCGAGATGATCGTTCGCGACAGCATCCGGTCTTTGCATCCCGTCTTCTCAAGAAAAGTAGATGTCTTTCAGCAAAAGATTTTCCGCACCAATTTTCACGGCAGCGTACACGGCTGCTGGACGCCGGAATCGCCCAAGCTTTACGACATAACTTTCGAGCTGCTCGACGATGCGAGCTGTTTTGACCATGTCCAGTCTTACTTTGGGATGCGGAAAGTACACACCGAGGGCGGAAGGGTTTATCTAAACAACCGGCCTTACTACCAGAAACTTGTGCTTGACCAGGGCTACTGGCCGGGCGGCCTGCTGACCGCCCCCGATGACAGTGACTTTAGAGAAGACATAGAACTCGCCAAAGCCATGGGGTTCAACGGCTGCCGAAAGCATCAAAAAACGGAGGACCCGCGCTTTCTCTATTGGGCGGACAAGATGGGTTTTCTGGTTTGGGGCGAGATGGCCAGCGGCATCTCTTACGACCACAATTACGTGGAGCGGATCACCGGGGAGTGGGTCGAGATTCTGCGCCGGGACTACAACCACCCCTGTATTGTCACATGGGTCCCATTAAACGAGAGCTGGGGAATCCCAAACGCATCGCGAAACAGCCGGCAAAGTGCGCATTGCGGCGCCATGTACTATCTCACAAAGTCACTCGACCCAACCCGCCCGGTTATATCCAACGACGGCTGGGAGATGACGGTGAGCGATATTTGCGCGATTCATAACTACAGGCACGGCAAAGACAGAGACCGGCAGTACGACCATTTTTGCAAAGCGCTTAAAACCGCGGAACAGATACTGGAAGACCGCCCATCCGGCAAGGCGATTTACGCAACGGGATATAGCTACAAGGGCGAGCCGATCCTGCTCACTGAGTTTGGGGGCGTTTCGTACACCGACCCGAAAAATCCGGGATGGGGATACACTTCGGCAAAGACAGAGGAAGAATACCTCGAAACGCTTGCGCGGGTATTCGACGCGGTTTACAATTCTGAGTGCTTATATGGTTTTTGTTATACCCAGCTGACCGACGTGGAACAGGAAACAAACGGGCTGTTGACCTATGATCGCAAACCAAAATGTGATATAATCAAAATACGCGATCTGATTGACCGGATCGTCGTTTGGTAAGGAATTCGCAACAGAGAGGGAGGCCAGAATATGGCGAGCATTAGTCTAAAGAATATCTTTAAAGTGTATCCCGGCAATGTCACGGCCGTACACGACTTTAACCTCGAGATTGAGGACAAGGAATTCATCATACTGGTTGGGCCGTCCGGCTGTGGAAAGTCGACCACACTGCGGATGATCGCCGGTCTTGAAGAGATCACCAAAGGGGAACTATTTATCGGCGACAAGCTGGTCAACGACGTAGCCCCCAAAGACCGGGATATCGCAATGGTTTTTCAAAACTATGCGCTTTACCCCCACATGTCTGTTTACAAGAATATGGCCTTTGGGCTAAAGCTGCGCAAAGTGCCAAAGGATGTAATCAAGCAGAAAGTCGAAGAGGCCGCGAAGATTCTCGAGATTGAGTCACTGCTTGAGCGAAAGCCCAAAGCGCTTTCGGGCGGCCAGCGCCAGCGGGTGGCCCTTGGCCGGGCGATGGTGCGGGACCCCGCTGTTTTCCTGCTGGACGAGCCGCTTTCCAACCTTGACGCAAAGCTGAGGACATCCATGCGCACCGAAATCTCCCTTTTACACAAGCGGCTGGGTACAACGTTTGTATATGTAACCCATGACCAGATCGAAGCGATGACCATGGGGGATCGGATCGTTGTAATGAAAGACGGCTTTATTCAGCAGGTAGACACCCCGCAAAACCTGTACGAGAACCCCTGCAACCTGTTTGTAGCGGGATTTATCGGGGCGCCGCAGATGAACTTCATCACGGCAATTGTCGAAAAGGCGGGCGATGGTTTTGCGGCAAAGTTCGGCTCGTCTACGCTGCCGCTGCTGCCCTCCCGAATTTCGCCCGACACCGCTTCAAAATATGAGGGCAAGGAGGTAACGGTCGGAATAAGACCGGAAAACCTGCTTGTGGCCTCCCTGAACCCCGATCTCAAAGAGGCGGCCGGCATCACGGTCAACGTCGAACTGGCCGAGCTTATGGGCGCTGAGACCTATCTTTACGGTGAGGTAAACGGGTTTAACCTGATCGCGAAAATCCCGCAGTTCCACAACCCGAAACCGGGGGAAGCAATGGATTTTGTCATCGACTGCCAAAAGATCCACCTGTTCGACAAAGAAACCGAAATGCGCCTGGTGTAGTTTAATGCGCAAGAATGCAAAGGAGAACATCCCGTTAAATCAGGCGCTTGTCGGCAATCGCCAATACAAAATACGTTTAAAGCGGCGCTTCATCCGATGAAATTGTCGCGATGTCGCTGATTAGGACAACCCTCACTGCGTTTTTGCAATTGGATGCACATGATCTTTTCCTGGACGTTGTTTCCGGTGAGTGTCCGGATGAGGTTCGCTTTGCGGTTTTTATGAAGTTGTCGCCTATCGTTTAGCAGCAACGCCCGTCGGCTGTAGCAAGCCGACGGGCGTTGTCTCTTAGGCGGGAAATTGGTGTGTAAGCGCAAATCCCGAAAAAACAAAATTGCCCTAACCAATTTGTAACCACATCTTAACCGGCCTGAAATCGAAATCCCGGCGCACAGGCTGTATACTTATAGAACAATCGGTATTGGTCATCAGGAGGGTACAGCATGGATTTTCGCTTTGCACACAACAACATAAACGTTTTAAACCTTGCGCGGAGTGTGGCCTTTTACGAGAAGGCGCTGGGGCTTAAAGAAGTCCGCCGGAAAGAAGCCGAAGACGGCAGCTTTATCCTGATCTATATGGGGGACGGCGGAAAGACCGACCACCTGCTTGAGCTGACATGGCTGCGCGATCGCACCGACCCGTATGATCTGGGTGAGAACGAGAGCCACATCGCGTTTGAGGCCGCCGACTTTGAAGCCGCCTACGCGCTCCACAAAGAGATGGACTGTATTTGTTACGAGAATAAAAAGATGGGCATATACTTTATCGCCGACCCGGACGGCTACTGGCTGGAAGTTGTACCTAAAAAGATGTAGTGTACGCTTTGGCAGGCCGGCGAGTTACCGCCCGGTCTGCTTAACGATATAAAGCAAAAGCGAGGCCGCCCCGGAGTTATATACTCTGGGGCGGCTGATTTTGCGGTTAATAAACTGTCAGGTTGCCTTTGCCGAGCGCTGTGTCGTCCAGCAGGACGGTGGAATTTGGGTCATATGGCGTCTTGACCAGATCCTTGACTTCTTTGGCGAACTCGTCTGCGGTCTGAGAAGGTCCCACATACCGGCCTTCAATCATCCCACTGCCATTCGTGGCCAAATAGCCCATATCCTTGGCTGAGTCCACACCCTCAAATATGATGCTCGCGCCCACGCCCGAAGCCAGAGAGAGCGCCCGCAAAACGTCTGACTGCCGCTCAGGCCACTTAGAAACTTCGTGCGCAAAACTCCGGTTTAACTTTAGAAAGTCAGGCGAAAACCCTGAGAGTGCGTCTAAGCTTTTGACAGTTCGCTCAAAGCCGGAAACGGCGATCTTCAGCCCGATGTTCTTAAGCTTTTGAAGCTGGCGCAGGGCAATCTCGGGGTTGAGCCGGATAAAGTGCTGGCTGACCACCACAATCACGGTAGTCGCCTCCAGCTGAAACTCGCTCAAACATCTGGCAAAGAACGCGTCAACGTCGTCGCATAGCAGGTCAATCTCGCTGAGCGCGAACATCGCGGGCAGAACTACGCCGTCAGATTTGCGCAGGCGGCTGACCGCCCGACAGGTCTGGTAAGCGACTTTAAAGTTGCCTGAAGACAGACACCCGCCCCGGTCGCGGAGCAGGCCGTTGTCGCTGGTCTCTTCGTAAGGCCAGTGCGCTTCGCCGATACAACTGGCCACCCGCTTATTTTTCAGCGAGAGCTGTGGCTTTAAGTAAAGCGCAAAGTCGTCGGTGTACTGAAGCTCTTTGTAGTCCTCAACCGACGATTCGCCGTAAAGGTACGAGGTGATCATACTCTCGTCAAAAAAGGAGAAAGATTCGCTCTTGTTGATCTTGTTGCAGTGGCGGGCGATGTTGGCTTTTATGATCAGCTTAAAGATGTCGTAGCTCGCGTCCCCGCCCGTTGTCTTTGCGACCCCCATGCAGATCTGCATCCCCTGCTTGGCCCCGATGTCTGCCCGGATCCGGTCGGTTGCCCGCTTGAGCAGGCCAAAGATCTCCTCCATCGAATCTTCATCCATAAAGGGGAAAAGGATGACGAAGTGGTCGGCGTATATCCGGGTGATCAACGAGCCGGAGGGGAAGGTAGACTGCGCCTCTTGCGCAATTCGGGTGATGGCGTAGTCGCCGATTGAAAAGCCTTTGAGTGTGTTGACAAAGCGAAATCGGTTAAAGTCAAAGTAAGCAACTGCGTAAGGGGTCGAATTGTTGGCCCCGATGTTCAGCTGGTTTTGGCAGTCAAGCAGGAAACCGCGCCCGATCTTAACATTGCAAAGCTTGTCATATATGGCCACCTCGGGGGATTCGCGCACTTCGGAAACCGGCGGGGGAGCCTCAACCTCTTCTTCGTCATCCGGCTCTTCTTCAAGATCGGCGTAGTAGTCAACCAGGTTGATCAGCTCGGGCGGTTCTTCTGTCGACTGGTCTTCACTCACCGAATGAGCGTCACCGTCCTTGCCGTAATTAAAGTACTTCTCAGGGGTTTCGTTCTCTTTCTTTTTGCTTTTCATGCGGGTTAAGCCGATGGCTACGGCTGTACCCGCGCCAAGCACTACGACTGCGGCAATTACGATTGCAACTGGTAACAAAATAACCCCTCCTTTAGCGGCTTGCGTATACGAGCGGATCACAGGAACACAATATAATGTATATGTTCATCATAACAGAAGACAACCCAAAAAACAAGGCGAAAGTACAAAGAAGAGGGGGCCGCCGACCGCGGCTCCCTCTTCGGCGCTACTTCTGGTTCTCGTGGTCAAAATCTCTGGCCAGCTCCACGTCGATTTCCGAAACAGCCGGCCGTTTGCCTGCTTGTTTAAGGTAGTTGGTTACCGCGTTTGTGGCATACTGACTGGATACATTGGCCTGCGGGCGGATGGTCGTTTGGTTGCCGGCCTGGCGTGTGGCGTCCGGGTCTTTCTTTTTCTGCATAGCGAGGTTCCTCCCACTGTAGTTTCATTTAGATTTCCCGCCGGCTTTGCGTTTATCCGACCAAAAATTTGCCGTGAAAGGCAAGTTTGTGATCCCAGGTTCTTGCAAAAAAATGGCGGGTGTGTTAAAATAGTAAAACCCGCCAAAAAAGCGGGTGTAAGCTTGCGCAAGAAAGGACTGCATTCTATACCATGAGCGGACTTGAAATTGCTGGTGGCGCGCTCATCATGCTTTTGAGCGTTGTCATTTGCGTGTTTATCCTGATGCAAGAGGGAACCAGAGGCGGCGGCATCGCGGCCCTGACCGGCGGTGACCCGGATACCCAATTCAACAAAAGCCCCGGGCGTACCCGAAACGTTATGCTGTACAAGGCTACCAGATTTTTGGCTGCCGTGCTTTTTGTTGTGACCATTGTTGTACACGCGGTCAGCGTATACAGCTAACCCGGCGATAAGCGGACACCCGCCCGTGACCGGCGGGGTCTGCTTTGCTTTACCCCAAAACAATAAGCGCCCGTAGCTCAGTAGGATAGAGCGATCGCCTCCTAAGCGATAGGCCGTGCGTTCGAATCGCGCCGGGCGTGCCAGCGGGGGCGGCCCCGCCGCCAAGATCGCGTTCACACTTTTGTGGGCGCGATCATTTTGCGCTCGCGGCCCTACATTATATATACAGCACCCGCCCGCGCGAAAAAATCTTTCAAAACCGATGCAATAAAATGACAGCGCGCGCGCACTTATTAAACAGCGGGGCGAAATAATTACAACAAAGTTACAAGAAAATTAAAAAACGCTTGACAGGGTGCCCGCGATGTGCTAATATATACGCACACAGACCAAGGCAACATTTTCTAATTGAATCGCATAGCCCATGTAACAATCTTTGTAGAATGTTACATGGGCTTTTTTTGCGCGTAATCATCAGGTTCTTCGCAGAGTGTGCGCTGATTTTATGGTAATTATCCCCTAACACATTTTCAATTTTCACCATAGTCATCAGCTTTTCGCCGGCATGTAACATTCTACAAAGATTGTTACATGCCGGTAAAGTTGTTTGGCCGTAAATTTTGTTGTTGCCATGCGGTTTTTGCCGCTTGACATATTCCCTTCCTGCAAGGCGAGGGGAGGTCAGCCGCTCTGGGAAGGGAAACGCGGCCAGCCAAACGCGCCGCGCATTTAGTCCGTTAGACACAGTTAAATCACTACTTGAGAGAGTAGCGACAATTTAAGGAGGAAGAAAATTCTATGAAAAAAGCTTTAAGCCTCGTACTTGCTATCGTCATGGTTCTTAGCCTTGGCGTTAGCGCAATGGCCAACGCAGCCCGTGGCGAATGGGTTGACACCGGTGTGACCATCACACTTGTTGAAACAAGTGCAGAGACCGATGCAACTAATGCTACTGCTACCCCGGTTACCCCTGGACGTCAAACTGGCGCTCCTGCTGCCAACGCAGTATTGGTAAACGCATTCAATGTGACAGGCGCTGCAGGTGTGCAGGCGCGCGTTGTTATGCCCGCTACTTTAACTGCTTTCGATGAAATAGACGCAGACGCCAGTGCTACCGAGACCGAGGTCGTGAATCGAGTAGCAAGACTGCAAATCAATGTAGCGACAACCGCAACACCGGCAACCGGATTCAGCTTTGCAGGTGACATTAATGTGCCGGCAACTACCACACACGCTTCGCTGGAAAACATTACAGCTGGCGCGCACACAGTTACTGCGATGGACTTCGCAGACGTTACCACCACTGGCGGCGCCGCCGACCTGAGCGGTGTAACCGTATACCCTGAAAATGCCCCGTTCGTACGCAACGGCGCAGGCTCTTTCAACATCACCGGCCTTGCCGGCGCGACCGGTTCCGGCGCCCTGCCTGTAACCGGCGCACCCGCTAATGTAGTAGTTGCCGCTACCCTTACCGGCACAACCGTTGCCGTGACCGTTACCGACAACAGAACCAGCGGCAATGCAATTACTTTCGATGTTAAAATCGGCGCTGGCTCCATCTACGCAAGAATCACCCTGCCGGCGGTTGTTGCAGCTACCAACATCCCCAGCAACTGGACTGTTGACGGCCTTTCCAATTTTGGCGAAATTGAAATTGAGCGCCAGCTCACCAACAATTCCGGCATGACCATCCTCGGCGACAGCGGTACCGGCGCCGACGGCAATGCTGTCCTCGCTTTCCTGCAGCCCGACTACTTCCTGTGGAGAGTTCCCAACACCGCTCTGACCACCCAAAGTGGCAGTGGCTGGACCGGCGGCCTGACTTGGGCTGACCTGCAAGCCCAAACCATCGCCAGCATCACTCCTCCCGCCGGCAATAGCCAAACCGTTTTGAGAAGCGCGCACTTCAACCGCGCACAACTCCGCACCACCCGCACCGTTGGTTTCTCCAACGTTGTCCGCGACGTAAGATTCCACTTCCACAACAACAACACCACCCGCATCCAAGTTCGCAGTGTTGAGTTCCTTACCCGCACAGGCGACAACGATGTAGAATTCGACCTGTCCTTGGCCGTTACCGGCGCTTCGACTGCCCGCATGGGCCGCGCATGGCTGACCGTTGCCAACGAAGAGATCGAAGTTTGGGATGACCAAGAATTCATCGACCCCAGCCACCAACAATTCATCACTGCCGACGGCACAATCCGCGGCCTTGAGATCTACGCTGGCAACAACATGTACGTGACCAGAAACATCACCAGTGGCCAAGAGCTGTACATTGCTACAGAGCTTGCTACCCATGATGACGTGTTCACCGAACTGTTCCGCGAGCACAGAGACCTGATCGATGTTATCCGCGTACACACCTCTACCGGTTGGGGCGCTGCTGGCATCGACGTAAGATTCGACGTTGCTGACACCCTGTTCGTATTCGGCGGCCCGAACCGCGCCCTGCTCGGCACAACCGACGACAGAAGCCTGCCCATGAGCGAGTACTACTTCCTGGCCCGCAGCCTGATCAACCTGGGCGGCGCAGCTGATGGCGGTACTGACGCTCCCGTAGAAGACAACAACGATGATGGCTTCGACGGCGTACCTGGCACAGGCGGCGACGTTGCACCTCCGAACGCCAACTTCAACCCCGGCACAGGCCGTTAATTTCCACTCACTAAGCGCAAACGCGCTGTGATAAACAAAAGCTAGCGGCCTCCATCCGCGAAAAACCCCGCAGGTTCTCCTTATACCTGCGGGGGCTTTTGTTTTAATGAACAGTTAACAATGAACAATGAACAATTAAGGGCAAAAGCAATCGCTTCGCGAGATTTAAAATCATCGCAGAGCCAACGGTAGTCCGGTACGGACTTAGCGATACTTTCATTGTTCATTGTTAATTATTAATTGTTAATTGCACTTCGTAACACCATCGCCCTCCTGAAAATATATTGTCATACGGGAGTTTCCCGCATCAGACAAGCAGGAGGCGATAGAGAAATGAGTTTTAATTTTGAGAATAGATGCTGCTGTATTTGCTGTTGTATAGATTGCTGCTGTTGCCAGCCTAGACTGTGTGACCCTTGCAGATGTAAAGATCAGCCCGATTGCCCCGAAGATGAAGACCATAACGTCGGGGCAGATTTTTCGGTTAGCAGGGTAAGAATGTTAAATCGGGGCTGGTTTGTTGTCCGGATGCAATTTATCTACCGGGATTCACAGGGGAGAGAAATTCGCACAAGAAGTACCGGTGACATTACACTCGACGCGGACAGAACAATAGACCCCGGGGAATATGGTGTACCTGTGGGCGCATCGTTCCGGGTACACGCCAGTGTTGTGGCGGGCCGTGACAAGACTTCGACAGAAATCTTTGTCTATGCCCCCAACAGTGATTACGGCGCGGATTTTGTAACAACCGGCACCACCTTGGTCAACCGCCTGGTTTTTGACGGGTTCTTTCTATACCGCTAAGGCAACACGCTAGAGTCTGTTGACATTAACTGATATAATAGCGATATGAAACTAAGAGAAGAGGATTACAGAGAAATAGCAGAGATATTCCCAATACAGCGCCGGAAATCGGAAATGAGCAACCTGGAAGT
>WRBI01000015.1 GCA_009784625.1 Oscillospiraceae bacterium | reverse complement strand
GTGACCGGGATCCAAAATTACAATCGGCCGGTTGGCGCCAAAAGTTGAAACCCTTACATCCCGCGTCTGTGCCCCCTGTACCAATATCAGCACAGCGGCCAGAACAAATACCAGCCCGGCCAAAGTCAGGATCAAAATCGGAATGTCGTAACCAATCCGCTTCATTTACACACCCCCGTTAATACAGGGTATGCGTGGCCAAAGCCGGCTAATACTCGTACTCGGCCTCCAAGCGCTCGATTAAATCGGCGAGTGAATCTTGCACGCATGGACAGACGATCATCTGCGCGACCGCTTTGATCTCTTCGGGCGCATCCGAAAGAGTGACCCCGATCCCCGCGTACTCGATCATCTCAAAATCATTAAAATAGTCGCCGATGGCGATCATGTTTTCACGGGAAACGCCGGCCAGTTCAGCCAGTATGGCCATAGCCGCCCCTTTGGAGGAATTGGCCGGCAGCATTTCAAGCATATAGTTGTCGCTGAACACAAACCGCACGCCCCCAAACGGCTGACTTTGCGCATACTCATAAATCAGCTTCGCCCGATCGGGCGGGTAGAGAAATACCACTTTGAAATAAGACCCGTCGCCCAGATCGTCGAACCGCGTCGTCTCAAGTTTTGGGTTTGGGTAGCGGTCAAAGTAGTCTCTTCTGGAGATGCCGTCTATATCAAAGTAACCGGCTGCGTTTATAAAAATTGTGCCGCAATCGGGAAAGGCCGCGCGAATTTGCCTGGCATACTCAGTGGAGGGAACTTCTTTGGGCAGGTAAATCTGTGAGAGATACTCGTCTTTTTGAAAGTCGTAAATGCCGCCGCCGTTAAAAATAATACAGGGAAAGTTGACCGGCAGTGCTTCGGCCAGATGACGGGTCAAGACGAGCGAGCGCCCGGTGGCAATGGCCAGCCGCCCTCCCCTGGAAGTGTAGCGGTTCAACGCCTCTAAATTCCGGGAGGAGGTTGTCTTTGCTCCGGTATGTAAAAGCGTTCCGTCCACATCGCTCATGATCACGGTTTGAGAAAGTTTTAAGCCCACGGTAAATTATCCTTTCCTGATCTTGTCTAAGAACTTTACAAAGTATTCGGGCAGCTCGCTGTCGAATTCGAGGTACTGACCGGTTACCGGGTGGTGCAGCCCCAAGGTCTTAGCGTGCAGGCATTGCCCGGCCAGTGACGGAATCCCCTTCTTTGGGCCGTAGAGGATATCCCCGGCAATCGGGTGGCCGATGCTGGCCATATGCACACGAATTTGATGTGTCCGCCCGGTTTCGAGCAACAGCTCAAGGGAACCAAACCCCCGACAGCGCTCAAGTACCCGGTAGCCGGTGGCGGCTTCGCGGCTGACTTTTGCGGTCACGCTCATCTTTTTGCGGTCGGTGGGGTGTCGGCCAATCGAGGCATCAACCCTGCCCTCGTCCTCTTTTGGGCAGCCGTAAACCACACCGTGGTAAATCTTTTTGACTGTGCGGTCTTTGATTTGCGCCGAAAGAGATCTATGCGCCTGTTCGGTTTTGGCCACAACCATCAGGCCGCTGGTCATCTTGTCCAGCCGGTGAACGATCCCCGGCCGCTCAACCCCGCCAATCCCAGAAAGCTGGCCCGCACAGTGGTGGAGCAGTGCGTTGACCAGTGTGCCATCCGGGTGGCCGGGCGCCGGGTGAACGACCATCCCCTGCGATTTGTTCAGGATGATCATGCTCGCGTCTTCAAAGACAATATCAAGCGGGCAGGCTTGAGCCGGCAGGTCTAAAGCCTTTGGCGCGGGCAGGATAAATGTGACCTCTTCCCCGCCGCGCAGACGCAGATTCTTTTCGCAGACCTTGCCATCCACCTGTACACATCCGTCAGCACACAGTTTTTGCACGGCATTGCGGGTAAGTTCGGTCAGCGCCCGGCTGATAAAAAGATCAATACGCTGCCCGGCGTGCTGAGGCAGCGCATACAAGACCGTCTTTTCCATTAACTTTCCTGCGCCGGCTGAGTCGGTTTGTTCTTCTCGAAAAAAAGGATATAAACGACCACAACCACAGTGCCAATAACCACAAGACAGTCTGCAAAGTTAAAGATCGGAAATCCAAACAGCGGAGAAAAATCAAGATAATCGATGACAAACCCGCGAAACAAGCGGTCAATCGCATTCCCCACCCCGCCTGAGAAGATCATCGAAAACCCCCATATCATGGCAGTGCCGGTAATTTTTCCGCTGAGCAGAAGATAAAAAATCCCCCCGAGTATGACGAGCGATACAATGGCCAGCACAAATGCGCCGCCCTGAAAGATGCCGAAAGCCGCGCCGGTGTTTTCGAGATAGGTCAGATAAAACACACCGGAGATGACGGGCGTACGGATCAGGCCGGCATATGCCCACGCCTTGATCCATTGATCCAGCCCGACACAGATGGCGGCCGTTGCCAAAGCTATATACTTGGTCATGAACCCTCCACAAAAACAAGTGTAGAGGCAAGCCGGCGTAAGCAATCCTTCCTGCCTCTGATCATGTGTTTATTCGGTGATGATCGCCGCACAGCGGGCGCAGAGCGTCTTGTGCTCAGAATGCGCGCCTACCGTCTCGCTGAAGACCCAGCAGCGCTCACACTTCTCGCCGTCTGCGGGTAATACCTCAAGGCTTAATCCTTCGACTTCACCTTTGATCGGGCCTTCGCCCGCCCGCAACTCAACTTGGGAGACGATAAATGCAGCCGGCAATTCACCCTCATTCGCTTTCAAGAAATCAAGCAGTTCGCCGTCAGCGTAGAGTACAACTTTGGCTTCAAGGGATTTGCCGATCCGCTTTTCGGCTCTGGCCAGTTCAAGGGCTTTGTTCGCGTCGGTGCGTACCGCGATGATTTTATCCCACTTCTGCATAAACGCGGCGTCAGCCACCCCTGTGAATTTGGGCGCGTCGTTAAACATGACCGACTCCTGGTTGTAAGCTTTGTCGGCTGGGATGTGCCCCCAAATCTCCTCGGCGGTAAACGGGATGATGGGCGCAGCAATGGCGGTCAACGCGCGCAGAATCCGGTAGATGGCAGTTTGCGCCGCTCGCCGGGCGGTTGAGTCGGCCTTGTTTACATATAGTCTATCCTTAATGACATCCAAATAGAAGTTGGACATATCGATGGTACAAAAGTTGTGCAGGGCGTGGAAGATGATGTGGAAGTCAAACTTTTCGTAGGCGCGGCTTGTCCGCTCAAGCAGGGCGTCAAGCTTGCAGAGCGCCCACCTGTCCAGCTCGGTCAGCTCGGCGTCGGGTACGCTGTCTTTGTCGGGGTCAAATCCGTCCAGATTGCCCAGAATATACCGCGCGGTATTGCGGATCTTCCGGTAGATTTCGGACAGCTGCTTGAGGATATCCTTGCTGATGCGAATATCTGCGTGGTAGTCGGAAGAAACCACCCAGAGCCGCAGGATATCCGCGCCGAAATCTTTGATGATCTCGTCCGGCGTGATCCCGTTCCCCAGCGATTTGCTCATCTTGCGGCCCTCACCGTCCACCACCCAGCCGTGGGTACAGACAGTTTTGTAGGGCGCTTTGCCTTTCCAGGCCACAGCGGTCAGCAAAGAGGACTGGAACCAGCCGCGGTACTGGTCTGTGCCCTCCAGGTAAAGGTCACACGGCCATTCTTGATCTGGCCAGCGCCCCATGAGCGTAGCCGCGTGGGATACACCCGAATCAAACCAGACGTCCATGATATCGGTTTCTTTGGTGAACGTTTTGCCGCCGCAGTGAGGGCAGGCAAACCCGCCCGGCAAAATCTCGGCGGCTGATTTCGTATACCAAGCGTCTGAACCCTCGGCGCGGAAAAGCGCTGCGATCGCCTTGGTTGTGTCGGCGTTGATGATATGTTTCTCACAGCTGTCGCAGTAAAGGGCCGGGATCGGCACCCCCCATGTTCTTTGACGGGAAAGACACCAGGCGCTGCGGTCTTCGACCATCCCCTGCATCCGGCCTTTGCCCCACTCGGGGATAAAATTGACCTTGCTGATTTCTTCAACCGTTTCTTTTTTGAAGTCATCGACGTTGCAAAACCACTGCTCGGTCGCGCGGAAGAGGATGGGGTCCTTACATCGCCAGCAATGCGGATATTGGTGAACCAGATGTTTGGTCGCAAAAAGTGTGCCGTCCACAACCAGTCGCTCATGGATCACTTTGTTGGCTTTCGCGGTGGGCAGGCCCTCGACAAAATCACCGGCCTCGGCGGTCATCTTGCCGTGTTCATCAACCGGTACAACACAGCCAAGCTCGGGGTAGAATTTCGCGACTACTTCGAAGTCCTCAACACCGTGGCCGGGCGCTGTGTGAACACAGCCAGTACCCGATTCAAGGGTGACATGGTCGCCCACAATCACAAGGGAATCGCGATCTAAGAAAGGATGGCGGCAAACCACACGCTCAAGTTCACTGCCTTTGGCACTGCCCAAAATCTTGTAGTCGCCCTCTTTCAACCCGGCGGCTTCCATAGTCGCAGTTACCAGCTCTTTGGCTAAAATGTGGTAATAATCCCCAATTTGTACCGCGACATATTCAAAAGCTGGCCCAAGGCAGATGGCTAAGTTGGCCGGCAAAGTCCAAGTGGTGGTGGTCCAGATGACGACGGACGCCTTGCTGATATCATTGACGCCCATACGGGCGAGTATGCCGTTCTTGTCTTCTTTGACCGCGAATTTTACATAGATCGAATCACAGGGGTCTTCGGCATATTCGAGTTCGGCTTCGGCCAGCGCGGTGATGCACTCAGGGCACCAGTGCACCGACTTGAGGTCTTTATAGATGTAGCCCTTTTCGGCCATCGCGCCAAAAATTTCGATCTGCAGCGCCTCGTACTCGGGGGCAAGGGTCAGGTAAGGGTCGTCGTAATGGGCGAGTGTACCCAGACGCTTGAACTGCTTCTTTTGGTTTTCCACGTGGAACAACGCAAATTCCCGGCAGTGCTTGCGCAGCTTTACCGGGTCGAGTGACTCTTTCAGGCCGATCTCTTTCATGGCTTTCAGCTCGATCGGCAGGCCGTGGGTATCCCATCCCGGGACATAGTGGCACTTGTAGCCCGTCGTGTTTTTGTGGCGGACAATGACATCCTTAAGGATTTTATTGAGCGCTGTGCCTAAATGTATATCGGCGTTGGCGTAAGGCGGGCCGTCGTGGAAGACATAAAGCGGCTTGCCTTCATTGCTTTCAATCATTTTGTAATAGAGCCGGCTCTCCTCCCACTTGGCGAGCATGTCCGGCTCGCGTTGGGGCAGGTTTGCACGCATAGGGAAGTCGGTGTTTGGCAGGTTGAGGGTTTGGTTGTAGTCTACAGGCATCTTAGCGAAGTCTCCTTCTCGTAGTCGTGAGCTTTTCATTGACAATATTTGAGGTGAATACAGGTTCTTAATCCCCTCTGCGGGTTAAATTGTATTCGTCACCAAAGCGCAATGTGCCAAAGCGCGAAGGCCGCTTTTGCGGGAAAGCGTCGTCACCGTCGTCCTCGCCGCCCTCAAACTCCATCTGCGCCTCTTCTTCCGAGTAGGACAGCATACTGTCTTCGGGCTGGGGATCCGGCTCAAAGTTTAAGTCAATCGCGTTGTTTCCCGGCTCTGTGCCCTCTGCTTGTCCGCCTGACAGCGCAGCAGGTTCCGGCTTTGCCATCCCGGCAATATATTCGATATCACCCGACTCAAGCCGCTGAATATCCCCTTCGTCATAGGGAATTTCCTGAATCAGCTCAATGTGTTTTTTATAGAGGGTGAGTACTTGAGATTTAAACTTTGCAACTTCTACCTGCATTTTGCTCAATGCAATCGCTTCGCGGTTGATGCTGGCCTGGGCGTCGGCGACCAGCTCCTCGCTCTTGCGAGTGGCTTGGGCAATGATCGATTCAGCCTTCCGCTTTGAATCGCGGACGATGCTGTCCCCCAGTTTTTGCGCGCCGATCAAAGCCGAGCGCAGGGAATCTTCATCCTCCCGGTACTGCTCGACCTTTTCAGCCAAGATCTCGAGCTTTTTCTGCAGGTCTGCGTTTTCCGCCAACAAGTACTCAAGGCCGGAGGCCGCGTCACCTAAAAAGGCCTGCACATCCTCTGGCCGATAGCCGTTTCTCACTTTCTCAAAGCCCTTATTTCGAACGTCACCTGGCGTCAACATCGTGTAACCCCCCGTGTATTTAGTTGCGTGGTAAGTCTTTCAATCACCAAACGCCGCCGGCGTCTTTACATTAAGCAAAGACGTCAGCGACCTTTATAATATGTGCAAGCCGTTTATGAGAAGAACACCCCGCTGCTTTCCAGCTCGTCGAGCAGGTCTTCGCCCATAATCCCCACATTGTACGGGGTGATGATATAAGTGCTGTTGGCCACCCGCTTGATCTGCCCGTTGTTGGCGTAGGCTACCCCGCTGAGAAAATCGATCAGGCGGCGGGTGACATCTTTGGTTGCCGATTCGAGATTGAGGACGATGGTTCGCTTTTGGTTTAAGTGATCGGCAATGCCGCTGGCATCTTCAAACCGCTCAGGCTTGACCAGAACAACCTGAAGCTGTGTGGTCGCGTGAATGTTTACCACTTTATTTGAGCGCTTTTCTTCCCGCACCGGGGCAAACACATCCACATCGCCGCTGTCCTGGCCGGGCATATCCATATTCTCTTCGTCGTCATAGTACCCCTCGTCCGGATATCCAATAAAGTTCTTAAACTTGTCTACGATTCCCATTAAAAACCCTCCAACCGGCTATCTGTCTTGGCTTTGCCGGAACTTTTTCTAGTATGATAGCGCCCAATCAACAAGCGCGGTTTACCTTTGGCCAAAGATTGCGGTCCCAAGCCGAACCAGGGTTGACCCGTGCTTGATGGCGGCGTCAAAGTCTCCCGACATACCCATAGACAAAATTTCCATGCTAATATTATCTATATTTTTATCCCGTATGTCAACAAGCATTTCTTGCATCTGCGCGAAAAAGCGCTCATTCCCGGCATTTTCGTTCCAAATGGGAGGAATTGACATCAGTCCGCGTACCCGAACGCCGGGCAGGGCAGCGATCTTTCGGGCAAGTTTTTCGACTTCATCGGGCGTTGTACCCGCTTTGCTTTCTTCTTCGCCGATATTTACTTCGATCAGCAGGTCGGTGGTAATTCCCGCCCTGACCGCCTGCTTTGATATCTCGCCGGCCAGCTTGAGAGAGTCCACGCTTTGTATGGCTGTGACCTTGTCGATCACCGATTTGACTTTGTTGGTCTGTAAGTGGCCGATAAAGTGAATCTCAAGCTCTTCACGCTTGTCATAATTGTCGTATTTTTCGCAAAGCTCCTGTGCCCGGTTTTCGCCAAGCAGTGTGATTCCCGCAGCGATCGCCTGATTGACCAGCGCGGGCGGCTGGGTCTTGGTCACCGCCATCAGCCTGATGTCGTCCGGGTTCCGCCCGGATTTGACCGCCGACTGCGCGATCTGCTCTTTTAGCCGCTTTATATTTTCGGTTACCTGACTCAAGGCAACATCCCCCCCGATCCGATTACCCGGCCGTCCTCAAGATCAACACCCCGGATAATGATTTGGTCGTACTTGCGCAGGACAAAGTCATCGTGCGGATTGTGGGGCGGGCGGGAGAGAAGGAATCCCGGCTCTTCATAAATCGGATCCACCCGCTTGAAGTGCACCACGTTGTTGCTCAAAGTAAAAACTCCGCGTTCACCGTCCACAAAACGCAACGCTTCGGCGTTTACCCGAATCCCCTCGTGTTGGCTAAAGTCTAAGCGTACATTTGATATCCGCAGGTTGACGGTTTCGGCCGACACCCGATTCGAGTGCAGGATGATCACGGCCTCGTCGTAGTCGTTGTTTGAGAGTACACGGCTGACGGTTGCCGGCAGACGCAAACCGGTATCCTCAAAGACCATGTTCAGGTTTTGACCTTGACGAATCCACTGCGTTTCGTACCGGCTGACAATCACCGCGACATACCAGTTGTGGCTGGTCACAATCCGCCCGGCCCGATCCCTGGCCCCGCCCGGCCTCGCGTTTTCGATCAAAGACTTCAGCTCGAACAAATCCCCGGTTCTGGCAGTGTCCAAAGTCAGCAATTCTTCCAGGCCGTCAACTTCCCGCGCGTAAAAGCCGGACATGGGCGCGTTGACCACCCCGACCGCACCGCCGGGCGAAGCGCTCAGCCGGTCACGCTCGCTTTGCAGCTGACTGATTCGCGCATCAAAGCTGTTTTCCTGTCCGGTGGCGATCTGGCGCATATTGAGCAGCGAGACCAGGTTTGTCCGGACATTTCCGGCATCCGAATGGCTGCCGGTGGCCGACATCTGCACAATCTGTCCAAGCTGCTGCTGGATGTCCCGCCCTAGCGCCTCGGTATTGTTTATGTGGCTGATCGATGGATTCTGCGCGCCGAGAAGCATCTCGATTTCCCACTCGGCTTCTCGCAGGCGGCTGCGGTTGCCCGCGTAGGTGCCGGGCGGTAAAAGTTCGACAATCGGCTGGCCAACCAGTACCCGCTGTGCATCGTCGTGCAGGCTGCTGACCAGATTTATCCCGCTTTCTTCAAGCAGGACCTCCTCCCTAAAGACAAGGCCGGGGCCGCTCACGCTCTGAAAAACGGTTGAAAGGTGCGCGGTCTGTGTCCGCACCGGGTTGGTGAAGAATCCAATGGCCTGCCAGCCCACATATCCAAGCAGGAAAAGCGGCAGCGTAAATTTGACAATCTTTTCAATGAGTTTTGCGTTCATTTAAGTCTCCCGCTGTGATCAAAGGGTTTTAGGAGTCCGCATAACGTTCATGCTCTTCAGTGAATATTGTACCACATTTGTCCGGATTTGTCAGCTTTTCGCGGACTGTGGCCAGTGCATGGTCAAACATTTGGCTGTAGCTGTCAAACGAATCGGCAACCAGCCAGTGGATCCGCGCATCCCGCCGCAGCCAGGTCAGCTGGCGTTTGGCGTAGCGGCGGGTTTGCCGCTTTAGCATCTCGGCCGCCTCAGCCAACGTTTGCTCGCCTTTCAGGTAGGCCGCAAATTCCTTGTGCCCGATGGCCTGTGCCGCCGTGCCTGAGAGGTTTCGCGCGGCCAGCGCCTGTACTTCATCCAGCAAGCCGCCGGCCAGCATCTGCTCTACCCTCTGATCAATCCGGCGGTAAAGCGTTTGGCGGTCTGTGTAGTTTATGGCCAGGTAACAGACATCGTACTCGCTTTCGCTCGTCTTGGAGTGTTTTTGCCACTCGCTCATGGTTATCCCGCTCAGCCTGTAGACCTCAATGGCGCGGATGATTCGCCCGGTGTTGTTTGGGTGCAGCGTCTTTGCCAGATCGGGGTCACAATCGCTGAGTATCTGCCAAAGCCGGTCGTTGCCCTCTTCTTTCGCCAATGTGCGCAGTTCCCCGCGCAGCTGGGCGCTTTCGCCCATTTCCGGGTCAAAAGAAATCCCATCGATCAGGCAGGAAATGTACAGCCCGGTGCCCCCGCACAGGACAGGCAGTTTGCCCCGCCCGCTTATCTCTCTGATAGCGGCACTTGCAAGCGCAATATAGCGCGCCACCGAAAAATTTTCCTCCGGCTCAAAGATGCCGAACAGGTGGTGCGGCACAGCGCTGGTCTCTTCGGGCGTGGGCGAAGCGGCGCCAATTTCCATCCCCTTGTATATCTGCATTGAGTCGGCGCAAACAATCTCACCGCCAAGCGCTTTGGCCAGATCAATGGCAAGCCCGGTCTTTCCCGAAGCGGTTGGCCCGCCGATCACCAAAAGCGGTATCTTGTGCATTACTGCCTCCCGAACATCTTTTCGATCTCGCGGGCGGTCAGGGTTGCCCGCACCGGCCGGCCGTGCGGGCAGTGGGTGATGGCCGGGTTCTCCCAGAGCATTTGTATGATGGCCTCCAGCTCAGGAAACGCGTTTTTGTCCCCGGCCCGCAGCGCACCCTTGCACGCGATGTTAAAATAAAGCCTGTCCAACACTTCAGGCGTTAAATCCCGCTTGCCCTTGGAGAGCTTTGCCGCTATCTCGCCGAGCAGGGAGGCTACCTCCCGCTCGCCCATTTCGATGGGGATTTCGCGGACGAGTACGGCGTTTCCGCCAAAGTCTTCGAGCAAGAAACCGAGTTCTTCCAACCGCTTTGGGTTTTCGATGAGCGCCTGATGCTCCTGTCCGGCCAGCGTGACGGTCAGCGGGGACAGCAATATCTGCCGGTTCCCGTAGGCAAGGTCGCGCTTTAACCGGTCGTACAAAATCCGCTCGTGGGCGGCGTGTTTGTCTATGATGACCAGATCATTTCCAAGTGATGCGAGGATGTAAAGCCCCGAAAGCTCGCCGATCAGTTCCGGTTTTTCGTTTTCGCCGGCCACATCCTCTTTAATAAGAGTGGCAATAATTGGCTCGCTCACTGCATCCGGTTGGGCAAATTGTAGATTATGAGTTATTTTACTCCGATTTTGTTCGGGAATTGTGGTGAATTCTAGCCGGTCACCTATTTTTTCCGGACTTGTTTGATGGCTTGCGTCGTGAAAAGACAGCGGTTGGTTGAGTAGGTTTTTCTGTTTTCGGGGCGTGTAGAGCGCCTTAAACTGTTCGATGCTCATCCGGCCCTCGGGTTGGGGCTGCGCAGGCGCGGATTTAAAACTTGTGCGCGCGGCGGCCGATTGACTGTCTCCCCCCCGCCAGCCTTTGCCTTGATCGAGCGGGGCAACCACGCCCTTGGCCGCAAAGTATACGGCGTGGTAGATCGGTTTTTCGTTGACGAACCGAACCTCAATCTTGGCCGGATGTACGTTGACGTCAACCAGGGACGGAACAAGTTCAATATGCAGGACACAGCCCGGATACTTGCCGCCGCTGATGTAAGTCTTGAAAGCCTCCTCAAGGGCGACGCCAGCGGTTCGGGTGCGAATATATCGGCTGTTCAGGAAAAAATTCTGGTATACGCGGCTTGGTTTTGCGCCTTGTGTGGAGGTCACATAACCGGTGACGCGCACCCCTTCTTCGGGGATCGCGTGCTCGACCGCGCGCATGGCGGCCGCAAATTCGCTGCCGTAGACCGCGCTGATCGCGCTGAGCAGATCCCCGCTCCCTGATGTTTGCAGCTTGACGCCGCCCTCCCGCAAAAAGCGAAAGGCCACCTGCGGGTAGGCCAGCGCCAGTTTTGAAACCACCTGTGCGACCGCGTTGGCTTCGCCCACATCTTTTTTCAGGAACTTCATCCGGGCGGGGGTGTTGTAAAAGAGGTCGCGCACGGTGATCACGCTCCCCTGCGGGCAGCCGGCCGGGCTAAGCTCAATCTCGTTTCCGCCCTCTATCCGGTAGAGTGTGCCCTCAGTCTCGCCGGCGGTTTTGGTTAGCAGATCGACTTTGGCCATAGCCGCGATGGAGGCCAGCGCCTCCCCCCGAAACCCCAGGGTGGCGATGGCCTCTAAGTCGTCTTGAGAGGATATTTTGCTGGTTGCGTGGCGCAAAAAAGCGGTTGATACCTCATTTCTCGCAATCCCACAGCCGTTATCGGACACCCGCAGAAGGGATATCCCCCCGCCCTCGACTTCGACCGTAATGGCGGTTGCGCCCGCGTCCACGCTGTTCTCGATCAGTTCTTTGACGATGGAAGCCGGGCGCTCGACCACTTCCCCGGCCGCGATCAGCTCGGCGATCGCTTTGTCCAACACCTGGATTTTTGCCACGGCTTACACCTCCCTTAGTTTCCTGGATACAGGATGTATTCTTTGCTCTCGAACGTGCGCGTGCCATCAACGCTTGTGTAACGCCCGCTCTGCCGGTAGGCAAACCCCAGCTTTTCAAGCACTTTGCCCGAAGCCGGGTTCGCGGTGGCGTGACAGGCGAAAATCGCGGCTGGAGCAAGCTCGCTCCGCGCAAAGCTGATCATCGCCTTTGCGCATCGAGTGGTCAAACCCTGATTCCAATATTTCTTCGCGATGATGAACCCCAGCTCGAACATGCTTTGATCTTCCTGCCAGTAAAGGCCTCCCGAACCAAAAACTTCGCCGGTTGCCTTTTGGGTAAACAGCCAGGCATAAACGCGGTTGCCGGTGCGGTTTTCTTCTTCTGCAGTCAACCACTCGACTGTGTCGGCCAGTGACTGATGGGTGCTAAAGCGCATGAACTTTGTGGCTTCGGGGTCACTCGTCCAGCCTGTAAAGATCGCTTGCGCGTCCGCGACTTCGGGTGGCCGCAACAATATCTCGCCTGTCTCAAGCACCGGCGTTGTCATGGAATTTTCACCTCGCTGGTCATTTACCCAACATCTCCCGCAATTTAAAGAGTTCGTTGAGGGCTTCGATCGGGGTCAGGGTATCCGGGCTGATTTCGCGCAATGCCTCTTCAACCCTGGACTCGCACAAGCTCTCGATGTGAATTTGAAAGTCGCCATCGTCTTCAACCTGGCGCTTTTTACCTTTTGTGCGAACGGGCTGGGCGCTTTCCAGGTCTTTTAATATCTCATACGCCCGCTTAATGATTGGGTCGGGGATACCGGCCAGTTTTCCGACTTCAACGCCGTAGCTGCGGTCAGCCGCCCCGCGCACAATCTTGCGCAGGAATGTGATCTCTTCCCCCCGTTTTTTGACGGCCACATTGTAATTTTTGACCACATCCAGCACGTCTTCAACCTCGGCCAGCTCCTGATAGTGGGTGGCAAACATGGTTTTGGCACCCAGCCTGCCTTTTTGGGCGATATACTCAAGTGCGGCCCGCGCGATGCTCATCCCGTCGTATGTAGAAGTTCCCCGGCCGATTTCGTCCAGGATAAGCAGCGATTTTGCGCTGGCCGTGCGCAAAATCTCGGCCAGCTCAAGCATCTCAACCATGAAAGTCGACTGCCCGGCCGAAAGGTCGTCACTCGCACCGATTCGGGTGAAAATTCCGTCCACCACCCCGATTTTCGCAGAGCTCGCCGGAACAAAGCAGCCGATCTGCGCCATTAAAACGATCAGCGCGGTCTGGCGCATATAGGTCGATTTGCCCGCCATATTCGGCCCGGTGATGATGGCGATCTGATTTTCGCCGCAGTCAAGCAGCGCGTCGTTCGGCACAAACGGCTGCCCGCCCAGCATCAGCTCAACGACCGGGTGTCGCCCGTCGCTGATCAATATCTGATTGTCAAGGCTGAGCACAGGCCGAACATAGCGGTTATCCAGCGAAACCCGGGCGAACGAGCAAAAAACATCCAGCTTAGCGACCGCGCCGGCCGTGCGCTGAATCCGGTGCAGCTCCTTTGCGATGGCCACCCGCAGGGTCTCGAACAGCTCGGCTTCCAGGGCGGCAGCCTGCTCGCCCGCCGCGAGAATCCGGCCCTCCAGCTCTTTGAGCGCCCCGGTGATATACCGCTCCCCGGTCGAGACCGTCTGTTTGCGGATGTAATCTTCCGGCACAAGCGACAGGTTGGATTTCGATACCTCGATGAAGTAGCCGAATACCTTGTTAAACGAGATCTTCAGGTTCTTGATTCCGGTTCTCTCGCGCTCGGCCCGCTCCATCTCGGTCAGGATTTCTTTAGAGCCGCTCATAAGCTCTCGCAGCTCTTTGAGCGCCGGGCTGTAATCATCCCGGATTACCCCACCCGCTTTAAGCGTGGCCGGCGGCTGGTCGGTCAGCGCGCGCTCAATCAGATCGGAGAGGTCTTCCAGCGGGTCGATCTCATCGCGCAAAGCGCACAACATGTCCGACTTTACCCCAGCCAGCTTGTCTTTGAGCAGGGGCGCGTATTTGAGCGAGCGGCCAAGGCCAAGAATATCCCGCGGGGTTGCGCTGCCGTAAACCACCCGGGTGATCAACCGCTCAAGGTCGCTGACCTGCGCCAACAGTTCTTGAATAGCGGCAAGTTTCATCTCACTGCTGTACAGCTCTTCACTGGCGTTCAGGCGCTTGTCGATTTCGGCAGGGCTTATCAGCGGCCGGGAGATAAACGTTTTGATCAGCCGCTTGCCCATCGGGGTCTTGGTTTTGTCCAGCACCCAGAGCAGGCTGCCCTTCTTCTCGCCCGCGCGGCCGGTCTTGAGCAGTTCAAGGTTGTCCCGGCACCGCTCGCTCAACTGCATATACTTGCTGTCCTGGTGAACGGCCACACTGCACAGCCGTTCCAGCCCGACCTTTTGCGTTTCGGCCAGATAATAGAGCAGACCGGCCAGTGCAAGCAAACACCGGGGCTTGTCGCTTATCCCAAGGCCGGCGAGACTGTCTTTTTTAAAGTGCGCGAGCACGGCTGCTTCGGCTTTTCCCGCGTCGTAAATCTCCTGATCTAAAAGATCGGCGGTACAGCCCAGCTTTTCGCGCATAAACTTCGCGATTCCAGCTTTGTCCACAAAGGCGGGATTAAAGATCACTTCGCGCGGAGAATAGCCGGCCAGCTGGTTGATGACCGCGCCGTCATCCTCCCTGTCAATCTCGATTAAATTGACCTGCCCGGTTGAGATGTCGGCGACCGCGAGGCCATAGCCGCCGCTCCCGTAATAGATGCTGCACAGGAAGTTGTTTGTGTCTTCTTCAAGCAGGTTGTCTTCCATCAGTGTGCCGGGGGTGACCACCCGCACGACCTCGCGGGAGACCACGCCCTTAGCAAACGCGGGGTCTTCGGTCTGCTCACAGATCGCGACCTTATACCCGGCCTTGACCAGGCGGGCAAGGTAACCCTCGATGGCGTGATGGGGAATCCCGCACATGGGCGCACGCGAAGAAAGCCCACAGTCCCGGCCGGTGAGCGCAAGGCCGAGTACCTGTGAGATTTCCTGTGCGTCTTCAAAGAACATCTCGTAAAAATCACCCAGACGGAAGAAGACGATGTGGTTCTTGTGGGACTGTTTGATGGACAGATACTGCCGCATCATGGGGGTCAGCTTTTCAATTTCAATCCCCGGTGTACCCGGCATATTCCCGGTATCCAAGGCTTAAGAACACCCGCCGCAGGTATTACAGGACCCGCCGCAGCTCTCTTCGTATTCAATCTTGTCGGGGTCTTGACCCTGGGCGCTGCCGTTAACGATCTGGTTGATAAAGCTGAGCAACTTGGTCATCTCACCTTGTGTTTGCGTAAAACTGACCATATTTTCGTTGCGAAAGATTTCGCGGTAAGAATCCCCTAAATCAACATTCATCGCCTCGATTTTGGCTTTATCTTTCTCCGGCTTTTGCATTTCTGCCGCCAGTTCTTTGCGCCCTTCGTTGAACTTTGTGATCATTTCTTGCAGGGCCGTGTCCGCTTCGTTTCTCTGTGAGGCCAGCTGCATGTTGATGTAGCGCTCGTCCTCTTGAATTGCTTTGCCCAAAGCTCTTGCCGCCTTTATTGCGTCCATTTTACAACCCTCCTAATGTGGTATTGGTATTATTTTTCGATCTTGCCGATTACCGCCCATTGCAGAGCTTCTTCTACCCGGACGTTTACGAACTTACCGGCATAAGTGTTGTCACCGTTAAACTCGACGATCACGTTGTGTTCACTTCGCCCGGTCATCCGGGCCGGGTCGGTTTTGCCCTGTTCTTCACATAGCACACGCAGTGTTTTGCCGATTAGGCCGTCGTACTGCTTTCGGCCAAGCACACGCTGAACCTCTAATAGTTTGTCCAGCCGGGCAATTTTTTCTTCACGCGAGGTGTGATCAGGCAGCTCGGCCGCCTTTGTCCCCGCCCGCTTGGAGTAAAGAAAGGTAAACAGCGAGTGGTAGCCGACTTTTTCGACCAGGTCAATCGTGGCGGCAAAGTCGCTTTCATCCTCGCCCGGAAAGCCGACGATTATA
This sequence comes from Oscillospiraceae bacterium, assembly GCA_009784625.1. Taxonomy (GTDB): domain Bacteria; phylum Bacillota; class Clostridia; order Oscillospirales; family Ruminococcaceae; genus WRAV01. Next base: position 33,156 of record WRBI01000015.1, on the reverse strand, counting down.
TCGCTGGTAAAAGCAACGCCGGGGATTTTTTTTCGCGCATAGTCGATTAAGTCCAAGTACCCGGCCGCCGTATAGCCGCGGTTCATGGCTTCAAGAATCCGGTCGGAGCCCGACTGCACCGGTAAATGTATGTGGTTGCAGACCTTTTCACAGTCGGCGATCGCGTCAATCAGTTCTTTTGTGCAGTCCTTGGGGTGGCTGGTCATAAACCGGACCCGAAACTTACCGGGGATATCGTTAATCTCCCGCAGTAAGCGCGGGAACGAGCTGGGCGGTGTGATCGTTTTGCCGTAAGAGTTTACGTTTTGGCCAAGCAGGGTAATGTCCTTGTAGCCGCCGCGGACAAGCCCGCTTACTTCTGTCAGGACATTTTCGGGTGTGCGGCTTCTCTCCCGCCCGCGCACAAGGGGGACTACACAAAACGAGCAGAAGTTGTCGCAGCCGTGGATGATTGGCACCCAGGCCTTTAAGTCGCCGTCCCGGCGGGTGGGCAGGTCTTCACTTAGACCGTCCCCCTTCATCTCTGAGATATCAGTTATGTATCCGCCTTTTGTGATTTTTTTCCAGATCAGCTCAGGCAGCTTCGCGATCGCGTGTGTGCCGACCACAAGGTCAACGTAAGGGTACTGGCCTTTGATCTTGTCTACAAGGTGCGGTTGCTGCACCATACACCCGCACAGGCCGATGATCATATGTTTGTTTTGCTCTTTGGCGGCTTTGAGCGCGGTCAAATTGCCCAGTGCGCGGCCTTCGGCATGTTCGCGTACCGCGCAGGTATTAAACAGCACAAGGCTGGCGCCATCCGGCTGGTCAGAGATCGCGTACCCCATCTCAAAGAGCATACCTTTGAGTTTTTCGCTGTCCGACAAATTTTGCTGACACCCGAACGTCCGGATATAGCCGGCCGGCTGCCGCCCGTCCTGTTCAGCGGTCTTTTCGTTATATTCGCGGACCAGTGCGGTGTAATGTGCTCTGTTCTTTTCCACTTCCAAAGCTTTGACTCCCTGTTTCATGATGTAGGAGGTAAGAGAAGCGGGGTGAAGTGTTGATTCTCTTCCTTATCTCAACCATTATACCGCTAAACCGGGAAAAAATCAACTCACGCGGCTGAGCACGCGCATAAACCGGCCAAGCCCTCTCATAGGATGAAACAAGGAGGGATAACCGATGATAGATGCATCACCTTACCGCTCGCCCCTGCCCTACCCCATACCGCGCGAACTTGGACGAAACATCCGATTTGCGCGGATTTTACAGTCCCTTTACAGTGGCCCGGACTCTGAGCTGACCGCCGTACACGAGTATGCCTATCACCGCATTTTTACCACAGCCGAACACCCCGAACCGGCCGGCGTTCTGGGCGGGATATCAATGGTTGAGATGCATCATCTGGGTTTGTTGGGAGATTGTATCCTGCGGCTGGGCCTGCACCCAACCTATAGCTTTTACCAGGGTACCCGCCGGGCGCGGTGGAGTCCGGCTTTTGTCCGGTATGGCCGCACACTCAAAGCGATCATCGACTTGAGCATCAAGGGGGAACAGACAGCCATCGAGAGCTACTACGCCGCCGCCCACCGAATTCCGGATCGGGAGATCGGGGCGCTGCTTCGGCGGATTATCGTGGATGAGGAACTGCACATCCGGGCGCTGACTGACCTGCGAAAAAAGCTGTAATATGCTGAATAATGTCTAAAAAATATTTGTTCGCAGGGTCGTTATGTTCTGAAACGCGTTTTTCTTCCGCTGCATCCCTTTCGAATTCCCCGGGTATAGTACTGCTCCTTTCAGAGTTTGTGGCATTTCTAAACCATATATTTGCAGTATATCACTTGACCGGACGAAAATCAACGCAGGTAACAGGTAGAGATTTGAGGTTAAGACCTGGCATAAAAAACTCACAGGACAAGTATACATGTTGTGAGGACAAGTTCAGCTTGTCCAGAGTGTCAAAAGCAAAGGAGAGATAACAATGTCTGTCGGAAAAGTTGCCGGATTAAGCCGCCGCGAGGCCGAACTGCTTTTGCTTGAGCATGGTGAAAACCGGCTTGAACAGGGCAAAAAGATCAGCCCGCTCAAAATATTCGCCGGGCAGTTCCGGGATCTGATGATCATGATTCTGCTCGCTTCCACCGTTGTTTCGGTCTTGATGGGTCAGGTCAGTGAGGCGGTGGCAATCATCGTCATTGTGCTGGTCAATGCGGTCTTGGGGTTCGTGCAGGAATACCGCACCGAGAAAACGCTGGAAGCGCTGAGCAGGATGGCCGCGCCCACCGCGCGGGTTCTGCGTGAGGGCAAGCGAATGAACATCCCGGCTGACCAGATTGTTCCCGGAGATGTAATCTTGCTTTCGGCCGGAGATAAAATCCCGGCTGACGCGCGGGTGATTGAATCCGTCGCGCTTGAATGTGACGAGAGCCTGTTGACCGGCGAGAGCCTGCCGGTCGAAAAGCGCAAAGCAGATCGGGATGACCTGCCCAAAGAGATCGGGCGGGCGGATCTTGTCTACATGGGCGCGATTGTCACCAAAGGCCGGGGAACGGCTGTGGTGACCGCGACCGGTATGGAAACCGAAATGGGCCGGATCGCCGGGATGCTCCACACAATCGAAGATGAATTGACCCCGCTTCAAAAGCGGCTTGGGCAGCTGGGCAAGTACATTGCGATCGGGTGTCTGGGCATTTGCGCGGTGGTCACGATCACCGGAATCCTGCGCGGTGAAGACATCTTTAACATGTTCCTGGTCGGTATCTCGTTGGCGGTGGCCGCTGTGCCGGAGGGGCTGCCCGCCATTGTCACCATTGCACTGGCGCTGGCCGTCAGCCGAATCCTAAAGCGCCGGGCGCTGGTCCGGCGGCTGCACGCGGTCGAGACCATGGGCTGCGCCAACGTGATCTGTACCGACAAAACCGGCACCCTTACCGAAAATAGAATGACCGTGCGCAAAGTTTTTACGCTGGATTACGATCTGGACGTGAGCGGGAACGGATACGAGCGGGCTGGTGAATTTTCGCTTGGCGGCAGGCGGGCAAATACGGCCGCCTCCCCTGCCCTGACCCGGCTGTTTGAGATCGCCGCTGTCTGCAACAACGCGCAGCTGACTTCACCGGAAGACGAGCTTTCAAACCGTGATCGAACGGCCAGCAATGCCACCGGCAGCTGGGAGGTAATCGGCGACCCGACCGAGATTGCACTGATGGTTCTGGCTGCCAAAGCCGGTCTGTCCCCCGATTCCGGGAAGTACCGCAAGCTGGACGAAATCCCGTTTGACTCTGACCGAAAGCGGATGAGCGTTCTGGTTGAAAGCGGGTCGGGCAAAGGCTACATCTTCTCGAAAGGCGCACCCGACTTGCTTCTTGACCGGTGTAAATATGTGATGACCGATGCAGGTGTGACCGCGATCACCCCGGCCCACCGCAAGGCCATTGAATCCCAGGCCGAATCGATGGCCGGACAGGCTTTGCGCGTCCTCGGTTTTGCCTGCAAAGATGGAAAAGACAAATCCCGCGCCGAGGACGACCTCTGCTTCGTCGGACTGGCCGGGATGATTGATCCGCCCCGCAAAGAAGTTTACGGTGCGGTTGAACGCTGTAAGACGGCGAAAATCCGGCCTGTCATGATTACCGGCGATCACAAAGTCACCGCCTGCGCCATTGCCCGGGACGTCGGAATTATGGGCAAAAACGACCGGGTGATGACCGGCGCTGAGATTGACGCACTGCCCGAACACGAGTTTGAGCAAATCGCCCACAAGGTTGCGGTGTTTGCCCGGGTCAGCCCGGGGCACAAGCTCAAAATTGTGCGCGCCCTCAAAAAGCGCGGGGATGTCGTGGCCATGACCGGGGATGGCGTAAACGACGCGCCCGCCGTCAAAGAGGCCGACATTGGCGTATCTATGGGGATTTCGGGAACAGACGTGACCAAGCAGGCGGCCTCAATCATCCTGTTGGACGACAACTTCGCGACTTTGGTCGCATCCATCGAAGAGGGCCGGGTGGTCTACGCGAATATCCGCAAGTTTATCCGCTATCTGATCTCCTGCAACATCGGCGAAGTGGTCACCATGTTTGTGGGGATGCTGATGGGTTTGCCGATCATCCTGCTTCCGATTCAGATTCTGCTGGTAAATCTGGCCACCGATGGCCTGCCCGCCATGGCGCTGGGGTTAGAGCCGGCCGAAGACGACATCATGACCCGCGCACCGCGCCCGGCCGGCGAGGGCGTATTCTCAAACGGGCTGGCTACCACCATAATCTTTCGCGGATTTGTAATCGGGCTGACCACCCTGCTCGTCTTTACCAATTTTGTACGGCTGTACGGGGATATCCCCCTCGCGCGAACGGCCGCGCTGGTCACTTTGATCTTCACCCAGCTCTTTCACGTCTTCGAGTGCAAGTCGGAGGAAAAGAGCCTGTTTCAGATCAAGCTGTTGAGCAACCCGGCACTTGTGCTGGCGGTCGCGGTTTCGCTGGGGATGAGTATGCTGACCATCTACCATCCGTTTATGCAGAGTGTACTTCAGACCGTTTCGCTGAGCGGCGAGCAAATTTTGCGGGTGTTCGGGTTCTCGCTGATCGCGCCGGTACTGTCCTCCCTCTGGATGATGCGCCCGCGCAAGGCTGCTGTGGGGATGTTCAACCCTGAGCTTCACACGCAAAGCCCTGACTGACGGGCACAAACAACCCGCCGCCGGCTAAAACACCGGCGGCGGGTAACGTTTCGCGGTTACAGGCTGACTTTGTGGAAAACTTTCTTACCTTTGCGGATGATGATACCGGCTTCCAGTTGCCGTCCTTCAACAGTAAATGCGATATCTTCAATGGTGACAAACCCGTCACCCACGTCAATGCTGATCCCTTTTTGCTGGATCAGCCGCCGCGCTTCGCCTTTGGACGGCGCGAGTTTTGTCTTGACCAAAAGGTCAATCACGCTGGCTGAATCACCGGTCAAATCATCCTCGGCCAGCGCTGTGGTCGGCATATCGGCGGCTTCCCCGCCCGCGGTAAAGAGGGCGGTCGCCGTCGCAAGGGCTTTGTCGGCTTCCTCTTTTGAGTGTACGTCTTTGGTCAGCTCATAAGCCAGAATCTCTTTGGCTTTGTTAAGGCCGCTGCCCTCCCACTTTTCCATCTCTTCAATCTCTTCAATGGGCAGGAAAGTGAGCAGCTTTAAGCAGTTGATGACGTCGGCGTCGTCCACATTCCGCCAGTACTGGAAGAACTCGTAGGGGTCGGTTTTGTTCGGATCAAGCCAGACCGCGCCTTTGGCCGTCTTGCCCATCTTGTTCCCATCTTTGGTGGCAAGCAGGGTGAACGTCATCCCGTAGACGTCTTTGCCCTCTACCCGGCGGACAAGGTCGACCCCGCTGATGATATTCGACCATTGGTCGTTCCCGCCAAACTGCATCAGACAGTTGTGTTCGCGGTAAAGGGCAAGGAAATCGTAGCTCTGCATGATCATATAGTTGAACTCGATAAAGCTCAGCCCTTTGTCCATCCGGCTTTTAAAACAGTCGTAACTGAGCATTTTGTTGACCGAAAAGTAGACACCCACATCCCTGAGCAGTTCGATGTAATTGAGTTTCATCAGCCAGTCTCCGTTTCTGGCAACGATGGCTTTGTCCGGGTTTGTGTCTACAACGCGGCCCATCTGCTCCAAAAACCGGTCGGCGTTGTAGTTGATTTCGTCTACGGTCAGCATTTTGCGCATGTCTGTCCGCCCGCTCGGGTCACCGACCATTGTGGTGCCGGTCCCCAAAAGAAGGATAGGCATATGCCCGTGCTGCTGCATTCGCTTGATGATGGTCAGCTGTAAAAAGTGGCCGACGTGCAGGGAGTCTGCCGTAGCGTCAAACCCGATGTAGAATACCGCCCCGCCTTTGTTCATCAGCTCTTCGATTTGTTCGGGGTGGGTTTGTTGGGCGATCAGGCCTCTTCGTGTGAGTTCTTCGTATAGTGTCATTTGTTTGCTCCTTTGTTCAGTGTATCTCCGGTTGGGCGTTTTGTTTCTATACCTGGTTAATTAGGTTTGCCTTTCGGACGCGTGAGACTTCAATGTGCCTCCGGCGGATTTGGAATGGGTGCTCCGCCCCATACCCAGGGTTACTTTTTTCCACGACCAAAAAAGTAACCAAAAACGCCGCTTAAGGGGGGCGGCGAATACTCGCCTTATCCCCCTTAAGAATCCCCCTCTTGCCAATACTTGCTGACGTTCGAGTTTTCGATAGTTGGTGCTCCCTATCACACTAACAGCGTAAAGACAGGTAAGACCTCCATTGTCCATTGTCAACTGTTCATTGTCAATTGCTTCGCGTGTTCGATCAATTCTCTGGCGTTCTCAAGCGCGGTGGCGGTCACGTTGTCCCCGCTGTTGATTCTGGCCAGCTCGGCCTCCCGCGCGGTTTTGTTCAGTTCTTCGACTTTGGTGTATGTGCGCCCGTCCTCGACTTCTTTTCGAATCAGCATATGTTTGTCCGCGAAAGCGGCAACCTGTGCCAGATGTGTAACCGCAATGACCTGCCGGCCCCGGCTTGCCTGACTGAGCTTTTGGCCGATCTTTCCGGCGGCGCGCCCGCTGACCCCTGTGTCAACCTCGTCAAAGATGAGTGTGCCGATCCCGTCTTTTTCAGCCAGCACATTCTTCATGGCAAGCATCATCCGCGAAACTTCGCCGCCGGATGCGATTTTGGCAAGCGGCCCGGGTTCTTCGCCCACATTGGTGGAAACGTATAGGGTCAATTCATCCTGGCCGTCCGGACTGAGCGGCTTTCGCTCGATTCGCGCACTCAGTTTTACGCCGGGCATGTCCAGAAAAGCCAATTCCTCTTGCACTTGCGTCAGAAAGTCGCCTGCCGCCTGCGTTCTGCTTTTTGTCAGTTTATCCCCAATAGCCTGCGCGCGTTCGAGTGCGCCGACCAGCTCTTCTTCGAGTTTTGCCAGCTTTTCTTCGCTGGCGGTAAGCGCGTCCAGCTCCTGCCTTGCCTTTTCGCCGTAAGCAATGATCTCGGCGATGCTGCCGCCGTACTTGCGCTTTAGTTTGTGGATTTGATCCAGCCGGTACTCGATCTGATCCAGCTCGCGGGGGTCGAACTCAAAGGCGTCCAGTTCATCCCGTATCTGTGCGCCAAACTCGGCCAGCTCGTAGCCCATCTCATTCAACCGGCTGCTGACCAGCTCAAAATCGGGGATGTACTCGGCCGCTTCGGATACCCCGGCGGACAGCGTATCGAAAAGCGCGTTGATCCCGTCCTGTTCTTCTTCCCCGTTCAGGGCGTTGTAGGCCGCGGACAGCGCGGCGATCACTTTTTCTCCCGCGCCGATCAGTTTTTTTCTGGCTGTCAGCTCGTCTTCTTCACCCGGGTCATCCAGATTCGCTCCGTCGATCTCGTTGATCTGGTAGCTGAGCATGTCCAGCCGCTGTGCTTTTTGTTTTTCATCCATTACCAGTTCAGATTTTTGGCACTCAACTTCCCGGTAGTGGTCGTAGGCCTGCCTGTAATCGGACAGAAGTTGATTGTGACCGGCAAAAGTGTCGATCATCTCAAGCTGGCGCTCGGGCGCAAGCAGCTGCCCCGATTCCCGCTGGCCGTGAATCTGAATCAGGTGAGACGCCAGCTGTTTGAGCAGGCCGGCGGTAGCCGGTGCGCCGTTTACTTTGCTTGCGCTTTTGCCCTGCGCCGAAACTTCTCTGGTGATCAGGATGCCTTCGTCTTCATCCTCGAGCCCCATTTCGGCCAGAACGGCAAGCGCCTGCGGGGCGGGGTCCTCAAAAAGGGCGGTGATGATTGCTTTTTCTTCACCGGCGCGGACAACTTCCCGGCTCACCCGCTCCCCTAAGACAGCGTCAATGGCCGAGATCAGCATGGTCTTGCCCGCACCGGTTTCGCCGGTAAAGACATTGAGCCCCCCGCCAAATGTGATCTCAGCCTTTTGAATCAGCGCGATGTTTTGAATGTACAGCTTTGCGAGCATGAGAACACCCCTGACGCTAGTTGCTAGGTTCTTTCGATTCAAATTTCCACTTCAGATAGGTGTAAATCAATTGGATAACCCATACCCATTGGGCTACACCAATCATCCAATGTGACGGCTGGATTAAGATGGGGAGAAGCAATATTATCGGGGTTAACCATAATGTTCTAAAAAACTTTCTTCTATAGCTCAGCCCCCAATAACCAGCATGGAACCCTTTGTCCACCCCATTCTTCACGCCCTTGTCTCCCCTATTTCAGCAGCTTTTGGAGCTGGCCGGCAAACTTGGCCGCCCCCTGTTTTTCGCGCATGACGCACAGGATTGTGTCATCCCCCGCGATTGTGCCGACAACGCCTTTCCACTGAACACTGTCAAGCGCGGCGCAGGCGGCGTTTGCCATCCCGACAAAGCATTTGATGATCACCAGATTTTCGGCATGGTCGATCCCCAGCACCGACTCCGAGAAGACGGCGTGGAATTTAAAGCTCATGTCCGCGCTGTCCTTGCCTGTGTTCAGCGAATACTTGTAGCCCGCCCCCGCCTGCACTTTGATCAGCCGCAATTCCTTGATGTCCCGGGAGACGGTGGCCTGTGTGACTTTAAACCCGTTTGCGTTCAGGCGTTTGAGCAGTTCTTCCTGTGTGTCAATTTCAAACTCGGCGATCAGTTCAAGGATTTTCGCGTGGCGCATACTTTTCATCCCAGATTCCCCTTATTCGTCATCCGCATTCGCGGCTTACTTGCTGTTTCAGCTGCCGACTTTCAGCTTAAGGTCAACGCGGCGGTAAAAATCGATCAGCCCAAGGTCTACGAACGGCACTTTAGCGGCCGATCCGGTAATCAAAACATGCCCACCCTGTCGCAGCACCCCCGCCCTGCGGCCGTCCACCGACAGGAGCATCCCGCCTTTGTTGTTGCCCGGTATCTCAAGTGCTTTGTACGATTGTTCGGGCGAGAGTATAATCGTGTTGTGAAAGTGCGAGTGCGGGCAGATGGCCGTCATCATAATCAGGCGCAAGCTCGGATCAACCACCGGGCCGCCCGCCGCCAAATTGTAAGCGGTCGAGCCGGTCGGTGTCGAGAAGATCAGCCCATCCCCGCGGTGTGAAGCCACCGGCTTGCCACCCCGGGTGACCGCGACTTCGACCAGGCGTTCGGGCTCCCCCCGGCCCAATACCGCTTCGTTGAGCGCTACAAATGTCTCCTCTTTGCCGTCTTGTACAATCTTCGCTTCGAGCAGCATGGGTGTGTGCATGGTGTAGTTCCCGTCGCGCAAGGCGGTCAGCTTTTCAAGCTCATCCGCCTCGATCTGTGTCAGAAAGCCAATCCGGCCGGTGTTCACACCCAGCAAAGGCTTACCGCTCTTTAAGGATAACTGCACCGCCCGCAGGATTGTCCCGTCCCCGCCGATGGTCAGAATCAGGTCAGAGCCGGCCAGCAAGCCTTCAAAAGGCGCGACCACACACTCCTGCGCGCTTTCGGGTATCCCGACAATTCCCGCGCATTTATGGGTCATCATGGGGGTGATATCAAGTGCCAACAGCTTTTCTACAATCCGCCGGGCACAGTCTTTGCTGCCCGGTTTGTCAAAATTCGGCAAGATCAGAACTTTCATCCTTTACCCTCCAGATTGGCGGCAGCTGAATCTATAACTTCTTGGATTTTCTCACTGTCAAGCGTTATGCCTTTACAGTTTTTTTGCAGGCAAAGCAGATATTCAACATTGCCTTTTGGGCCTTTGATGGGTGAATAGTCAAGGCCTATGGCATCCAGGCCAATGTTATTTGCAAAATCGGCCACTTTCTCGATCACCTGCGCGTGTACAGCCGTATCACGCACCACCCCATTTTTGCCGACTTTCTCTTTACCCGCCTCAAACTGCGGTTTGATCAGGCAGAGCAGCTGCCCGCCCTCTTTGAGCAGTGGGGATACCGCCGGTAGCAGCAAGGTCAGCGAAATAAAGCTCGCGTCGATAGTAATAAGGTCAAGCGGTTCGGGAATTTGTTCGGTGGTCAGGTAGCGGGCGTTGGTTCGCTCGAGCACAACCACCCGCGAATCTGACCGCAAAGCCCAGGCCAGCTGGCCGTATCCGACATCCACCGCATAGACTTTGGCCGCACCGTTTTGCAAAAGGCAGTCGGTGAACCCGCCGGTTGAGGCTCCGATATCGGCACAGACCGTCCCTTTTGGCTCAAGCTCGAAAACACCCAGCGCCTTTTCAAGTTTGAGGCCACCCCGGCTGACATAAGGCAGAGTTTTGCCGCGGATTTCGATCTCAGCATCCGGGGAGTGCTCGTCCCCCGGCTTTATCGCTTTTTCCCCGCCTATGTAGACGATTCCCTCCATGATCAGGGCTTTGGCTTTATCCCGCCCACCGGCCAGGCCGCGCTCAACCAGCAGTGTGTCCAGCCGCTTTTTCATTCACAAGCCTCCAGCACCCAATCGGCCAGGGAGGCCGCGTCCAAACCCAACAGCTTCATTTGCTCGGGTACGCTGCCCGCCGGCACAAACCGATTGTCAATCGCTCTGAGCCCCAGCTTGCCCTTATAGCCGCCCAGCGCGAGGCTTGCGATCATATGCTCTCCGACTCCGCCCGAGCGGATTCCCTCTTCAACGAACAGCACCGTTTTGTGTGCGCGGGCAATGGCAAGCGCTTTTTCCTCAAGCGGCCAGATTTTGGTCAGTTTGAGCAGTGAGGCGTTTACCCCGCGCTCGCTTAGCGCTTTGTGGGCCAGACTGACCTGCTCGAAGATTCGCCCGTAGCTGACGATTAAGATATTATCCCCGCAATCAAGGTGGACAGGGTCAAGCCGGTCAAAAGTGTATTCGGGCAGGTATGTGGGCTGCCCCCCGCGCGGGTAGCGAACAGCTGAGATTCCCGGCTGACAGATCGCCTCCGCAATGCAGTGTTCAAGCTCGCGATAGGTGGCGGGGGAATATATCTGCAAACCGGGAACGCCGGTCAGATAGGCGGCGTCAAATATGCCTTGATGGGTTTCACCGTCTTCACCGACCAGGCCGGCCCGGTCGACGGCCAGCACGATATCTTTCGGCTCGATGGCACAGTCGTGTATCAGTTGGTCGTAACCCCGCTGCAAAAAAGTCGAAAAGACAGCCAGCACCGGCTTAAGCCCCTTGGCGGCCAGCCCGGCCGAAAAAGTAACGGCGTGACCCTCGGCGATTCCCACGTCGAAAAAGCGGCCGTCTTTGCCAAATCGGGCGGAAAAATGCCCTAACCCTGTCGCCCGCTTCATAGCGGCGGTCACTGCGCAAATTCGCCCGTCTTCTTCAGCCAGGCGGGTAAGTGTGCGGCCAAAGACATCCGAAAAGCTGTCGGAAGCCGGGCGTGCGTCCCCCCCGGTCTTAGGGTCAAAGCTGCTCACTCCGTGGTAAGCGCCCGGATTGCTTTCGGCAAAACCATAACCTTTGCCCTTGATGGTCTCGACATGCAGGAGCACCGGCCGGTTTAAGCTTTTAGCGCGGGCCAGCGCTTCCTGTAAAGCGGTGAGGTCATGCCCGTCAACCGGGCCCATATAGTGGTATCCCAAGTTCTCAAAAAAGTCGCTTTGATAGATAAAATTCTTAACCAGCGCGAGGGAAGAGCCAACCGCGCCAACCACCGGCCCGCCCAGATAAGGAATCGAGCCCAGTGCATGTTTGGTCGCGTCTTTCAGCTTGTAATAGGACGCGTTTGTCCGCAGGAATGTCAAGTGCCGGGTGAGCCCGCCCACATTTTTCGAGATGCTCATCTTGTTGTCGTTTAAGATGACGATGGCCTTGCCGTTTTTGTTTTGCGCGAGATTGTTCAGCCCCTCGTAGGCCATCCCGCCGGTGAGCGCGCCATCCCCGACTACGGCGACTACATGTCCCGGCTCCCCGGCCAGCTCTTTCCCGCGGATTAAGCCGCAAGCCGCCGACAACGCGGTGGACGCATGCCCGGCAATAAAGGCGTCGTGTATACTCTCATCCGGCCGCGGAAACCCGCCTATCCCGCCCATCCGGCGCAGGGTGTGCAAATCTTTCAGCCGCCCGGTCAGCAGTTTATGCGTGTAACACTGATGGCCGACATCCCATAATATCTGGTCGATCGGAGAATCAAAAATTCGGTGTATGGCCACTGTCAGCTCAACTACACCCAAGTTGGAGGCCAGATGTCCGCCACTGCGTGAAACACCTTCAATGAGTGCTGCGCGAATTTCCCGGCAAAGGCGGACTAACTGCTTGCTGTCCAGCGAATCAAGCCCCCCCGGCCGGCCCGCTTTTTCGAGTAGTCGGTAGTTCCCCATCCGTTTCCCCCTGATGATTGTTCTTATACCATCGGCATGAGCAATGCCACCGCAATCCCCAATATGCACCCGCCAAGCACTTCAAAGGGCGTGTGGCCAAGCAGTTCTTTCAGCTCTTTTGGGATTAATGTAACGCTGTCATCTTCCGGGCTTGTCGGCTCATTCCCGTCCTCTCTGTGTTTCTGCTTAAAGAACGGAAAGTCGAAAATCATCTTGTTGAGGACTTTGGCCTGCTCACCCGCCGCCCGGCGAACACCCATCGCATCGTAGATGACAATGGCGGCGAAGCAAAAAGCCAGCCCGAAAACAGGGGATGAAAATCCGAGTTTTCTGGCCATAGCAACCGCCACCGAACAGGCAAGGGCCGAATGGGAGCTGGGCATTCCGCCCGAGCCGAACATCCGCTCCAGCTGAAGTTTTTGGGTGAGCAGTAAAGTAAAGATCAGCTTGAGCAACTGGGCCAAAAACCACGAGGTCACCGCAACGTTTATAATGAAGTTGCTGGATATGATTGGCACTAGATTCATTTTAATTGTTCACTTTCGGTTTTTTTGATCCCTGCCCTCAGGTGGGAACAGCTCTTGTAAGGTCAAGTCAGCTTCTTTTAGCGTTTTGTTGCAAAAGTCAATCAGCCTTGCGCCCTCTGAAAAAAGGGCGAGGGAATCATCCAGCGGAATGGTTCCCCTGTCCAGACCGGCAGTGATCTCATCCAGGCGGGTCATCGCTTGTTCAAACGTAAGGCTTGTTTCTTTTTTACCCACCGGCTTCACCTATTCCTTAGAACCTGTATTCACAACTCAGCGCACCGCTACGCCAACGCTTTTTCCGCCGTGCCGCGTCAGTTTCCCTTGGAATACACAAAGTATTCCCGCAGAAAACTTCCTTGCCCAGCGAAAAAATCGCTGGCGTTTCGGCGCACTTCGTTTGTGAATACAGGTTCTTATTCTTATCCCTTATCCGGACTTGTATCCAACACTTTTGCCACGGCGCTCCCGTCGTGAAAGCGCAGATTCAGATCATCGCCCTTGTTTAAGCCGACCGCAGACGCCACTTGACTGTGTTTAGCGGCGATGCAGTATCCGCGCTCTAAAACCTTTAGCGGGCTTAAAGCATCCAGCCTGGCCGCCCGCTCGGACAGACGCGCCCGCCGACTCTGAATAATTATACGACTACTATTATACAATATCTCCCTGTGAATATCCAGCTTTTCTTTGCATTTATTCAGTATATTTTTAGGTGAACGAATCCCCGGATGTGTGGAGATGGCGGCCAGCGCGGCGTGCTTTTCCGCAAGCAGGCGCTCGGAGGCTTTGCGCAGGGCATTTTCTATTCCGGCAAGCCGGCGCAGCAGCTCCTCTTTGTCGGGGGTGGCCAGCTCGGCTGCCGCTGTGGGCGTAGCCGCCCGGGCGTCCGCCGCATAGTCACAAAGGGTGTGGTCGGTCTGATGCCCAACCGCCGAGATGATCGGGGTTTGGGCGCGGTAAACGGCAAGTACAACGCCTTCATCGCCAAAAGCGGACAAATCTTCTTTGCTGCCGCCTCCACGGGAGAGTATGAGCAGATCGCATCCGGCGCCGTCCGCTTGTTCAAGTGCCGCGCGGATGCTGGCCGGGGCTTCTTCCCCCTGCACTAAGGCCGGGCAAAGCACCAAGGCCGCTACCGGCCACCGCCGCTCGAAAGCGGTGATGATATCCTGTAAAGCGGCACCCGCCGCCGAGGTCACCAGCCCAACCCGGATAGGATACCTGGGCAGCGATTTTTTACCGGCCGGGTCAAACACGCCCATCGCTTCAAGTTTGCGCTTTCGCTGAGCCAGCGCAACGGATTTCGCGCCCTCACCGGAAGGCATCAGTTCACTGACATATAGCTGATAAACGCCATCCCGCTCGTACACACCGAGCGAACATCTGGCCAGCACAGCCATCCCGTCTTCCGGCTGAAATCCCAACAGGTCGGCGTTCTGGCGGAATATGACCGCTTTGATCGAGCTTTCGGCGTCGGCCAGGCGAAAGTAACAGTGCCCCGACCCACCGTGGCGGACAAACCCGGCAACCTCGCCTTTGACGTAGAGGTCGCGGAGCTTGTCGTCTTCCTCAAGCAGCGATCGCGCATACCGGTTGAGCTGGCTGACGGTTATGGTCAACAATGCCGCCACCCGCTTTCCATCGCCATTTGCGCCAGTATAGCCGGGCCGGCCGCGTTGTCTGCGCTCAGGTTGGCCGGCGCGAATTTTGCGCCGGCAATCCGCCCGGCGATCATCTTACGGATGGTCTCGTTGCACATCACACCCCCGGCGAAGACAAAGGGCAGTCCGGGGTATTCACTCGCTGCAAGCTGTGCCATCCCCAAAATGGTCTGGCCGACCATACACTGGCAAAACGCGGCGACATCAGCTGGCGGATGGCCTTTGGCGATCAGCGCCGCAGATTGATTTTCCAGCCCCGAGAGGCAGCAATTTCCGCCTTTGAGCACCGGCTTGCCCGGCAAGGCATTAGCAGATTTTTCGGCCAGCTGCTCAAGGTGCGGTCCAGCGGGAAAAGGCAACCCCAGCATCACGCCGACCCGGTCGATTACCTGCCCGGCCGAGAGGTCAAGGGTTTCGCCGATCAGCGTTATTTCAAACGGAATGTCTTGCCCCGGCTTTACGTTCAGGCACTCGGTTGTTCCGCCGGATGCGTGAAAGGCCAGGAAAGGCGCGCTGGCAAGATCTAAGCTCTGCGCGCCAAACAAGGCGGCGGCGATGTGCCCGGCCTGATGAGAAAACCCAAACACCGGGATTTTCCCGGCCGCCCCAATCGCCCGCGCCGTTGTTTCGCCCGCCAAAAAGCAGGGCATATACGAACCCTGCACATCCCGCGGCCGCAAGGACACCCCGACACATTCCGGCGGCGGACTATCCGCCATCAACTGCTCAAGCAGGGTGGGCAATTGCTTTAAATGCGCGAAAACAGCATCGCTTTGCCGCAGCCCTTTTTCGCCTTTGGGAACTGGCAAAAGCTGCCCGCGCTGGGTTGCCTGTCCGGATTGGCTGTCAAAGAGGGCAGCCGATGTCGTGTAATTGCTTGTGTCGATCCCAAGTGTGATCACTGCCCGTCGTCCACCGTATCTTCAGTTTCTTTTTCCGGCGCATCGGTTGTCGAACCCCCGCTTCTGCCGTGTTTGCCCAGGATGCCGTTGACGAAAGCGGCTTCGTCCTCGCTGGCGTATTTTTTACAGAGTTCAACCGCCTCGTTGATTGTCGCGCCGATCGGGATATCCTCAAGTACGGTTATCTCACAAAAAGCAAGCCGAAGGATCGAAAGGGTCGCCTTAGAAAGGCGGCTGACTTTCCAGCCCTCCGAGTATTTTTCGATCAGCGCATCAAGCGGTTCTACCTGCTCAATTGTTTTTTGGGTGAGCGCAAGGGCAAAGTCGTCGGCCTCAAGCTCTCTGGCCGCTTTGGCGTTCTCGACCAGCGCCTCAAACGGCTCGGCGTGGAATGCCCACTCAAACAGCAGGCAGAACGCCGCTTCTCTCGATTGTCTGCGGTTCATTTTCAACTTTGAAATCCTCGTATCTTAGAGATGGTTGTTAAAACAGAAAAAAGTAGAGACGCGGGCAAGGCGCTTTTCCGCCTTGGCGAGCGTTCTACCAGTTTCTAATGTTTAGAACCTGTGGTCAATACTCGAACCGCCCCCGACCCGGCGATTTTTCCGCTATGCTTCGTCAATTTTTCTTGGAATACACAAAGTATTCCTTCAAAAAATTTCCTTGCCTAGCGAAAAAATCGCTTCGGTTCGTTGACGATTCTCGTTATTGACCACAGGTTCTGATTGCGGCCACGATTAGCTTTCGATCGGTTTTCTGGTTGGGAAGACAACGCGCGCAACCCGGACATTTACCTTGCTGACCGCCATGCCTGTCATGGCCTGCACATTGTTTTTGACGCAGTTTTGAATGGCCGTGCAGGTCTCGGCCACCTTTGCGCCGTACTTGAGGGCTACCCCGATGCTGATTTCAGCAAAGTCATCGCGCAAAATCACGTCCACCAGCTTTTTGCCTGTCCCCTTAAGCGAGGGCGGATGCAAGCTGGCAGTAGGTGGAGCAAGCCCCGCCACCCCGTCAATCTCTTTGGCGGACATTCCGGCGATTGTGCCGATCACCCCGCGTGAGATTTTAAGGCTGCCGCTCGGTTCTTTTCCCGTATAGTTTTCCACAGTATAGCCACCTTATGATATTGATTGGCAGATACAGTAAAATGCATATGCAGCGCCTGCTAAGTGGCGCTGCATATATTATATCAATAAAAACCCAATCGCACAACCATATTTTCTGAAAAGTTTCGCGTTAATTTATTTCGACAATGGTGATGTACTGTGCGGTCAGGTCGGTCTCACGCAAGATGATCTCCTTGATCTGTGCGGCTTCGTTTGAGAGCAGGCCGTCTGTGCGCACCATAACATCCGCTCTGCGAGAATCGTAGTAGACCATCACATCGTCAAACCCGCGCCCGCGGATCATGTTTTCGATCTTGCCCTCGGTCTCGATTGCGCCAGCCAGCTCGACCGCCCGCATAGCCAGCTCAGCCCTCTGCTCACTGCTCAAGTCAGCGTCATTGAGCATAACCGCCAGTGTTTCGGCCGCCTGGTCCCGCGAGCGCTGTCTGGAAATCTGCGCTTCGACAAAGAAAGCCTCCGGGCCGAGCGGCTGTTCGATATCGGTGGACATCAAAGCAGGCGAGCCGACATACTGCGCTTCTCCGTAATTGCTTGTACCTTCCCATTCGAGCATTTCAGTTACAGGCAGCTCTACAGCCACCCGGGTGTACTGCCAGTTTAAGTATACCGCAACCCCCAGCCCCAAAACCAACGCCGCCAGGATAATCTGCCGCTTGCCAATGATCATATTCATTACGATTCCTCCCGCATATATGCTATTCAAATGCTATTTTCACAACGCTCACACGGGTGGATGGTATCCCCAGTGCCGTTGTTACAACGGAGATAAGTTTTTGCTCTACATGGATGTTGTCCGCGCCCTCACAGACGATGACCACCCCCTGTACTCTCGGCGGCAGGCGCGTGAGCACCAGTGCTTCGCGCCGGCCAAATTCAGTGTCCACCAGGATAAACCGCTGCTCGACGCTTTCGCTAAACCGGCCGCCAACCGCCAGGTCTTCGCCACTTTCGCGGGTGGAGTCGGTGCTTCGACGCTGTTCCTGGGCGTATACGTACTGCACCCCGCTTTCGAGTGTGACCATCACCCGGCTTCGGCCAACCCCGTCAATCTCGCTGATCAGGCTTTGCAGCCGCGCCTCTAGGGCTTGTATGTACTCGTCGGTGGTCAGCTCAGCGCTGTTTGCGATCAATGGCGGGTCGGACCGGGCATTGCCGCCATGATCGATAAACTGAGAGATCAGGATAATCGCCATCCCCAAAAGGCCAAGCAGTACAATCAATTTGAGTTTCACATCCCCGGACAGTAGCCGGCTCACTTCCCCGCTCAGTTTTTTCAGCTCCACTTTTATTCTCCTTCCCGCCCTATATAGCGGAATATGACCTCGCCGCCGACCTCGGATTCCAGGTATCCGGCCAGTTCAATCTCCCGGTCGGCATAACCGGCACTCAGTGTAACCTCAATGCTTTCCAACAGGACTTCGCCCGCCTGGCTTGTAGTAAAGTTTATGGCGACTCCGTACACGTTTATTCCCATCTCGGACAATTTATCTTCGACCAGGCGTGCAAGGGCTGTGTCGGCTGCGTGGAGCGCCTGTCGGTGAGATAACTCCTCCAGCCGCAGCGCGCGCGCGTCGATTTCTTCCTGTGTCGCGAAGGGGATATCCACCATCAGTGACGGAAACCGAACCGCCACCGGGGTGAGCAGGCTGGCCAGAAAAAAGATGCTGACCACAAAGCGGAATGTCTTCTCCATCCCCGAAGCGGGGACGAGCATTCGGCAAAGCCCAATGGCCGCCATAGCCGCACAAAGCGAAAAAGCCCACTGCATAATTGCCGACACAGGTAACCCCCCCCCTTTTTTTTCAGTTGACAGTTGACAATTGACAATTGACAGTTATGGTATCGCTTCGCGATTATTCAAAAATAACGTCCGCGTAGCGGACACCATCATTGTCAACTGTCAATTGTCAACTGTCAACTGTCTAAACGCTCGCGCCCATTGACATCACGATTCCGGTCGAGACAATAAAGAGCAGGGCAAAGCTTAGAATGGCCGAAATGAGCAAACCCAGCACGTTTGAGCAGCTGCGCAGAATGTCGGCCACCCTGCCCGCCCCCGCGATATCCCCGGCCATAGCCACCAGCTTTGTGATCAAATACCAGGCGGTAACCCGCATCAGGGTCGGCAAAAAGATGAAGACAGCCACAATAATTCCGTACGCGCCCACTGTTGTCTTGAGCAGCCTCAGACTCCCCTGTGCGGCCATATAGGCGTCCGAGAGCACACTGCCCACCACCGGGGCCAGACTGCCGATCAGAAATTTTGTTGCCCGCACCGACACTCCGTCCGCACTTTGGCTGAGAATGCTCTGGATGGAAAGCAGTGCCACAAAGATGGTGAGCAGCAGACCCATTGTCCAGCCGACCGCCGCGCGTATCCCCTGCGCCGCCTCGACAATTTTAAGGTCGGGGACAAACGCGCCGCAAATACAGATGGCTAAGTAAATCGACATCATGGGCAGAAGCGTTTGGGCGACGACTTGCGCGACCAGCTGGCTGGCCCCCATCAAAAACAAGCTGTAAGTCGCGCCGGTTACCGGTTGTCCGGCGCTGATCAGCGCCGCCGAAAACATTGGGATAAACCCCATCATAAACATAGCCGCTTCGCGGATGGTGGCGGTGGTGCTGACGATCAGATCCAGAATCGGCCGCGCGATGAAAGTCAGTATGCAAAGAATGCTCACCGTTTGGAATACAGAAGAAAGCGTGTTCTCCCAAGTCGCGGCACGCAAAGTCTCAAGCAGCGCACAGAGCAGGATAATCCCGATCATAGCGGCCAGCGCCCGGAGCGGAGCCATCATAGCTGAAAGAAACATCTGCCAAAGGGCGGGGAAAAACCGCCCCGGTGTCAGCTGTATAAGGGTTTCAAAATTTGGCTCGAGCAATCCCCCTTGTGCAAGGTATTCACGCGCTTCGGGGGAAACCTGTCCGGCCAGCTCGCGGCTGCCCAGCGCGTCCAGCTGCTCCCTGAGCTGCACGTGCGCGTCCGTATCGGCAGGGCCTGTCCCGGCCCGGGCGTTGACCGGGATGAGCAGCAGCAAGCAGAACAGGAAAACCGCGAACACCCGGCGGATCACAAAAGCACCCGCACAATCTCGAGTACTTGACTGAACAGAGGCAGACTAATGATCAGAACGCCGACCTTACCGGCCAGCTCGACCTTTGCGCCGATTGCCGTCTCACCCGCGTCCTTGCAGGCATCGCAAGCGATCTGGGTAACAAAGCAGACGCCCAGCGCCCGAAAGAGAATCTGCACATACTCGCGCGGGACAGCGGTTGAATCAAAGATCAGCTGTATTTGTGATATCACCGGCAGGATGGCCAGCACAATACCGCCGAGAATCAAAACCCCCGCCGTGACTGAAACAACGGTCGCAAACTCCGGCCGGTATTGCCGCAGGATCACCGATAAAATCGCCGCCGTAAGCCCCAGCCCAACCAGCGAAAAAAGCCCCAGGTTGTCCACTTCAATCACCACCTTATTAGTTGACAATTGACAGTGTATAATTGACAGTTATGATATCGCTGCGCGATTATTTAGAATAATGTCCGCCTGGTGGACACCAAAACTATCAACTTTCAATTATCAACTGTCAACTATTATAGAAGCCCGAACACCTGCCGCACGGTGTCGAAAAGATTACTGATTTCACTGATCATCATCATAGCGACCACAATAATTCCGGCCAGCGTGGTCATCATAGCCTGCTCCGGCCGCTCAGCCCGGGTCAACACCTGATTGAGCACGGCGACAATAATCCCGATCCCGGCTATTCTGAAAATCAAATCGACATCCACCGATTGTTCCCCCCATAAGATCAATTAGATCAAGATGATGGCCGCCGCCGCACCGCCCAACATTCCCATCGAGCGGTAAAGACTTTCTTGCCTGCGCATCTTTTCCCGCCCGGCGCCTACTCTCTGTTCGAGCTGCCCGCCGGTCAGGGATATCGCGGCCAACTGGCTTTCAAGGTCTGTCCGGCCAAGCACGTCGCCCAGTGAGGCGAGCAGCGCGGACTCTTCCCGGCCGAGCGAGCGCTCCTCCCTCTCGAGAGATTTCCGCCAGGCGGTTGAAAACTCGCCGCCTTCGCCGATATCCGCCGCGCACAGCTTCAAAAACCGCAGCTCACTAAAACGGTCCTGCGCAGCCAGCGAGGTGACCAAGCTCTGCACGGTCGGCTGGAGATACTTGAGCCGACCCGACATCTCGCCAAGCAGTGCGGTACAGGTCTCAAGCCTTCGCAGCCGGGCTGACAACCCGGACGCCGCAAACATCCCCAGCAGGGTGCAGGAGAGGACGATCAAGAGTATACCGGCCATCCGCATAGGTTAAGTCCTCCGTCGAAATGATCTGCGCAACCGCCCCCGGCTGGCCCGCCCAGCCCAACAGGATGATCTTGGAGAAAGCGCCCTCTCTGAGCAGCCGGACAATCTGCCGTTTGCTCAGAAGCTCCTCCAGGCTTTCGGCGTGGGCGGATACCACCAGTTTTACCCCACAGCGCAGGCCGTCAAGCATACCGGTTACCTCATCTTCCCCACCGATCTCGTCGCAGATGATCACCTGGGGGGAAAGTGTGCGCACCGCCATCAAAATCCCTTCACCTTTCGGGTAACCGCTCAAGATGTCACAGCAGGGTCCAAGGTTGTTTTGAGGCAGGCCGCCGTGTACCGCGCCGATTTCCCCCCGCTCATCCACCACCGCGACTTTGTAGTAGCTGCCCGCCCTGCCGTCCGAAAGCTGGCGGGCAAGGTCGCGCAGGATAGTGGTCTTTCCACTGGCCGGCGGCCCGGCAATCAGCGTACCGTGAATCCCTGCCGCAAAAGCCGCGGACACCACCCGATCGGCCGCGCCGTCGATATCCCGTGCGATTCGCAGATTGATTGAAGTGATCTCGCGCAGGGCGGAGATTTTCCCGCCACTGAGCACCGCCTGGCCACAGACCCCTGCCCGGTGTCCCCCGCGCAGGGTGATGTAACCATTTTTCATCTCATGCTGGTGGGTATGTACCGAGTAAGAGGAGATGGCCAGCACCGCCTCTTCAATCTCCTGTGGGGTGACCGAAAAGCAGGCCCGCGGGATGTTGTGCATCTGCGCGTTAAGGTCAACAAACCAAGTCTGTCCGGGATAAGTTATGGCCAGCGGCTGGTCTACCCGCAGCCGTACCTCAAGCGCTGTGTTTTTTGCTTTTTCCGGCAGCGCCAGCAACACACCGCGCAGCCGGGGCGGCAAGCTGCGCGCCACCTGTTCAAAGCGATAAACCCCGCTTTTCACTTCCATTGCTTTCACCTCTTTGCCTGTTTGTTAAAGGATATTACCCTTTGTCCATTTTTAGAACCGCGTAAAGAAAGCCCGGGCAAATGCCCGGGCTGTTTCGGTGTTTGGTTGTCGTCCTTTGTTTCGCTTACATTCAATGGCGGCAGAAGCGTGATCGGTGTTTCATCTGCACGCATATAAATTTCTTCCGCCGCCGCTTGTGCCGCCTGCAAGTCCTCAATCGCTTTTGTCGCCGCCCGAAACAGCACTTTGTACATCCCGGCGTAATCGGCCATCCTCACACCTCTTTTAACGAATGTTGAATAGTATTCAACATTGTCATTCATATTATACAGTAGAATGATACCATTGTAAACACTATTTAACACAAATTGAGGGGACAGTTATGTTCAAGATAAAAGCGCGGGACGGCACAAACAATCTTTGCGGAAAACGCCTTGCAGAACTGCGAGGGAAACATAACCCGCCGCTGTCACAGCGCAAGTTGGCGCAGATGCTGCAAGTGCGTGGATATGACGTGGACAACCACTTCATTCGCCGTGTTGAACTGGGCGAGCGGTTCGTCACAGACATCGAGATCGTCATGCTGTGTGAAGTGCTGGGGATTCGCTTTGAGGAGCTGCTGACCGGAGATTAGCCGGGAAGCGCAGCTCGATAAAACAACGTAAGATGGAACCCGTTTATGCTTGTCCGCCAATCATGGCCAGCAGCCCGGCTTCGTCCAACAGCGGGATTCCCAACTGATTCGCTTTGGTAAGCTTGCTGCCGGCTTCCTCACCGGCCACAAGGTAGCTTGTCTTTTTCGAAACGCTCCCGGTCACCTTCCCTCCCGCGTCTTCGATCATCTTTGCGGCCTCACTGCGCGTGAGGGTTGGCAGGGTACCGGTCAGCACAAAAGTCACCCCGGCAAGGCTTTGGCCGGTGGGCGCCAGTTCGCTGCGCATATTGACGCCCGCCTGCTTTAACCGTTCGATCAGCTCGGCGTTGCCCGCCTCGGCAAAGAAGTCAATCAGCGCCCCCGCCATAGTCATCCCACAGCCTTCGATGGCGGCGATCTCATCTATCTGCGCGGCCATCAGCGAATCAACATCCCCAAAGCGTTTGGCCAATAACTGCGCCGCCCGCTGACCGATTCCGCGAATGCCCAGCGCGAAGATCAGCCGGGATGCGTCTTGTTCTTTCGAGCCGGCAATGGCCGCGATCAGATTTTCTGCACTTTTTTGCCCCATCCGCTCAAGCGGGGATATCTGCTCGACATTTAGGTGATAAAGGTCACTCGCCGAGCTGACCAGTTCGTTTTCGACCAACAAGCGGACGATGGCCTGGCCTAAGCCCTCGATATCCATAGCGTCCCGGCTGGCGTAATGAACCAGGTTGCGCAGCAGCTGCGCCGGACAGGCCGCATTCGGGCAGCGCAGAACGGCTTCGCCCTCCGGCCGGATTGCCTTTGCCCCACAGGATGGGCAGTGTTCCGGCAGCTGATAAATCTGGGCGTCCGGCTGATGTTCGGCCACCTCGACCACCTCAGGGATGATATCCCCCGCCTTGCGCACCACAATCAGGTCACCGATGGAGATCCCTTTTTTGTCAATCATCTCCTGATTGTGCAAAACAGCGCGGGTGACGGTTGTCCCGGCCAAAGTGATCGGGTCAAAGATCGCGGTGGGGGTGAGCGCGCCCGTCCGCCCGACCTGGACTTCAACTTCCCGGAGGCGGGTGGCTTTTTCTTCGGGCGGATATTTATAAGCCAGCGCCCACTTGGGGAACTTGCTGGTCGCGCCTAAAACTTCGCGCTGGCTAAAATCGTCCACCTTGATGACTGCGCCGTCCATCTCAAAGGGCAGATTGCCGCGGTTCTCACCGATCTCGGTCACACGGTTTTTTACCGCCTCAATGTCCTCGCAAATCCGATATTCAGGCGAGACCGGAAAACCCAGCCCGGCCAGATACTCAAGCGAGCGCTGGTGGCTGGAAAAAGCAATCCCCTCTGCCCGCTGGAGGTTGAAAACGGCCAGATCGAGCCGCCGGCTCCGCGTAACCTTGGGGTCTTTCTGCCGCAGAGAGCCGGCCGCCGCATTTCTGGGGTTTTTGAACGGCTGCTCGCCCGAATCCTCCTGCTCGGCCACCAATGCCTCAAATACGGCGCGGGGCATGAAGACTTCGCCGCGCACTTCAAGCAGCGGCGGCCCACCCGGTATTTCAAGCGGAAGCGATCGAATGGTTCGCAAGTTTTCGGTCACATCTTCGCCGGTCACACCGTCCCCCCGGGTTGCCCCGCGCGTGAATACACCGTCCTGGTATAACAGGCTGACCGACAGCCCGTCCACCTTGACCTCGACCAGATAGCGCGAATCTCCGGCCTTTTCGCGCACCCGCGCATCAAACGCGTCGATCTCGTCAAAGTTGAACGCGTCTTGAAGAGAATCCATTCGAACCGCGTGGGTAACCGGGGCAAAGCTGGTCGACGCTTTCCAGCCCACCCGGTGGGTGATGGACGCCGGGTGGTCAAACTCGGGAAAGCCCGTCTCCAGCTCGACCAGTTCACGCAGAAGCCGGTCGTATTCAAAGTCCTCGATTTCAGGCGAATCCCCGTTGTAATAGCGCTCGGCGTGGTACTCCAGAGTCTCACGCAGTTCATCAACTCTCACTTTTGCTCTATCTTTGTCCATATTGGCCACCATCCAAACCTCAATTGACAATGGACAATTGACAGTTGACAATGTATATGTCGCTTCATGGTGATTCAATTCGCGAAGCGACACCGTAACTGTCAACTGTCCATTGTCAACTGTCCATTGTAATTATATCACAAGATGGCCGCGAATTGTAGGTGTTTTGATCATCCGCCCAACCAGCCGGTAAACGGATTTCCGCCCATGTTAATTC
Organism: Oscillospiraceae bacterium; assembly: GCA_009784625.1. Classification (GTDB taxonomy): domain Bacteria; phylum Bacillota; class Clostridia; order Oscillospirales; family Ruminococcaceae; genus WRAV01. Next base: position 8,527 of record WRBI01000015.1, on the reverse strand, counting down.
TCGCGTATGCGTCCGGGATGTTGCCGACAATCACCGTTTCGGCCACACCAATGCTGGTGGCGACTTCGGCGGTGACACGATAACCCGGAATGACCGCCCGCATCCGCACAGTTGTGCCCAGCATGATTTGGTGCAGGGTCTGGTTGATCCCCGCCTCTGTAAAACTCGAGAACAGGTCGGTCTCGACATAGCCGATCGGGTAGATGCGAATCTCGACCATCGGCCCCCGCCCGGCGGTCAGCTCGTTCCCCATCAATGTGCCGACCGGCAGTCGCAGCGATGTTGTGCCCATCTCTTCCAGGCTTTCGACGATTGATTGGGTGACCTGTGCTTTGAGCCGGTTGATTGCCTGCATGTCGCTTTCGATGGCTACGATGTCCCCGCCCTGGTTGTGAGTCAGTCTGATTAAATCGTGGTAGCCCACCCGCTCTTCACTCAGCTGCGCAAGGATCGCCGCGTTAATCACCCGGGTAGCGTGCAAATTCACCTGATAAGCCGCAGCGTTCTGCACCGCCGGCCGAAGCTGTAGATATGTGATCAGGTAAATCAGACAAAGGACAACCACCAGCGTTATCACGCGGGCCGCCCGGCTTTTGGGTGTTTGCCTGCGCGTTTTCTTAATTTGCCTCACTCGTCCGCCCCCTGCTCTTTTCTTTAAGTCTATTCGCCCGCGGGGCAATATTTGTGTGCAAGTGCTTGTATCCCCGCAATTTTTTCGGCAAGTCAAGCGATTCGCGCGTATTTTACCAAACCGGTGCGGCGAACATGCATCGCCTGTTTTTCATAAACTGGTATGCGCCGGACTGCGCGCCTGGCGCAATCTGCCCCTTTTCGCATTTGATGTTTGAACTCAACTGAATCCGAAAGGAATGTATACTATGCCGAATCATCAAAACTATCGCTTTGGTGGGTGGGATCCCCGCCCGCCGCAGTCATCAAGGCCGCCTGACCGGCGCCCGCCGCCCGGACGCCCGCCTTCTCATCACCGCCCCCCATCTCATCATCGGCCGCCTCATCACCGGCCTCCCGTTCACCATTTCCGGCCACACCACCACCGCGACCGGTTCCCCTGGTGGCTGATCCCCTTTATCCTCAAAAAGCGGTAAACGCGAAAATCCCCTGAAAGCTAGATGCTTTCAGGGGATTGTGCGTTGCACACAAGTTTTTGTACGTAAGATATACAACACGCAGGATAGCAGATCATGATTAACACTGTCGCCACTTGGACAAAAATTCTATAGAAGTCTGTATTCCAAGTACTCCAACCTGTCCAGACCCGCAGCCAATAGCCGATTCTGGCGTAAAGCAGTAACAAAACGGCGTAACAGAAAAATCAACAGGACGTACCGTACCGGGCGGATTAAGCGCCAACGCTTAACGAACGAACCGACCCCGGCCAAAGCAAGTAAGGCCGCAGCGGCAAATAGGATGTAATTGATCACCGCGCGGCTCTTCGAAGCCAATGACTTCCGCCTCGCGCGTAAACAGGGACGCATTGGCCACACGATCCATAACGATATGCCCAATGCCGTGAACAAACAAAAGCAGCGAAAGTAAAAACACCAATAGCCGAGCGCTTTCGGTTATTCTCAATGACCCTGTCAACTTCCCGATTCGGTCAGTTCGCGCACGACTTCCTCATCCGGGTCAACCAGAATCGTCTTGTAATAGTCGTAAATCACCATCCCCGGTTTTGACCCGCCCGGCTTGCGGACGTTTTTGATTTGGGTATAATCAACCGCAACTTTGGCCGACTCCCGCCCCTTTGAGTTGTAGGCCGCGATGATGGCCGCCTGCCGGATGGTTGCGTCCGGAACCTGTCTCCCTTCGGTCAGCACAATTACGTGAGAGCCGGGGATGTTCTTGGTGTGCAGCCAAAGGTCGGTCTTCCCCGCTTCTTTCAGGGTGAGTGCGTCGTTTTGAACATTGTTTCGCCCACACAGAATGGTCAGCCCGTCGCTTGAGCGATAGCGCAGCGGCGACAGTTTTTGCGGCCGCACCGCTTTGCCGCCCTTTTTTGCGGCCGCCCGGCGCAGATAACCGCTCCCGGCCAGCTCTAAGCGGATGGCCTCCAGCTCCTGCCCGCCCGCCGCGCGGGTGAGCGCGTCAAACACCGAATCGAGGTAGACGATCTCCTCCTCGCCCTGTGTGATCAGCTTGCTCAAGTGCTTTTCGGCGGTGTCCGCCTTGCGGTAAAGGGTGTAATAGCGCTGTGCGTTCTGTGTGGGGGTAAGCAATGGGTCAAGCTGGATAACAATCTCGCCGCCTTCGGGGTCATAAAAGTTTTGCACCACTGTTTTTGCTTCGCCTTTGTGTATGGTGAACAGGTTTGCGCTGATCAGGTCTCCCATCTGTTTGAGCGATTCCCGCTCGGCGCACTGGAGCAGTTCTTCCCGCTGGGCGGCCACCCGGCGGGTTACCCGGTCGGAGGCCGAGGCGAGCATGGTGAGCAAATCGCCTGAGCGCTGGCGTATCCGCTCGATCCGGTCCCGCTCGGCAAAAAACCGCTCAAGCAGCCCGCTGCAGCCGGGAAATTCCCTGACCATCATGGACGTCCCGTATTGGTTGACCGGCATACAGCTAAAGTCGCGCGGTCTGCCCTCTTTTTCCAGGATCATGGTGGGGTTTGGTTTTCCCTCAGCCAGCGCGCTCTGCAATTCTTTGAGGTAAAAAAACAGCCGATCGGCCTGCTGGTCGGTGAGGCTGCCGACCGGAACTTCAGCACCCCTTGTCACGTAAAATACGGCCTCCCGGCAGGCCAGCGCCGAAAAGCCCTCCAAATTGTCGGCCAGCGCTTTGTCCAGCGGGATATCCCCCCGGGTGCGCAGATAATCGACAACTTGAACGACTTCGCTGTCCAACAGGTTGTGTTTGTGCTGGCTTGGCGGCAAACAGTAGGTCAGGCCGGGCAGAATCTGCCGGACACGCGAGGTTTCGGCGTCCACCCGGCGCAGGCTGTCCAGAATCTTGCCGTTTTGATCCATCGCGATCACATTGCTGTGCCGGCCCATTATCTCAATGGCGACAATATAACCGACCGCGTCCCCCAGCTCGTTGAGGGCAGAAAACTCCAGGTGCAAAATCCGATCCAACCCGACCTGTTGAATGCCGGTCAGCCGCCCGCCGCCCAGCCGCTTGCGGAGCAGCATACAGAACATCGGCGGCTCTTTCGGGTTTTCGGGGGTCTCTTCGACAAAGTGTAAACGGGGATTGGAGGCCGAACCGCAGAGAAGCAGTTTGTGTGTCCCCTCTTTCCCGCGCAGGTGAAAGATCAGCTCTTCGCGGGAGGGCTGGACGATTTTGTCCACCCGCGCGCCCAGCGCTTTCTCTTCGATTTCATGCTTTAAAAAATGTAGATATAGTCCGTCTAATGGCATTGTGGTCTCCTTTATCTCAGAACCTGTGGTCAATACTCAAAACGCCCCCGATCCGGCGATTTTTCCGCTATGCTTCGTCAATTTCCCTTGGAATACACAAAGTATTCCTGCGAGAAATTTCCTTGCCTGGCGAAAAAATCGCTTCGGCTCGTGTGCATTTCTCGTTATTGACCACAGGTTCTCAGTCAATCACGACTGCGGGGTCGGCACAGGATTTCGCGATTTCGATTTCCGCGCCGGGCAGTGTATCCTTTAAGTTTCTCAATAGTTTTGGCAAAATAACCGCTTCGGTGGCGTAATGGCCCGCGTCAATCAGAGTCAAACCCAGATCTTTGGCCTCCAGCATATGGTTGTGTTTTACTTCGCCGGTGACCAGCGCCTGCGCCCCTTTGCGCGATGCCGCTTCAAGCAGAGACGCCCCCGCCCCGCCGCAGACAGCGACCCGGCTGACCGGCGCATCACCAAACACACATCTCAAACCGGCGGCCGGCAGCTTGCTTTTGACATGCCGTGCAAAATCTTGGGGATTCATCGGCGCGGGCAGGACGCCCACCCGGCCAAGTCCGCTGTGCACCTTGTCAAAGTGGGTTTCAAAGATATCGTAGGCCGGTTCTTCGTATGGGTGCACTTCCAGCATAGCGGCTATCACCCCCGGTAGGTTTGCGGGTGTCACCAACATTTCAATCCGCTGCTCGTTCACCCGCGTAAGGCTGTCGATCTCCCCGATGGCCGGATTTGCGCCCGAAAGCGGTTTAAACCGGCCCTCGCCGCCCGACAGAAACGCCGCCCCCGCGTAGTTGCCCTGTCTACCCGCCCCCGCTTTGACCATCGCGTTGTAGACAGCTTCTGCGCTTTCGGCCGGAGTGTAGACGATCACTTTCCGGTAAGGCACGGCCTGCGTTGTCTCCAATATCTCCGGTGCGCACAACCCGAGCAGATCGGCCAGCACATCGTTTACCCCACCGGTTGCGATGTCTAAATTGGTGTGCGCACAGATCACCGCCACCCCCGCCTGGATGGCCTGATAAACCGGGCTGGCCGCCGGGATTTTCTTGACCCCGCTAAAAATGATCGGGTGATGGGTCGCAATCAACTGCGCGCCCGACGCCTGCGCCTCACGGATGACGGCGGAAGTCGCGTCTAGCGCGACCAATGCGCGGGTCACTTTATGTTCGGGGCTGCCGACCAGCAGGCCGGTGTTGTCCCAGCTTTCGGCCAGCGAAAAAGGCGCAAAACCCTCGATTGCTTTGTAAAAATCCCCGACCGTGTATGCGTTCATTGATGATCATTCCTTTCAGCGAGACGGTTTATCTGCCGCACAAGGCCGGCGTATTGTTCGGACTGCGCCCGCCCGCTTGGCGTCCCGGCCAGACCGGCGGCGGTTTTTGTCAGCCGCCGTGCAATCGAAGCGAGCAGCGCGCGGCTGTCCGAGCTGTTTTCTTCGGGGAGCAGTCCGGTCCAGGCGAAGAGTTCATCCACTTCCCGGCACCGGCCGGTGTAACCAGCCGACAGGACGGTATAAACAAACCCGCCTGATTGCACAGCCACCTCCTGTTTGATGGCGTAGCCCATCCGGTAAAGGGCAGCCCGCAGCCGCTCGGCTTTTGACATCGGCTGAAGGATAAAATGCAGCCGTTCCGTTTTCGCGCCGGGCGCGGCCGCGAGAATCTCGGCGATCAACTCACCGCCCATTCCGGCGATTACAATGTCGTCGATTTTTTCCAGCGGCAGGCCTTGCAGGCCGTCGGTTTGTCTGAGTTCGATTTTATCTTCCAGCCCTCGATGTGCAACAGTCTTAGCGGCGGCTGCCAGCGGCCCTGCGCCGATGTCACAGGCAAAACCGCGCACAGCAATGCCCGTCTCAATCAGATAGCAGATTAAATGGCCGTGGTCGGCGCCGATGTCGGCCACCACCCCGCCCGGCCGGATGATACCTGCCAAAGCCAAAAGCCGCGGGTCAAGCATTTTCGGCCTCCATTGCCTGTTGCTTGTCGATCACCTGCCGGGAAAGGTAAAGCAGGATGGCCACCAAATACTGTGCGGCGGTCAGCGTTAACATCGCGTATACATATCCGCGCAAGGTAGCGGGAAACAGGCTGACAATCACAATCCCGCTAATCCGCCCGGAGACCAGCGCGATCTCCCGGAAGCCGATGATTTCGGTCATCACACTGCGGTGTTCTTCGTTCAGGCCAAAAATGTCAAAGCTGTTGTTCATTGCACTGTTATTGATGAACATGGCCAAAAATACATTGACCACACTGAACAGGATGATGGTCACCGGGTTGAGCGCAAAAAGCAAAATTGAGCAGAAAACCAGCAGGGCGCTCACACAGATTGCGGCCACCTGTCCCCGGTTCCTGGGCGTGATGACTTTGCCGTAAAGCCAGGCCGCGGCAATGGACGCGATCCCGGCCAGAAATGAATTAAACCCGACCAGAGACTCGCTGTTGACGATTTCAAAGAGCACGATGTTGAGAAAAAACGCGAACACACCGTCCCGCATCCCGCGAAAGTATTCGAGAAAAAGCATAACACGCAAAATCACCCGGCCGACACATAGCTTAAATGCGCGGCCAAACTCGCTTTTTTTATGCTCGGCCGCAACCGGGGTCAGCTTGCGCATCGAAAGGGCTTGTACAAAGATGGCTACAATGGCCAGCCCAAACATCACCCGATAACCGGCCATCTCCGGCAAAAACCCGATGACTGTACCCGAAATCAGCGGCATGAGCAGTGCCATCGCGCCCTGTGAAACGGTGATGATCGCAATGCCGACCGCGCGGTTTGACTGAGTGGTGTAGTTGGTGAGCAGAACAATGTGGCCCGCCCAGTAAAACCCGCCGGCCATCCCGCTCAGTGCGCTGATCACGAAGATTATCAGCGTCAAACTCTCGGTACCCACCAAAAGAATCGCGAACATGATCACGTAAAGAATACTGGCCAGCTTGATGACCCTGATGGCGTCCAGCTTTCTGGAAAACGCGGAGGCCAGGTTCATGGCAACCGCCGAAAAAGCAAAGGTCAAGGCGCGGTAAATAAGCACCGCGCTGATATCACCGCCGGATACCCGCAACAACAGTGTGTTGATGAATACACTTTCAAGTGTAAAGTAGATCATAAAGATGAGGTAGTTGAGCGCAAGGGCTTTGAACTTCTCGCCCATCATCTCAAGGCCCAAGGCGTCAAGAACCTTGCGCTTTACCCCTTTTATAAATAAGATCGGTATGTTCATACCGCATCCTCCGGCTTTTGATTATCTAGGGTGTGTTGACACAAATGGGAATGCAGGGATTTTGAGTGAATTTTCGAGCATTTCAAGGCGGAGGAGGAAGGAATACTGTATGTATTCCGCTGAGACTCTTCGCTGTATGGGCGCTCATCGTCAGTATTTTGTAACGACAACGAAGAAAGGCTCAAAATTCACCAAAATACGGGCTTCAGCTTTGTGTCAACACGCCCTAAGGTCTGTTGGGGTGGTCTCATCAATGGTAAAGTCAATCATGATGTATTCATAAATGAACTGCCTGCGGTATACGTCTCTCCACAGATCAAAATCATCCATAACAGAGTGGCCGCGAATGAGCATATATCTGCCCGGCGGCAGCTCGCCGAAACGGCGGCCGATTTCGATCACGCTCCGGCTTGTCGCGCCGGATTCCAGCATATATCCGATGCTGACCCAGCCAAATTCGTGACCGGGCAGATAAGCCCGCCAGCGGCCATCCGCGTAATAGGCCAGTTCCCAACCTTCCCCGTAGATGTAGTCTTTATCGGTGCGGTTTTCAACTTCCAGGGAGATGGCGTTCGCGCTAACTCGCACCTCGCCGACCGGCACAATCTTCTCGCTGGACTGGCCGGCTGTGATAAAGTCAATCCGGTCTTGCCGCCAGTCATATGCGGGCGGATCACTCCAGTGGGTTACATCAAACTCGATGGACAACTCTTCTATCCGATCCGGATGGCCTGGATCGGTATAAAACGGCCTGACAAAGCGGTAATGGCCGGGCGGCATTTCCCGCCACCACTGGATAAAAAATTCAGCCGCGCTATAGGGCGACAGTCTATCTTCCCCCGAACCTGTTCGCAATACCGACTCTTCGACCCAGTGGCCATTTTCCTGCCGGTAAAGGCGGAAATCGCCGGTGAAAAAGAGTGTGTGGTCGCTGTTGTTGCGCAAGGCAAAACCAATGCCAAATTCATTTCCACTGACCATTCCAATGTCGAACGGCCCGGACGCGATTTGGTCATCGGCAGCGCCGCAGCCGCTCGCAACAACCGCCAGCGCCAGTATCACGGCCAGTAAAGCAATTTCGCGCATGACATCACCCGGATAAATTTTAACACAAACCGTGCCGCACAACAAGAGTTATCTTTAACAGCGCCGGGATAAAACCAAAACCACGCGCAAAAGGCGTGGTCTTGGCAAAAGTTTTGTGTTTAGCCGTTGTAGATTTCGTCCGGGCCAATGATTCGAAAGCCGCCCTTGCGCAAGGCCGCGATCCCCGCGCCCGGCTGATCCATCTGCAAGATAATGACCGCCTCCCCGTTTTTGGGGGACGCCAAAGTGTAAAGATAAGAGATATCCACCCCTTCGGCGGCAATCAGCTGCGTGACTTTGGTGAATTCACCCGGCTTGTCGGTCATCCCGAAAGCGACCACATCGCTCACGCGGATCATCATCCCCGCTTTTTTAAGGATATCGCAGGCAAGGTCGGGGTCGGATACAATCATCCGCAAAAAGCCAAACTCGCTGGTGTCGGCCAACATGAGTGCCCGCAAGTCAACCCCCGCATCCGAAAGGGTCTGTACAATCTCGTTTAGTTTGCCCCGGCGGTTTTCGACAAAGACGCTCAACTGCTTGATGATCATGGATTCACCCTCCTGTAGCATTTTTTCAGCTACCATTGTATCACAACTGGGCGGCGTTCGCAATCCGCCGGTTGACACAAGCATAAAAACATCGCATAAGGCAAAATCAATACAGTATGACACCAAGTAAAAAAATAGAATAACCTTTGCTTTTATGAACTGCATCCCATAAAACGGACATTGAGAAAAACCCCTTAACGTAGGATAATAACTACGAAAGGGGTTTTTGCTGTGGCAAGGAAGTATACGAAGATAATGTTGCACGAGGAAACGATACT